>DHFK01000051.1 GCA_002400365.1 Anaerolineales bacterium UBA4826 | reverse complement strand
TTGCTGGGACGCAACCTGGAGCAACAGGGACATCGGGTCGCGTTCGCGGAAAATGGCAAGCAGGCGGTGCAGATGCTGCGCGCCCAGAGTTTCGATCTCGTCCTCCTCGACATCGAGATGCCGGAGATGGATGGCATGCAGGTGTTGGCGCAGTTGACCCAAGACCCGGTTTTGCGGAACGTCCCGGTCATCATGGCATCCAGCGTAGACGAACTCGACAGCGTGGTCAAGTGCGTCGAGATGGGCGCGGAGGACTACTTGCACAAGCCGGTCAATCCGGTCTTGCTCAAAGCGCGCATTGGGTCGAGTCTGGAGAAAAAGCGCCTACGCGATATGCAACGCGAACTGATCCGCAAATTCGCGACCGACGCCGTCGCCGAAGACTTGATGACCTCCGGCTTTTCGCTCGGCGGCAAATACGTGCAGGCGACCGTGATGTTTTCCGACATCCGTTCGTTCACGACGATTGCCGAAGCGCAGCCGCCGGCGGAAACGATCGAGTTGCTCAACGACTATTACGCGTTGATGATGGACGCGATCGGCGGCGAACGCGGGATCGTCAATCAAATGGTCGGCGACGGCTTGATGGCGGTGTTCGGCGCGCCGCTTGCCTGTGACGACCACTGTGCGCGCGCGGCGCGCGCCGCGCTGCAAATGATCGAACTGATCGAGCAGTACAACGTCGAGCGCGCGGCATTAAAGCGCGCGGCGATTCGCATCGGCATCGGCATCGCGTCCGGCGCAGTGATCGCCGGCTACACCGGCACCCAGCGGCGCGCGACCTATACGTGCGTCGGCGATACGGTCAATCTTGCCGCGCGGTTGGAAGCGCATACCAAAGTCATCGGCAAGCCGATCTTGATTGACGAGGCGACGCGCTTGGGATTGGGTTCCGACATCGCGGTTGAGGATGAGGGCCTCGCGCAACTCAAGGGGAAAACGCAGGACGTGCGCGTGTTCTCGGTCAAGGGCAGGTAGGGAACGGACGCTGCTCCGTTCCCTACCACGCGCGGGATCGCTACGGCGAGCGGTTCCTACATAGGCGCGGATGCCGTTCTGCGCCGCAAATAGACCTTGGTCAATTCGGCGGCAACGGGCGCGACGAGGAAGCAGGGCAGCAGAATCAACCAATCGTTCAAGCCCAACGGCACCGTACCGAAGAATGGTCGCAGGAACGGCGTGTAGATCACGAGCAGCAACAACGCGAGTGAAGCGCCAGTCGCCAGCACCATCCAGCGGTTGGAAAAGACGCCGATGGAGAAGACCGAATAGTATTCGGAACGCGAGGTGTACGCGCGCAAGAGTTCCGAAGAAACCAGGGTCGCAAAGGCGGCGGTCTGGGCTGCTTCGAGATTGCCCGGGAAACGCGACAAGGCAATGCCAAAAGCCGTCAGCACCGCGACGGTGTCGGCGAGGGAGATGACGGCGATGCCGATCAGCATGTCCCGGTTGATCACCGGCTCTTTGGCTGGGCGCGGCGGGCGACGCATAATGTCCGGATCGCCTTTCTCCAATCCTAGCGCGATCGCCGGCGCGCCGTCCGTCGCCAGGTTGAGCCAGAGGAGCATGATCGGGGACAGCGGGATCGGCAAGCCGGCGAGCATCGCGAGAAAGATGATCAGGATTTCGCCCACGTTGCAGGCGAGCAGATAGAACACGAACTTGCGGATGTTGGAGTAGATGACGCGTCCTTCTTCGATGGCTGAAACGATGCTGGCGTAATTGTCGTCCGTCAGCACGACGTCGGCGGTCTCTTTCGATACGTCGGTGCCGGTGATGCCCATCGCGACGCCGATGTTCGCGCGCTTGAGCGCGGGCGCATCGTTCACGCCATCGCCGGTCATTGCGACCACGTGCCCGCGCGTCTTGAGCGCGTCCACGATCTTGACTTTGTGCTGCGGCGAGACGCGCGCGTAGGCGTCTATGTGTTCCACGTGCGCCGCGAAGCGCGCGTCGTCCATCTTTTCCAATTCTACGCCGGTCAGCACCGCGCCGCCTGGCGTCAGGAGGTCAATCTCCTCCGCGATGGCGCGCGCGGTTTCTTTATAGTCGCCGGTCACCATGACGCTTTTTAGCCCCGCGCCCTTTGCCACCTGCACGGCGGCTCTGACTTCTGGCCGCGCGGGGTCTATCATGCCAACCAGCCCCAAAAAGGTAAGGTTCTTTTCCAGCATTTCGGGCGTGGGCGTTTCGGGCGCGTGCGCCAATGGACGCAGCGCGATGCCCAGCACGCGCAATGCCTGGCGCGCCATTTCCGCGTTCGCGGCGAGGACTTGTCGGCGCGTCGCCTCGGTCAACGCTTGAGGGTGTCCGTCCACGATAATGCAGTCACAGTAATCGAGCAGAATGTCTGGCGCGCCCTTGACGAACGCGATCAACGGCGCGCGCGCCAGGTCGGGGTAAAGGACCTGGCCATCGCGCAACTGATGCACGGTCGTCATGCGTTTGCGTTCCGAGTCGAAGGGAATCTCCGCGACGCGCGGCATGACGCGTTCGAGTTCGTCGCGCCACAGCCCGGCTTTTGCCGCGAGCGTGACGAGCGCGCCTTCGGTCGGGTCGCCGATCATGCGCCAGGTGCGTTTGCCGTTTGCCTCGCCGCTTTGTTCCAGGCGGGCGTCGTTGCACAACAACGCGCCGCGCAAAAGCAGCGCGGTGGCGGTCTCCGTCGCCGGACCGAACGGCGCGCCGTCGCGAAAGAACTGCCCTTCGGGATTATAGCCCTCGCCGGTCACCTGAAACATTTCTCCGCTCGCCCAGCCGCGCACCACCGTCATTTCGTTCTGCGTCAACGTGCCCGTCTTGTCCGAACAGATCACCGTCGCGCAGCCCAGGGTTTCGACCGCCGGCAGTTTGCGAATCAACGCGTGGCGCTTGACCATGCGCTGCATGCCCAGCGCCAGGCAGATGGTGACGACGGCGGGCAATCCTTCCGGCACCGCCGCGATGGCTAGACTGACGGCGGTCATGAACAGTTCGATAATATCTTTTTCTTCCGCCTGCAAATACGCGACCAGCCCACTGGTCAGAATCGTCCCCGGGTGCGTGTCGCGGATGATGCCGAAGACGAAGATGATGCCGCAAATGGCGAGAGCCACGGTCCCCAGCCATTTGCCCAGTTGATCGAGTTTCAATTGCAAGGGCGTGGGTTCTTCGTCGTAGGACTGGATCATGTCGGCGATCATACCGATCTGCGTGTGCATCCCGGTCGCGGTGACCAGCCCCTTGCCGCGCCCATAAGTCACGAGCGTGCCCATAAAAGCGGAATTCTTGCGATCGCCAATGGGAATGTCCTTGTCGAAGACCGCGTTGGCATTCTTGTTCACGGGGACCGACTCGCCGGTCAGGGATGCCTCGTCAATTTTCAAATTCACGCTTTCGATCAGGCGCATATCTGCCGGCACATAGTTGCCGGCTTCGAGGAGCACGATGTCCCCGGGCAACAGTTCTCGCGCGGGGATGGCGAACTGGCTGCCATCCCGGATGACCGTGGCGGTGGGGGCTGCCATCTTCTTTAGCGCCGCCAGGGCTTGCTCGGCTTTGGACTCTTGGACGACGCCGATGACCGCGTTCAGGACGACGATCGCCATGATCGCGGTGGCGTCCACGACCTCGCCCAGTAACAGCGAGATCGCGGCAGCCGCGATGAGGATGATCACCAGGAAACTGTTGAGTTGAGCGAGCAGCAGTCTAAAGAAACCGGGGCGCGGGCGCTCTTTCAGTTCGTTATAGCCAAACTGCTTTACGCGCGCCTGCGCTTCGCGGCTCGTCAAGCCCTGGCGCAAATGCGTCTCGAGGATGTCCGCGGCATCTTCGACCGGGACAGTGTGCATTTCGTGTGCCTTCATCCGCACTCCTTGGATTAGATTATGTGCTCGTAACTGCCTAGCGCAAGATTGACCGCTCTTGCTCTTACGCGCGCCCTCTTAACATGGCGCGTTTCACTGTCTTTAAGCGAAACAGATCCTCGCGCGCGCGTTCTTCCAAGACCATTTCAATGTATGCCCGGCGCGCGTACAGGCGCGGGATCAAGATATTTTCCAGCGCGTTGACGCGGCGGCTGGTCTTGCGAATCTCTTCGGCGAGGCGGCGCAAGCGTAGTTCGCTCGCTGCCAGTTCGATCAGCAAATCCACTTCCTCCTCGAAGCGTTCCGCGGCTTCGTCAATCCGCGCCGACGTGCCGGACAAACTATAGCCGCGGTCAATCACCGCGCGCGCCGCGCTCTTTTGCTCGATGATCGGTACGGGCACGCCCATCACGAACGCGCCTTCGACCGACAGGGTGAGTTCCGCCTGCGCGGCAAACGCGGCGGAACGGACGGCTTCGGGCCCATCCAGCGCTTCCGCGCGGGCGAGGGTGCGCCGCGCCGTCGCGGCGGCTTGCTCCAGTTCATCGCTGCCGGTCATCACCTGGTCCGCGATCTTCATAAATTCTTTCATCAACGCGTTGCGTTTCTCTTTCAGCAGATCGCGGCCCTGCTCCGCCAAGCCGATTTGCGCTTTGACGGCGAGCAACTCCATGCGCGTCGGGCTAACGTTTTCCATACCGCTCGATATGCTCCCGCTTGATCCGCTTCAACTCCGTCACCGGGAATTCGCCCAGTAACTTCCAGCCCAATGCCAGCGTCTCCGCGATTTCGCGATTCGTGTTGCCTTGTCCGATGTACTCTTGCTCGAACCGGTCGGCGAACGTGAGATAGCGGCGGTCTTCGGCGCTGAGCGCGGCTTCGCCGATGATCGCGACCAGGCGGCGCAAGTCGCGGCCCTGCGCGTAAAACGAGTACAGTTGATCCGCCACGCCGCGATGGTCCTCGCGTGTCTTGCCCGCGCCGATGCCGGCGTTCATCAAGCGCGACAGGCATGGCAGCGCGTCGATCGGCGGATAGACGCCGCGCCGATGCAAATCGCGCGACAACACAATTTGTCCCTCGGTGATATAGCCGGTGAGGTCGGGGATCGGGTGTGTGATGTCGTCATCCGGCATGTTCAGGATCACGAGTTGCGTGATCGAACCCTGTTTGCCCTTGATGCGTCCGGCGCGTTCGTAAATCGTCGCGAGGTCGGTGTACATATAGCCGGGATAACCGCGCCGCCCGGGCACTTCTTCGCGCGCGGTCGCGACCTCCCGCAGCGCCTCCGCATAATTCGTCATATCGCTGATGATGACGAGGACGTGCAAGTCGTGCGTGAACGCCAGATACTCTGCCGTCGTCAGCGCGGCGCGCGGTGTCAGCAATCGCTCAACGGTTGGATCGTCCGCGAGATTCAAGAACAGCACGGTGCGGTCGAGCGCGCCGCTCGCTTCGAAACGCTGGATGAAGAACGACGCTTCGCGATGCGTGATGCCGAGCGCGGCAAAGACGACGGCGAACCGCTCGCCCGTGCCCAGCACCTTGGCTTGCGCGGCAACCTGCGCGGCGATTTCGTTCGCGGGCAAGCCGTAGCCGGAAAAGATCGGCAATTTCTGCCCGCGCACGAGCGTGTTCAATCCGTCAATCGCCGAGATGCCAGTCTGGATGAATTCCGATGGATGATCGCGCGCCCAGGGATTGATCGGCTCGCCGTTGACGTCGCGAAACGCCTCCGGCACGATCGCGGGACCGCCGTCCAGCGGCTCGCCGGCGCCGTTGAGCGTGCGCCCTAACATCTCGGTCGAAACACCGAGCCGCGCGACCTCGCCGGTGAAACGCACGCGCGTCGTGTCCACGTCGAGTCCGCGCGTGCCGGTGAACACCTGGACGACCGCGCGCTCGCCGTTCACTTCGAGCACTTGGCCGGGGCGCGTCACGCCATCCGCGCCGGCGATCTCGACGATTTCGCCGTACCCCACATCCTGCACGCGCTCCACAAAAATCAGCGGACCGGAGATGTAGGAGAGGGTGCGGTAGTGCTTGGTGAGTAAGGATGGTGGTTGAATCATAATCAATTTGAGATTTCAGATTTCAGATTAATGATTTGCGCTGCGTTGGTTTCAAATCTGAAATCTGAAATCATAAATCTGAAATCACCGGACCGTCGCCAGTTCCTTTTCTATTTCCGCGATGATTGCTTTGCCGCGCATCTCGGACTCGGCGTGCTGCCATTCTTTCATGCGCGCGATTTCCGCGACGACGGGCAGTCGCAGCGCGCGTTCCAGGATTGTCCCGCGGCCATCGGGGTGCTGTGGCACGCTGCCTGGCTCAACGGCTTTCTCCAATCCGCCCGCCGGACTCTCCTGCATCTTGCTCGGGACGCCGCCCGTATCAAGCGGCTGCGCGACCGGCGCGGTTGCCTTGATCACGCGCTCGAGCGATGCGCTGCGTCTAAGCGCGCGGGAGAGTTCGTGATGAAACGTCAGAATCGCGCGCAGCATCCAGTACTGTTTCTGCGGCGGGCAGAACCCGTCAATCTCGTGGAACGCGAATTGCTGCAAATAATCTTCGCGCAGCATCCGCGCGACCTGGAGCAGCGCCTTTTGGTCTTCGGGCAGCGCGTCGCTGCCGACGAGTTGAACGATTTCCATCAACTTGGCTTCGGCTTGCAAGAGCGCCATCGCTTCGCCAGTCTGCGCTTCCCAATCGGTCGCGACCTTTTCGACAAACCATTTGCGGAGATCGTACAGCGAATAACTCGTGATCCAGTTGATCGCCGGAAAGTGGCGGCGGCGCGCCAAGCCGATGTCCAAGCCCCAGAACGCGCCGGCGACGCGCAGACTGTTCTGCGTCATCGGCTCGGAGAAATCGCCGCCGGGCGGCGACACCGCGCCGACCACGGTGACCGAGCCGATGCGCTCGTCGTTGCCCAGCGCGACCACGCGTCCCGCGCGTTCGTAGAAATCGGCGAGGCGCGTCGCGAGGTACGCCGGATAACCTTCCTCGCCCGGCATTTCTTCCAGGCGTCCCGAAACTTCGCGCAGCGCTTCGCCCCAGCGCGAGGTCGAGTCNNGCCTCGCGCGCGGCGACCGGCATGTTCGACGTGTTCGCGATCAGAATCGTGCGGCGCATCAGCGGCTCGTTCGTACGCGCGTCGGTGAGTTGGGGAAATTCCGCAAGCACGTCCGTCATCTCGTTGCCGCGTTCGCCGCAGCCGACGTAAACCACAATATCCGCGTCCGCCCACTTTGCCAAGGTTTGCTCCATCACGGTATTGTGGAGGAGCGCTGGCATCTCCCCCGCCACAAAGTTGTGCGTCTCTGGAACCGTGAGGTCGTAGACCACGTGAGGTCCCGGCAGCGACTCGACAGATACAATCGGGTCGCAGAACAGGCGCTCCAGATTCTCGGCAAAAGCGGTCAACCGAGGTTCTTGAGCAAACTTGGTAAAGGCGCGGAAAGTTTGGACGGTCATCTTCAACCGACCATGGTAATAGTTGGAGACATTCACTCCTTGTTCTTCCAACTTCCGATGTGGGCGCCCCAAGCGGTCGTAAACCTGTTGGAACAAACGCGGGAAAGGCGGGACGACATCCGTTGCGGTATAGCCGCGCTTGCCATCCGCAAGGTACGTTGCCATCCGCGAGAACTTTGGAAAACGCTCGAACGGAGCCGAGCAAGAACGGTAGAATTTGTCTATTTCGGTTTTGCCTCGGATGTAAAGGCGATAATACGTCCTTCCCTTGATGCGTCTCTCACGCCACTGGTGTAGGATGCCAAACCGCGTCAGTAGATACGACAGTCCGCTTTGCATCTGGCGACTCGCAGTGCTTAGTTCTATTTCTTTCTCGCCAAAAGTGCCATCGCAAAGGAAATAGGCGCCGAGAAAGCGCGCGAGAATCTCATCTGGGGAACGCAAGATAATCTCCGGCACACAGCAGGTGCGCGCCTTGGTCTGTCCACACTTTGGCACTCCCCAGTGCGCCAACAACTGGACTAACAGTATGCTGTAGAGCCGCGAACAGCGCACAGTGCGCGCCATCCCGCGTTGGCTCGTCAAACCAAACAGCCGCGATGCCAATTCGTCAAACCGCTTCAACAGGTTTGCGTCATTGTTGTAGAATTCGACGATTGCAGGTTTCATCCCGCCATCCGCAAGGACAAGCGCCAGAAACTCGGCAAGGTCGCCATCCACACCTTGAGGCAATTGAAGGCGATGACTCTGGTGCTCTCCTTTGATTTGGCGGATAGCGAGTGGGTGCCCAGCGAGGCGGTACAACTGTTTGACCAAACCGACGGGTGGCAGGTTTGGCCCTTTGCAATAACCCTGGAAGGTTTCGTCGTTCACGCCGATCTCTTGGGCGAGCGCTTTCATGGTGCACTGGCGCGCTGCCATCAATTCAGCGATAACCACTGGCAATTCTTGCAGAATATCGCCGTCACACATACGAGCCTGGTCGAACAGTGAGCCGTAATCCAATCTCTGAGCCTCCAGGCTCAAGGTGATCTTGCGAGGCACCGCCAAGTAATCTCCCCCACGCAAGGCGTGGGCTGGCACGTACTGAAATTCCAAGTCCGGCGTCACTGTCAGTAAAGGGTGCTGGGGTGTCAGGCGATACGCGCGTCCGCTCCGCGTGCGGAAACAGTACAGCGTGTCGGCTGCGCCGCGATAGATGGCGGTACACACCTGCCGCGTCAGGTCGCGCCCATCGTACGAAATCACGTGCAGTCCTGGGTTCACGTGGACAAGTGACTCTTCCGCGCGTTGCTCCGTTCGTCCTTTGGTACTGTAAACTTGGTATAGTTCTACCAGAGGGCGCAACGTGCCATCCGGCATCAAGACCGGCACATCGCCAGGCACACATTTCCCCGATCCAAAACCTCCGGGAATAATCGCGGTGCCGCCTTTAGTGATCGGAGAGAACGAATCAATCACGCGTTGTCCGGTCAGTAGCGGCGTATCGGGATCGAGTTTGCGCGCGTACGGGCGCGCGCGGCGCACGGGCCATTTCTGCGCGAGTGTGATCGCGATCGGCGCGCGGCGGTCGCCGGTCGCACGAATCGTACCGATCGTGTCGTCCACGGTGAACTCGCCGGCGCGGATTTCTTCGACGACGCCTTGCACGGTTGGTGGAACGAGAACGCGGTGCGGCAGAAATTTCGTTTCTGGCACCGTGCCCAGGACATCGCCCGGACCGACCACATCGCCCGCGCGCACCGTCGGCGTGAATTCCCATTTGCGCGTGCGATCAATCGCCGACGCGGTGATGCCGCGCGCGATGAAATCGCCGGCTTGGTCGCGCAGAATCGGCAGAGGTCGTTGCACGCCGTCGAAGATGCTGCCGAGCAGTCCCGGACCCAGTTCGACTTGCAGCAGCGCGCCGGTCGCTTCGACCGGATCGCCCACGCGCAAACCCGACGTGTCCTCGTACACCTGGATGGTCGCGCGGTCGCCTTGCAAGCGAATCACTTCGCCGATGAGGCCCAGCGCGCCGACGCGCATCACCTCGTACATCTGCGCGCCGACGAGACCTTCGGCGACGACCACGGGACCGGCGACGCGGAGGATGGTTCCTGGCATAAAAGCCCCTCGTCTGATTGACTGGCTATCTGAAGACAGTTTGAATCAGCGCGCCCACGACAACAAGCACAAGTCCAACTGCGCCCATGAGGTACAGGAAATCGTAACTGCGAACGATCTCTTTCATATCTTGGCGCGTGCTTTGGTCGAGAGTATCCGCTCCGACCGACTGACCATACTTGTAAATCGCGCTCCGGGTCGTCCCATAGCCGCCGGCGATGCTCGTAACTCCAAGCGCGATCACCGCGATTCCAGCGAAGAAGGTTGCATTGCCGTATTGACTTGCCGTGCGCCAGCCGAGCAGCCAGCACACCAGGATCACGGCGACGAGGATGCCTACGTCCACGAACGCAACCGTGCCCAAGAAGCGTACCATGGTCTGAAAGTGTCCCTGCTTTTCCATCGTCCTCTGTCCTTTCAACGACAAACGCCAAACAACGATTTGTTCATTTGGAATTTGTCATTTGTCATTCTCCCGAAACGTCATACGGATGCCAATCGCGCGTCGAATCAATTCCGCAATTTGCCGGCTGCGGCGTTGTTCGGGCAGAATGTCCGCGCCGGTCGGCAGCGAGACGACTACGGGCTTGACCATCTCTTCGATGCGGCGCGCGGTCGCGTAATCCAATGCGTTTAGATACGGCGCGTCCACGGCGATGATGCCCGCCTCGCCCTCGTCAATCAATCGCACGAGCGCGTTGCGCGCGCTCTCGCGATTCTCTGCGGCGATCACTTCGACGCCGGCAAGCCGAAAGCCGGGCGCGAGCGCTGGTTGTGTAATCACCGTCAGTTTTGCCACAGCCGCAACTCCTTTTCGATTTCCGCGCGCGGCCACCCCGCGTCTTTGCCGCGCCCGATCACGCGCAGGTTGCGGACTTCGGTTACGAGCGCGGTCAGGTACGCCATCGCGATGCCAATCGAAAGCGGGTCGCGGTGGAACAGCGCGAGATTTTGTCGTGCGAGTTTTTCGTCCATCTCATCTTCAAATACGCCGACCGTTTTCCTTTCTTCGTGACGTGCCATCCCGCGCGTCAGGGCATCACCAAAGGTGGTGTTACTCAACTCGCGCACCAGCGCGTCAATTGGAGGAATGTCCTTGCGTGTGAACAGCCGGCGCGATGTGCTGCCGCCGCCCTTGATCAGGAGCGGCGCCGGCGCGGCGCTGCCATAACGTTGCGCCAGGCGCACACGGCTGCCCCCTTCGCTCAGACGCATCACGGTGAGAATGTTCGCCGCATCAATTTCGGCGTACAGAGCAGCGCGCACCATTTCCGCGTTCGCGTCTTCCAGATCGGCGAGCTGCTTGAGCGCAAATTGATACCGCGCGCGCTCGAGTGCCAGTTCGAGTTCCGCCAAGTCCCTGCGTTCGCTGTAGCGCGGCATTGCCTCCAACAAAGGCGGCGCGTATGGATAATGCCAGGTGGCCAACAGATCAACCGTTGCGCGGACCGACGTTTGTTGCGCGAGTCGGCTCAAATCCGATTCCTTCAAATCGCCCACTGGAATGAGGGCGTCAAGAATTTCATTGGCTGGGATGTGGTGCGCCTGCCCGCGCAGAATTGTTTTCAGGTCGAAAACTTCCCAGCGCGCGATCAGTATCCGCCACAGGCGCAGCGGTGCGCCGTCGAAGAAACGCGTGATTTTCGCCAGCGTCTGTGCCAGATGACGGCGCAGGCTTTCGGACAAACACTCCCATCCGACGGCTTTGATCAGCGCGGCTTCGATCTCCGGCTGATACACCGTGTGGGTCAGCCGTGCAATCACGTCTTCGATGGTCGGTTCGTCCAAGAGTTCCGCGTAATCGCTGCGCGTCAGCAGACGACTTTTCATCGCCCTCAGGCGGGCGTTGGCATAGCCGTAGTCGTCGCTCATCTACCTAGCCCCCAGCAGTCTGTCGGAGAAACCCGTTTTCNNTCCGAGAAAACGGGTTTCTTCTATCTTACTTTCGGGAGAGGGGGCCGGGGGAGCGGTCAAGATGCGCGCGACGGGACCGCGCAGGACATCGCGTGCGCGTTCCAACCGCGCGGCAAGCGTGTTCACCATGACGATGCGCCCATCGCGTGTCAACACCTCCAGCCCGCCAAGCGGGATGGGCTGCGTTTCGATTTCTACAGTCACGCCGCGCGCGCCGATGGCCGGGTCGGCAAACGCCGCCCGTGCAATTTCGACGTCGCGCGGATCGGTCCGCGCGATGAGATCGCTGTCCAGGGCTTGCGCCGCTTCGTGCGCCAGCGCGCGCAAGATCGCGGCGTATGGCTTTGATGCGCGAATTTGCGCGAGACAATCCTGGGCTTGAGCAAACGCCTCGGCAATCAGTTGTTCGCGCGCGTTCGCCGTCGCGCGCAGCGCGCCGAGTTTCGCTTTGTTCTGAAAGCCGGCCACCTCAGCGACAAGCATTGGTTCCACGCGGGCGCGGTGGCGCGCGCGAATGGCTACGGCCGCGGCTTCCGCTTCGGCGATCAACTGCGCGATTTCTTCATCTGCGGTACGGCTGATCTTTTCAATTTCGGCATCGGCTTGCGCCTGCATGGCGCGCAAGATGTGTTCCAGCGGCATGTCGCCTCCTGCAAGTTAGAGTGCGGAATGGCAGGTTGAGTAAATCCCGGTTCCGAAATTTGACTCTAACTCACTTGGCCATGCCGGGCAATACCAGCATGATCATTGCGGCGACAGCGAAACCCAAGATGATCAGTGTTTCAGGAATGGCGAGCAGCACGATCATGGAGCCGAGCAATTCCGGTTTTTCGGCAACCGTGCCCGCGCCCGCTGAACCGATGCGCCCTTGCGCGAGTCCCGTGCCAATGGCAGCCAAGCCAACAGCGATTCCTGCGCCAATTGCAAGTGAACCTACGTCCATTTCAAGCCTCCCGGTTGATTCTCTCTGAAACCTTTGCTCATCGTATATTCAGAATCAGCATCGCGGCGACGGCGAAACCCAGGATCACCATCGTCTCTGGAATCGCGAGCAGCACGATGACTGAGCCAACCAATTCGGGTTTCTCCGCGATTGTGCCCGCACCGGCTGATCCAATTCTCCCCTGTGCGAGTCCCGTCGCCAGTGCGGATCCCGTGATGGCAAGGGCTGCGGCGATTGCGAGCAAGCCTGTTCTAACTGCCACGTCCATAGTGACCTCCTCGTGACGCAGAGGCACCGGATTTTCGCTGCGCAGACACCGGGTTTCTAACGGATGCCTTCGCGTTTGAAGGGCGCGTACCCTTCGCCTCCACCTTCGTAGAACTTGGTAAAGAATTCGACATAGTGCAAGCGGAGCGATTGAATCGTTGGGCTCAGAATGCCCAGCGCGATGTTGAGCGCGTGGAACAGCGCCCCCACGATGATCCCCAGTATGAGGGCGTCTTCGAAACGCTCGGTCAGTTTGTTTGCGACCATTGCCAGATAGACCGAGGACAGCCCGATGGCGGCGAGGCGCAGGTACGACAGAATGTTGCCCACCACCCCCAGGATTTCGATGGGCGCCAAGATCAGACCCATCCAGCCCAGCGTATACATCAGCAAAACCACGCCAACCAAAAGTAGCGCAATGCTGAGCGTCATGAAACCCGGTGGGAGCGCATAAGCCAGATTGCCCACCATGGCAAAAATGCCGATCAGCGCGATCACTTTGGCAACCCGGTCGAGCAGTTCGTGTCGCTGGCGCAGTTTAATGGCTTGATAAATGCCAAGCGCAAAGCCCAGGGAAATCTGGACGACGCCGAGCGCAAGCGAGAAAGCAAACAGCGTCACGACCCACTCACTCTTGCCACGCGGGAAGTATGGGTGCATATGAAAAAGATGTTCGCCCAGTTCTCCGAAGAACTCGCCGTACAGGAAACCGAATAGGATGGACCAGACTGCACAGTAAATGATCACAGTAGACACACTGCGCAGTCCGCCTGGTTTGCTCTGACGCATGAGATACCACGCACCCAGCAGGACAACGATACCGTAGCCAACATCGCCCAAAATCATGCCGAAGAAAATCGGTAGGAAGACCGCCATAATGGGCGTTGGATCAATTGTGCCATAGCGCGGGAGTGCCATCAAACGCACCAGAAATTCAAACGGTCTGGCAGGACGCGGGTTCGACAAAACGATAGGCGCGTGCTCGCGTTCGTGTTCGCTCAGCCGCGATTCTTCCAAGACGATTTCATCGCTGACTTGGGCGAGCGCGTCGCGCAGCGCCGGCAGTTGGGCGCGCGGCATCCAGCCGACGACGACGAAGGTGTACTGCGTTGCGCCAAACCGGCCTTGCACTTCGAGCGCCTGCAAGTGATCGTGCAACACTGCACTCCAGACCGCGAGCCGCGTGCGCCACTGATCGGCGAGCGCGTCCAGTTCGCGATGGCTTTGTTCCAATTCCTTCGGAATCGTCGCCAGCCGATTCTGAATCGTCGCGAGCGCTTCTTTGAACGGAACGTTCGTCAATTCATCCGGCAAACGAACCTGAGTGATGCTCTCACGCCCAAGCATCGAGTGAATTGCCGCGGAATGTTCACGCGGGAAAACGAGGATCGCGGCGGTTGTGTCCGTTTCAATGTCGCGCGCGACGAGTTCGAACTGATCGTTTGTGAGCGCGGGCAATTGCTGGCGCAGCATCTCGATCACCGCGCTGAACTTCTTCTCGACCAAGAGCGCGACGGTCTCGTAGTTTTTCAGTGGCGCGAGTTCGGCGGCAAGCGGCATCAGTTGGCGCATGGTCTTGGCGTAACGCGGCAGTGTCACCTGATCGGCTTCGAGTTGGTCGTGGCGGCGCACCAGGTCTTGCGCGGGCGCGTCGAGTTGTCCGAGGGCGTTCTTGCTATCCACCATCACGTCGTTCGCTGGACGCGCGGCTTCACCCTCGTAAAGCGCAGAAATGTTTTTCGGCTGGGGCCGTTTGGGCAACAAGGTCAACAAAGCATCCAATCGCGCGAGCAACAGCGTGATCTCCTCGCGCTGGCGCGCCGCGCCTGCATCCAGAACCAACGGCTGAACGGTCGGCAGTTTTTCTTCGATCTGCACAACGCCAGCATGGTGCAGGGCGCGCACCGTCCGGTCCAGCACATTGCGCGTGCCGATGATTTGGATCTTTGCCATCTGTACAAGCACAGCGAATCTCCCGTCAATGAGCCAATTAACCAATTGCCCAATGAGCCAACCAATGCAAGTCGTCTTTGGCTCATTGGTCCATTGGTTCAGTGGCTTTGCGGCAACACAAAGCGGACGATGTGCTCCACCGCCGCTTGAATCCGCGCCCGTCCTGCCTCGCGTAGCGCGGCGGCGTCTGCCTCGCCGCGCGCTTGGAGCGCGCTTGCCTCCGCGCGCGCGCGGGCGAGTCCGTCTTGGTAGAGCGCTTCGGCTTCGCGCACGCCGTCGCGTTCGGCTTGCGTTTTGATCGCGTCGGCGCGGGCGCGCGCGTGCGCGACGCGCGCCTCGGCGCGTTCTTGCGCGGCGCGAATCGCTTGCGCCAACGCGCGTTCTTTGTCTCGAATAGCCGCCAGCGGCGAAACAGGTTCTCGGTTTTCAGCCATAGGATGCGCCAGTCAGCGATAATAAAGCCCCGTCGCAGCGCAGCCGTTCCACGATTGCCAACAACGGGGACAGAGTAAGCAGGGTTTGCGTCGAGCCGCGTCGCTCAACGCTCAATTCCATTATACCACTTTCGACCTAGCCGGGTCAAAAATATCCGATGGATCGAATCCTTACCGCACATGCCGCGTGTAATCGGGCAGGATCACCGGGGCGACGCGACCATCCGTCAAGCCCGCGTCCGCGCGTGCCTTGTTCCAGAGCTCAACGTGAGCGAGCGTGAGCGCGGCGCGATCCGTGTACTCTTTGGCGCGCTGCGCCGCCGCCGCGCCCGCGCGCCGACCAAAGACGCAAATGTCGAGCAGACTGTTGCCCATCAAGCGATTGCGTCCGTGGATGCCGCCCGCGGCTTCGCCCGCGACGTACAGATTTGGCACATCGGTCGAGCCATCCGGTTTGATCGCGACGCCGCCATTCTGATAGTGCAGCGTCGGATAAACGAGAATCGGTTCCTTGATCATGTCAATGCCGAAACGTTTGTACTGCCGCACCATCGCAGGCAGTTCTTTCGCAATCGTCCCCGGAGGGTTGAGCAAATCAATCATCGGCGAATCGAGCCACACGCCGAACTGGCCGGTCGGCGTCTTGACGCCGCGCCCGCGCGCTTGACACTCGCGGATGAACGCCGCGGCTTCGACGTCGCGCGTTTCGAGCGGATAGACGAATTGCTCGCCGTCAACGTTGCATACCTGCGCGCCCAGCCCGCGCACTTTTTCGGTCACGAGTTGTCCCAGAATTTGCTCGGGGTACGCCGCGCCGGTCGGATGATACTGCATCGTGTCAATGAACGCGAGGCGCGCGCCCGCGCGGTACGCGAGCACCAATCCATCCGCCGTCGCGCCGTAATGGTTTGTCGTCGGAAAGCCCTGATAGTGCAGGCGCCCCCCGCCGCCGGTCGCGAGGATCGTCGTCTTGGCGTGTACAAGCAAATGCTCGTCCGTTTCGAGGTTTTGCAAGATCGCGCCGGCGCACTCGCCGCGCGCGTTCAGCACGAGTTCGACGGCGGGCGCGAATTCGATCACGCGGATGTGGTCGCGGTTGCGGACTTCGTCGCGCAAGACGCGCATGATCTCCGCGCCGGAATAGTCGCGGCAAAAGTGCATGCGCTTGCGCGAGGTGCCGCCGCCGTGAATCGTCACCATCTCGCCGGCGGAGGTTTTCTCGAACATCACGCCGAGACGTTCGAGCCACGCGATCACCATCGGCGCATCCAGCGCCAGCGCTGCGACCAGGTCGGGATCGTTCGCAAAGCCGCCGCCGCCGATCACGTCGAGATAATGCAGCGCAGGCGAATCGTCTGCCTTGTCCGCCGCTTGAATGCCGCCCTGCGCCATCATCGTGTTCGCATCGCCAAAGCGAAGTTTGGTCGCGAGCACCACCGCCGCGCCATTTTCTTGCGCGAGCAATGCCGCGCTCGCGCCCGCGCCGCCGCCGCCGATGACCAATACGTCGGTCTCGACATCTACCTGTTTCAAGTCGAACGCGTGCGGGTCAACGCGCGCCCGCGCTTCCAAAACATCCGCGAGTTCGTTGGGCGTTCGGCTGCCTTTGTTCGGACCGATGCGCAGCGGTCGCATCGCGGCTTGGATGTAATCGGGATGGAATTGCTTGAGGATCTCTTGCCGCTCTTCGGGCGAGAGATTGGGGTGTCGCTCAGTCAATCGCCTGGCGCGGCTCGCTTCGACTTGAGCGATGGATTCTTGCATTTCGGATGTGTACATTTCAAAGCCTCAGGGATGATGGGACGGGTTGCGTATTGCGTGGTGCGTGCAGCACAACAGAACACGCACCACGAAACACACACTCACGCCGCAATCGGCTCACGCTCAACAATCACTTCGCAGCGCGCGTGACGCAAAATTTCTTCCTCCGCGGTTTCTGCCTTGTCGTAATCGTGCAGGACGTTCAGATTGAGGCGCACCCCCAGCACGATCGTTTCGACTTGCTGTTCGCGCGCGAGTTCAAGAATCGCCTCCGCCGCGCGGCGATGGCGCACGATCCGCGGATCTACAGCGCAGCCGCGCCCAGTCGCCACAGACATGCCGCGCGCGATCGCGTCGTGCGCAGCGCGTTCCTGGTCGGGCAGCGGCGCGTCGAGCGGCAGCGCCAGCGGAACGATGATGGGATAAGCGAGAATGAGCCGCGCGTTGCGCCCTTCGCACAAATGGCACGCAAGTTCGGCGGTCCGCTCGGCGTGAATCAGCGCGCCCAATCCGCCAAGGACCGCGAGAATCTTTCGATCGGTGTCTGGCATATTCCTCACCCGGTTTGAGAGTCAGACAGAAACGACGATGCCGGCGCCTTCCAGGCGCTGGAGCAGTTCCTTGATAAATCTCTCTTCGCGTTTGAGTACCTCGCGAAAATCTTTGAGGTCTGTGCCAGCGATTTCCACGCGCAGATCCGCGAGATACGATTCGAGAATCCGGTGTAGCATTTCTGCTTCGTCAGCCGTCAGTTGTATGTCGAACATCGTTCCACTCCTTATGCCAGCGCCGCAACCTGCGACAACACCTGGCGCGGCGTGCACTGCATGACCTGGATCGCTTTCGATGGACACGCCGCCGCGCACGCGCCGCAGCCCTTGCACAAGACGGCGTTCACTTTGGCTTTGCCCGTGCGCGGGTTCAGCGCCGGCGCGCCGTACGGACAAGTCGCCACGCACAAACCGCAGCCGGCGCACACCTCTTCGTTCACCACCGAGGTCGCGGACTCGACTTGCACTTTGCCGCGGCACAGCGGCGCGAGCGCGGACGATGCCGCGGCGCGTGCCTGCGCGAGCGTGTCCACAATGTCTTTCGGTCCCTGGCACGTGCCCGCAAGGAAAACGCCATCCACCGCTGTTTCGACCGGACGCAACTTGGGGTGAATCTCGAGCAAGAATCCATCGCCCGAACGCGGCAGACTGAGCAGATTCGCGATCTCATCCGTCTCCGCACGCGGCGTCAAGCCAATGCCGAGCACGACCAAATCCGCTTCAACCTCGATTGGCTTTTGAATCAGTGTATCTTCCGCGCGTACGACAATTTTCTCGCCGCGCTTGAATACCTCCGATACGTACCCGCGCCGATAGCGCACGCCTTCTTTGCGCACCGCGTCGTAGAACTCTTCGTGGCCCTTGCCGAACGCGCGCACGTCGGCGTACAAGACCGTCACTTTCGCGTCGGGAAATTTCTCTTTGACGAGGTGCGCCTGTTTCGCGTTGACCATGCAGCAGACGCGCGAGCAATAGGCGTTGCCGGTCGTCTGGTCGCGCGAGCCGACGCACTGGATGAAAACGATGTCTTGCGGCGCTGTGCCGTTGACGGCGATCCTGCCGCCGGTGGGGCCAGCGGGGTTCGCGAGCCGTTCGAATTGCAGCGAGGTGACGACGTTCGGGTACGCGCCAAAGCCGAGTTCGGGTTTCGCGTTTGCCGCGTACGTGCTTGCGCCGGTCGCGACGATAATCGCGCCGACGTTTATCTCTGTCACTTTTTCGGTTTGCGAAAAGTCAATGGCGTTTTGTGGACACGCGGCAACGCACCCCACCTCACCCCCCTGCCCCCTCTCCTGAGAGGAGAGGGGGAATGCACAAACGTGATCCTGCACGAACGTGCATTGCCGTTCGTCAACGACGACCTCACCCCTCACCCCCTCGGTTCCCCTCTCTCCTCTCCTGGAACGCAGTTCAGTTTCAGGAGAGGGGAGAGGGGGTTGGGGGAGTGGGGTGAGGACTGTCGAGATTGTAACACGACTGCCAACACTGGTCAACTCTGGTGATTACTAACAAAATCGCCGACTTGATTTGACTCCACGCTTGATTGATGATATAATCTCCCCAGGTAAGGACGATCATCTTCCAACGCGCCGCCTCTCGATGTTTCGCCTCATTTGACTTGCCGTATCTCCGTTGCCTGAAACCATGCGCTCAATTCTTAACCTTGCGCTTTTCAATCGAACCGCGCCGACGCGCCAATCCCATGCGCCGGCAGCCGATTCCGCGCGCCCGTCATCTTAATGGAGTCCCCCGTGGTCGAAGCCCTCAATTACGCCGAACTCGAAGTCAAAACTCTCGCCGAACTGCGCGAGATCGCCAAAGAGCAGACCGTCAGCGGCTACACCCGCTTGAAGAAGACCGATCTCATCTTTCGACTGCTCCGCGCCAAAGCCGAGCGCGACGGCTTGATTTTCGGCGGCGGCGTTCTGCAAATCGTCGAAGATGGCATCGGCTTTTTGCGTTCCGATCATCTCCTGCCCGGTCCCGAAGACGTTTACGTTTCCCAATCGCAGATTCGCCGTTTTGGCTTACGCACCGGCGACATGGTCATCGGCCAGGTGCGCCCGCCGAAAGACACGGAAAAGTACTTTTCCCTCTTGCGCGTCGAAGCCGTCAACGGACTAGACCCCGAAGCCGCCAAAGCCCGCCCCGATTTCGACAAACTGACGCCGATCTTCCCCAATCAGCAATACAAACTCGAAACCAAGCCGAACATTCTCGCCACGCGCCTGCTCGATATGCTAGCGCCGGTTGGGCGCGGGCAGCGCGGCTTGATCGTCTCGCCGCCAAAAGCCGGCAAAACGACGATCCTGAAGCAAACCGCCAACGGCATCAGCGAGAATTATCCCGACGCGCACCTGATGGTCGTGCTGATTGGCGAGCGCCCGGAAGAAGTGACCGACATGGATCGCTCGGTCGAAGCCGAAGTCTTTGCGTCCACGTTCGACGACGTCGTCGAGAATCAAACGCGCGTGGCGGAGATGGCGTTGCAGCGCGCCAAACGCCTCGTCGAAGGCGGCAAGGACGTCGTCGTGATGCTCGACTCGATCACGCGCCTCGCGCGCGCGTACAACCTGGTGGTGCCGCCGAGCGGGCGCACCCTGACCGGCGGCTTTGATCCCGCCGCGCTCTATCCGCCCAAGCACTTTTTCGGCGCGGCGCGCAACCTGGAAGAGGGCGGCAGTCTGACGATCATCGCGACCTGTCTCGTGGATACGGGCAGCCGCATGGACGACCTGATTTACGAAGAGTTCAAAGGCACCGGCAACAGCGAAGTGCATCTCAACCGCAAACTGACCGAGCGCCGCATCTTCCCCGCGATTGATGTCGAGCGCTCCAGCACGCGCCGCGAGGAATTGCTGCTGGAAGATGAAACGCTGTCGCGGGTATGGACGCTGCGCCGGATGATTGACATGATGGGTGGCGGGCCCGAGGCAATCGAGCCGGTCATTGCGCGCTTGATCAAGACGCGCAACAACAAGGAATTTCTCGCCACGCTGAACAAGGACTCGTTCTAAGACTATGCCGGACGATCGTTATCGCTTGTCGCTCCTCGCGCGCGCGCGGGTGTGGGCAGCGCCGCAACTGCTGCAACTGCGCGATTTCTGCCGCGACTGCCTGGAGGACATCCCGCTGCTCACGCGCATCGCCTCCCACGTCGGCTTGCTATTGCTGACGGTGTTGACGATCGGCGCGAGCGCGATCCAAATTGACCTGAACAACGACAAGGGCGGACCCACCGTTTCCGCGCCCACAGACCTCGATCCGCTCGCGCTGCCCCCCGACCCGATCCCCGACGAACCGGTGGTGTTGATCCAAGCGCCGGTGCCGATCACAACTCAGCCGAAACGCGTGCGCCGCGATGTCGTCAAGTACACGGTGCGCTCGGGCGATACCGTCAGCGATATTGCCGATGAGTTTCAAATCAGCGCCGATTCTCTGCTGTGGGCGAACGCCAAACTCGAAGACAACCCCGACATGCTTTCGGTCAGTCAGGTTTTGAACATTCCGCCAGTGAGCGGCGTTTTGGTGATGGTGCAGAACGGCGATAGCGTGAAAGCGCTCGCGGACAAGTACAAGTCCAAGAAGACGCCGGCAGACGCGCTGGTTCAGAACATCGTCAATTTTGAATTCAACCAGGAACGCCACGATCTCAAAAACCCGGACTATGCCCTGAACGTCGGGCAGTACCTGATGATTCCCGACGGCTACAAGCCGTACGTCCCGCGGGTCGTCTACGCGTACAGCGGACCGATTCCTGCGACGGCGGCGCGCGGCACCGGCAACTTTGGTTGGCCCGTTTCGGGACGCATCACGCAAAAATTCTGGTCGCGTCACCCGGGCATTGACATCGGCGCGCCGACGGGGACGCCGGTCTATGCCGCCGACTCGGGGTACGTCGTGCAAGCCGGCTGGAGCAACGTCGGCTATGGTTTCATGATCCTGGTCAACCACGGCAACGGCTATTTGACGCGCTATGCGCACCTGAGCGCGATGATCGCCGAGGTCGGCGACTCGGTGAAAAAAGGGCAAATGATCGGACGCGTGGGCAACACCGGCAATTCGACTGGACCCCACTTGCACTTTGAGATCATTCGCGGCGCTAACCATCGTAATCCGTTCGGACTGTTGCCGGGAAGATAGTTGGGTGGTCAGGTTTATAAAATAGTGAGAAACCCGTTTTCTCTGAGAAAACGGGTTTCTGACTTTACGCGATAAGGAGTTGACATGCGCGGTTGGCGCATCGGGCGCATTATGGGTATTGATATCGCGGTGGACCTCGGTTGGTTTGTCATCGTCCTGCTGATGGTCTATACCCTCGGCTTTCGGGAGTTTCCGCGCGAGTTGAATCCCGACGCGCTCAGACCGCGCGCCGACCTCACCTCCCTCGCGCTTGGAGTCGCGGCGAGTCTGCTTTTGTTCGCGTCCGTCTTGGCGCACGAACTCTCCCATTCCTGGATGGCGCAACAGCGCGGGATCGGCGTCAAGCGCATCACGCTGTTCATCTTCGGCGGCGTCGCGCAGATTGCCAGCGAACCGGATCGCCCTTTGAGCGAGTTCCTGATCGCGATCATGGGTCCGTTGATGAGCGTCGCGCTCGCGGCGGTCTTGGGCGCGCTGTGGCTCTGGCTGCGGATCGTCAATGCGACCGGCATCCTCGGCGTTTCGCTGACGCCCCTGATCTTGTTGACGAATATCCTGTTCCAGGTCAACGGCTCGCTCGCGCTCTTCAATCTCGCGCCCGGTTTCCCGCTCGACGGGGGACGCGTATTCCGCGCGCTGCTCTGGGGCATCACGCGCGACATTCGCCGCGCGACCCGGTGGGCGACGCGCGCGGGCAAGTTGCTCGCGCTGATTCTGATCGGCGCTGGCGGTTGGCTGTTCTGGACCGAAATGAACGGCAACGGCATCTGGTACACGCTGATCGGCGTGTTCCTCTGGAACGCGGCTAGCGAAGGGTATCGGCAAACCGTTCTGCTCGAAACGCTACGCGGCGTCAGCGTTGGTCAATTGATGACGCGCGGCGTCGAGACCGCGCCGCCGGACATTTCGATCGCCGAGTTCGTTGACCGGCATCTGCTGCCACGCCGCGACCTGTCCTTTGTCGTGACCGATGGCAGCGCGTTCCTGGGGCTCATCGGCATGCAGCAACTCAAGCGCGTGCCGCGCGCGCAGTGGACCTCACGCCGCGTGCGCGACGTGATGACGCCGAGCGCGCGCCTCCAGCCGCTCAATCCGAACGACACTGCCGCCAACGCGCTGACGCGCCTGGCGAACGCCGACGCCGCGGAACTACCGGTCGTCGCAGCCGGGCAGGTGATCGGCTTTCTTGGGCAGAGCGAACTCGCGCGCTATTTGAAATTGAAGGGGGAGTGAGACATCCGCGACGCGCGCAAGTGCGTCGCACGTGAATTAGTGGTCGCGCTTTTTGCATTTTTCAAGTTTCTGTGTATAATCGGACAGGTTTCGCTAGGTCGAGAGAGCAAGTATGCGCGGCACATGGACTGGACTGGGCTTGTTGTTCCGGCTAAGCGCGCTGACCCTGGGCGCCGCGTTTGGCTCGCTGCTGCTAGGCATCTGGCTCGACCGCACGTTGGGCACGGCGCCCTTTGGCACGCTCTGTCTCATGGTGATCGGAATCCTCGGCGGCACCATTGGCATCTATCGCGCCGTAAGGGAAGCGAATCAACAAGTCTCTGGCGCCGGTCATCGTGACAACTCTATGGGAGGAACGTAGTGAAGCGCTGGCTACCAATTATCGTTGTTCTTGCACTCTTCCTTGTGCCTGCTTTTATTCTCCCCAAGTTTGGCTCCGCTGCCGTCACCGCGTCCGTAGCGGTTAGCCCCGAAGTTCTGTTCACTCTGGGTCCTCTTGAGATCACCAACACGCTCCTCACCTCTTGGATCGTGATGATCTTGATCGTGCTCTTTGTTTATTTCGCCACCCGCAAGATCAGCCTGGTGCCTGGCGGCGCGCAGAATGTGCTGGAACTCATCGTCGAAATGTGGGACGGACTGGGACAGGGCGTCGCCGGCGAGCGTAGCCGCAAGTTCTTCCCGATCGTCACGACGATTTTCATCTACGTGCTTTTCTCCAATTTGCTGGGACTGGTCCCAGGCTTTGGACCCATCGGCATCATTCCGGTCCAGGAGGGTCATTCCGCGCCGGACGGCATCATCACCTTCGACTTGCCAGGGGGCTTGGCAGAAGCCTTGGGGCCCAAGCCAAAAGCCGCCGGCGAACACAGCGCGGCAGAAGCGGAAGTCGTCCTCGCGCCATTCGTGCGCGCGCCCTCAACCGACATCAACATGACGCTTGCGCTCGCGCTGATCTCCGTCATCATGACGCAGATCTTTGGCATGCAAGTCGTCGGCGTGTTCAAGTATTGGATGAAGTTCTTCAACTTTGCCAAGATCGGGCAGTTCTTTGGCGCGCTGTTCAAAGGCAAAGTGAAGATCGGTCTGCTCGCGTTTGGTTTCATTGATCTCTTCGTCGGCTTGCTCGAATTCTTTAGCGAGATGGTCAAGATCATTTCATTCACCTTCCGACTTTTCGGCAACATCTTTGCGGGCGAGGTGGTCTTGCTCATTATGGCATTCCTCTCCTCGACCTTTGTCTTCTTTGGCTTTCCCTTCCCGTTCTACGCGCTCGAATTGTTCGTCGGCTTTATGCAAGCGTTCGTTTTTGCGATTCTCACGCTCGTTTTCATGACGATTGCAACCACCGCGCACAGCGCGGAAGAACACGCTTAAATCACATTCTCAGGAGGACTCATGACAAACGACGGGCTACGTTTAATCGCCGCCGCCATGGCCATCGGTTTCGGAACGATCGGACCCGGCATCGGCTTGGGCTTGTTGGTGAACTCGGCGCTGGGCGCGATGGGACGCAATCCCGAAGCCGCCGGTCAAGTGCAGATCAACATGTTCATCGGCATCGCGGTGACCGAAGCGCTGGGCATCTTCGCCCTGGTCGTCTCGTTGTTGATCGGGTTTAAGATTTTCTAGTTTACCAACCTTGCGAAGGTTCTTGCCGCAGAAACCTTCGCAAGGGTCGTCTCGGAGGATCACTTGGAGAAACTCGGCATCAATGCAACCTGGCTGCTTGCCCAGGTCATCAACTTTGGTCTGTTGCTCTTTATCCTTTGGCGGTTTGCGTACAAACCGGTCTTGGGCATGCTCAACGCGCGCAAGCAAAAGATTCAAGAGAGTCTGGAGTACGCCGAGAAGGTCAAGGCGGATGCCGCGGCGCAGCAAAAAGAGTTCGAGCGCAAACTGGAAGAAACGCGGCGTGAGACGCAGGCAGCCGCCGCGGCGGCGGCGCAGGTCAGCGAAAAAGAGCGCGAAGCGATCCTGGCGCAAGCCCGCGCCGATGCCCGTAAAATGATTGATCAGGCGCGCGAGCAGATCGAGTACGAGCGTAAGCAAATGCTCTCCGAACTGCGCGGTGAAGTCGTGCGCCTGTCCATGCTCGCCACGCAAAAGGTCGTCAGCGCGTCGCTCGACGAAAACGCGCACCGCCGCCTCGTCAACGAGTTTCTCGCGCAAGCCGACCAACTCGGCACCCAGAACTAGGCATGTCCTGAGCCAAGTCGAAGGAGAGAAGCGTCGTGTCAAACGAACGACTCGCCCAAACGTACGCCCTAGCCGTGTTCGAGGAAGCGCTGGCGCGCTGGCTCACGCCGCTCCAAGCCATCGCCGCATCTGTCGAGCAAGCCGGCTTGACCGAAAAACTGGATGACGCCGCGCTCGAGTTTTCCAAAAAGCAAGAGTTGCTGCAGCCCGTCTTTCCGTCGCACACGCCGAACGAAGCGCAGAATTTCTTGTTCCTGCTCGCGAGCAAGAATCATACCCATCTATTGCGCCAAGTGGTCGCGGCTCTCGATCGCTACGCCAAGCGCGAAGCGGGCGGCGTCGGCGCGCGCGTCACCAGCGCCCTCGCGCTCACCGACGGCGAAAAAGCCGCGCTCGAAACAAAAATCCGCGCCCAGTTTAGCCAAGACCTCTCCTTCGATTACGTCGTTGACCCGGCGGTTCTCGGTGGCGTCGTCGTGCGCGTGGGCGACAAGGTGATTGACGGCAGCGTGGCGGGAAAACTAGCGGCGTTGCAAGAGAGACTGAAATGACAATGACAAATTGCAAATGACAAATGAGCAAATCTATTGTTGTCATTTGTCATTGATTCATTTGTCATTTGTTCATTGGAGGATTTGATGGCGATCCGCGCTGAGGAATTTACCGCGCAAATCAAAAAACAGATCGAATTGTTTCAGCCACCGCTCCAAGCGGTAGACGTCGGCGTCATCACCGAAGTCGGCGATGGTATCGCGCGCGTGTCCGGGTTGCGGAACGTGATGGCAGGCGAATTGGTCGAATTCGCCAAGAATGGCGTTCTGGGTCTCACGCTGAACCTCGAACAAGAGACGCTCGGCGTCGTCATCATGGGCGAATACGCCGATCTCCGCGAAGGCGATTTGGTCAAGGGCACCGGTCGCATCGCGTCCGTGCCGGTCGGCCAAGGCTTGGTCGGTCGCGTCGTCAACGCGCTGGGTCAACCGGCGGACGGCAAGGGTCCCATCGAGTCCAACCGGTTTCGCCCGGTCGAGCGCATCGCGCCGAACGTCATCATGCGCCAGCCCGTCGAGCAGCCCGTGCAAACCGGCGTCAAGCCGATTGACGCGATGATTCCCATCGGGCGCGGGCAGCGCGAGTTGATCATCGGCGACCGCCAGACCGGCAAGACCGCGCTCGCGATTGATACGATCATCAATCAGCGCGGGCAGAACATGGTCTGCATCTACGTCGCCATCGGACAGAAACTGTCCACGATTGCCCAGGTCTACGCGACGCTGGAAAAATTCGGCGCGATGGAATACACGACCATCGTCAGCGCGAGTTCCTCCGATCCCGCCGCGTTGCAGTATCTCGCGCCGTACGCCGGTTGCGCCATGGGCGAAGAAGTGATGGAGAACGGAGTCCAGATCGGCGGCAAACCTGTGCGGGACGCGCTGATCGTTTACGACGATCTGTCGAAGCACGCGTGGGCGTATCGCCAAGTCTCGCTGCTCTTGCGCCGCCCGCCCGGTCGCGAAGCGTACCCCGGCGACATTTTCTATCTTCACTCGCGCTTGCTCGAGCGCGCCGCGAAATTGTCGAAGGAACTGGGCGGCGGCTCGCTCACCGCGCTGCCGATCATCGAGACGCAAGCCGGCGACGTCTCGGCGTACATCCCGACGAACGTCATTTCGATCACCGACGGCCAGATCTATCTCGAAAGCGATTTGTTCTACGCCGGCATCCGCCCCGCGCTGAACATCGGCATCAGCGTGTCGCGCGTCGGCGGCAAGGCGCAGACCAAAGCGATGCGTCAGGTCGCCGGCAAGTTGAAACTCGACCTCGCGCAGTACCGCAACCTTGCCGCGTTCGCGCAATTCGGCTCCGACCTAGACAAAGCCACGCGCGATCAATTGGAACGCGGCATGCGCCTGACCGAGTTGCTGAAACAGCCGCAGTACGAACCGATGCGCCTGGATCGCCAGGTCATGGTCATCTACGCCGCAACCAACGGCTACCTGGACGATGTGCCGGTCGAAAAGCTTCGCGCGTTTGAAACCGCGTTCCTGCGCTTTATGGATGCCAGCCATCCGGAGATCGGCGAGAACATCCTGAACGCGCGCACGCTTGACACCGCAAACGAAGAGGCGTTGAAACAAGCGCTTGAGGAATTCAAGCGCGCCGGCGCGTACTAGCAAATGGCAAACAGCGAATAGCGAATAGCAAATCGCGAATAGCCATAAGCCATCTGCCATACGCGATATGCTATACGCCATACGCTATCCGCCATCAGCACGGAGAAGTTGTGAGAATTACCAAATTAACATGGATCATCCTGCTCGGCGTCGCCGCGGCGACTTTGAGCGCGTGCAGCGCCAACCCAACACCCACGCCGTCACCCACGCGCGTCGCCACGCAGACACCGTGGATCATCGAACGCGTGATCACCGCGACGCCCGAGCCGCCCACCATCACGCCGCTGCCGACCGCCACAGAAGCCAAGCCAAAGACGCCGACCCGAGCGCCGACGGCCAAGCCCGCCGCGACCAAATCGCCAACCGCTCCGCCCGTGGCGGTTGCGCCCTCGGCAACGCCTGTGCCGGCGTGCAATCTAGGCACGGTGACTTTGATCTTTCCAGATAATGGAGCGCCCCGCAAGACCAAACGCACTGGACCGGCGTCGGATACGTTTGATTTCAAGTGGACTCCTTTCCAAGTCGGGGAAACCGACCCGCAAATCGGTTATCGGATTGACATCGAGTCCAAGATCGGCGGCAAAGCGGTGAACAGCGACACGGTCTATATCTCGCACAATGGATTCTTGCGCAGCGGGCAACACTATATCTATGACGCGCAAAGGATTTTCTACCTTGCCTCGCCGGCGGGAGGCGAGAACGTAGCGGTTGCCTGGAAGGTGACAGTAGTCAAGACGACCGGCAGTTTTGACGATCAGGGCAAGGCTTCTGGCACGGTCGTCAACTGCGGCGCCCCCAGCCCAACTTTTCTAATCCAACTCGAAGTGCTCGACCAGTAGAAACAACTTAAGTCTGGGCTCCTCACGTCAGTACGTGCCCGGGGCAACGGCAGCCAGGGCGCTTGACTGGCGGCGAGGACGAAAGGAATCCTATGAAAAAGATATTTTTCTTCTGCCTTACCCTTGCCTTGTTGACAGTAGCGATTGTCGGTTGCGGCACGTCTACCCCAACGCCCGCGCCGCAGCCCACCCAGCCACCGGTGGTGATCACAGTGGTTATCACAGCGACCCCGCCGCCAGCGACTGCGACGCCGGCAGGTCCGACCATTACTCCGATTCCGACCGTGATGCCTCCCACCATCGCGCCAATCACTCCGGTGGCGCAACCGACCACGGCGCCAATCTCGGCTGGGACACCTCGACCGTCTGCCACGCGGCGACCGCCCACAGTCGCGGTGTCGCCGACGCCGTCCGCGCTGCCATTAAAGTATGCCGCGGCGACGTTACTTGAACCGGTCTCGGAAAGAGACGAGCGGAAATTCCCGTCTCAAGCATTGGTCTTCAAGTGGACACCTGTGCTTGGGCTGGGGGCGGATGAGTGCTATCTCTTGACCGTTCGATTTGAAGCGGCAAATCCGGGCGGACCCTCGCCGAGACAAGACACGTTCTTGAGCGGATGCGCCAATCAGAATATCGTTACGTATCCGCGACAGGAAATGTCCATGACGCTTTTCCAACCGACCCGCGGCAGTCCAAACTATAGCTCGCTGCTGCTGGACACTTCCGACATCTGGGTCAACTGGACAATTACAGTGGTCAAGAACCTCGGTCAATGCGTGGATCAGTATCACTGCAAGACCGTCCCGCTGAGTCCGGCAAGCCACGCAGCCCGATTCATCCTCCGCGGCGGCTAGAGGTTACCCGTGGCGACTCTTCGCGCGATCCAACGCCGCATCAAAAGCGTCCGCAACATTTCACAAGTGACGCGCGCCATGGAAATGGTCGCCGCGTCCAAGATGCGCCGCGCGCAATTGGCGACGTTAGCCAGCCGCGCTTATGCCGAGAAAGCCTGGGAGGTCTTGCGGTATGTCGCGGCGCAACCCGGCAGAAACAAACTGTTGCATCCGCTGTTGGAAGAGCGCGCCGAAATCCAGCACGTCGTGCTTGTTTTGATGACCTCGGATCGCGGGCTGTGCGGCGCGTACAACATCAATATCCTCCGCACCGCCATTGATTTCATGCAGCGGCAAAAGAACCCGGTCAAACTCGTCACGATCGGACGGCGCGGGCGGGACCTCGCCGTACGCTACGGCAAAGAGATCATCGCCGAGTTCACCGGCTTGAGCGAAAAACCTACGCTGCGCGACATCGGTCCCATCGCGAAAATCGCGATCGAAGAGTTTACGACCGGGCGCGCCGACCAGATCCACATCGCGTACACCGATTTTGTGAACGTGATCGTCCAAAAGCCGCAGGTCAGACAACTGCTGCCGCTGCATCCGCCGCAAGAAAAGGGCGAAGGCGTGGGCGCAGTCTATCTCTACGAACCAGACCCGGAGACGATTCTGGCTTCGGTGCTCCCGCGTTTTACGGAACTGCAAATCTATCAGGCGCTGCTGGAAGCGGTCGCCAGCGAACATTCCGCGCGGATGGTCGCCATGCGCAACGCGACCGACAACGCGCGCGAGTTGATCGGCGATCTGACGCTGGTGATGAACAAGGCGCGCCAGGCGAGCATCACCAAAGAAATGCTCGACATCGCCGGCGGCGCGGAAGCGCTGCGGCAAACCCTGGCAGCGAAATAATTTCAGATTTGTGATTTCAGATCGCAGATTTTGGCAATGTCAGATTCGCCACTGGGAACACAGAGCGCACAGAGAAAACCATTGTTTTTTCTCTGTGTGCCCTGTGTCCTCTGTGGCAAAAAAGAAATGTGACATTGGCGAAAGATTCGCAAACAGCCGAGCGTCAAACTGAAAGCATAAATCTGAAATCTGAAATTATCATCGGAGGAACGGCATGGCGAAAGGCTCAATCGGACACGTCATCCAGGTCATGGGTCCCGTGGTGGACGTCGAATTCAAGACCGGCGAATTGCCGGAAATCTATCACGCGCTCGAAATTCATCAAAACGGGTCGCGCCTCGTTCTCGAAACGCAGCAGCACCTTGGGGAAAACCAAGTCCGCAGCGTCGCGATGGACACGACCGAAGGATTGCGCCGCGGCATGTCCGTCACGGATACGGGCAGTCCTATCCAGGTGCCCGTTGGACCGGTCGGACTGGGACGCATCTTCAACGTCGTCGGCGAGCCGATTGATCAAAAGGGCGCGGTACAAGCCGACAAGTACTATCCGATTCACCGCCCCGCGCCTTCCTTCGAAGAGCAAGTCACCGAGCCGCAGTTCTTTGAAACCGGCATGAAGGTGGTTGACCTGGTTGCGCCGTTCACCAAAGGCGGCAAAGTCGGCGTGTTCGGCGGCGCGGGCGTTGGCAAGACCGTCATCATCCAGGAACTCATCCGCTCCGTCGCGACCGAGCACGGCGGCTTTTCGGTCTTTTGCGGCGTCGGCGAACGCTCGCGCGAAGGGAACGACCTGTACCTGGAGATGAAAGAGTCCGGCGTCATTGACAAGACTGTGATGGTCTTTGGTCAGATGAACGAACCACCGGGCGTGCGCTTGCGCGTCGCGCTCTCCGGCTTGACCATGGCGGAATACTTTCGCGATGAAGGGCGCGACGTGCTCCTGTTCATTGACAACATCTTTCGCTTTGTCATGAGCGGCTCGGAGGTTTCCGCGCTGCTCGGACGGATGCCGAGCGCGGTCGGTTATCAGCCAACGCTGGCGCAGGAAATGGGCGAGTTGCAGGAACGCATCACTTCGACCAAGCGCGGTTCGATCACCTCGATGCAGGCGATCTACGTGCCCGCCGACGATTACACCGATCCCGCGCCGGTCGCGACCTTCGCGCACCTCGACGCGACGATTTCGCTCGAGCGCGCGATCGCGGAGCAAGGTCTCTACCCTGCCGTGGATCCGTTGGCGTCCACCTCGCGCATCCTCGACCCGCATATCGTCGGGCAGGAGCATTATGAGGTTGCGCGCGGCGTCCAGCGCGTGCTGCAGCGCTACAAAGACTTGCAGGACATTATCGCCATCCTGGGCATCGAAGAGTTGGGCGAAGACGACAAACTGACGGTGGCGCGCGCGCGCAAGATCCAGCGCTTTCTCTCCCAACCGATGCGCGTGGCAGAAGCGTTCACCGGGCGTCCTGGCAAGTACGTGCCGGTGAAAGAGACGATTCGCGGCTTTAAGCAGATTCTGGACGGCGAATTCGACGACGTGCCCGAGCCGTACTTTTACATGCGCGGCACGATTGACGAGGTGCGCGAGGCGTTCCGCGAGGGCAAGTTGTAGTAAATGTCAAAAATCAAACTGGACATCGTAACCGCCGAACGACTCATTCTGAGCGAAGATGTAGATTACGTCAGCGCGCCCGGCGTGGACGGCATCCTCGGCATTTTGCCGCGCCACGCGCCGCTCCTGACCGCGCTCACCTTCGGCGAGTTGCGCTACAAAAAAGACGAACAGGAATTCCACTTTGCGATCGGCGGCGGATTCATGGAAGTGCGCCCGGATAAAGTGACCGTCCTCGCCGACAGCGCCGAGCACGCGGACGAGATTGACGAACAGCGCGCCGAACAAGCCCGCGCCCGCGCGCACGATTTGCTCCGCGAAAAACCGCGTTCCGACGCCGAATTCGCGCGCATCGAACAAGCGCTGCGGCGCGCGGAGGTTCGCCTCAAGGTCGCGCGGCGCAAACGGGGCGGCGGAATAAAGCCCACGCCGACAGACCTGGGCGGATAAGGTCTCTATCCAACCTTGCGCAGGTTGCGAGCGGGCTTGCGAAAGCCACAGTTCTTGGCACAGGAAAGCGCGTTTCATTCGAAGACCACTGCCCAACCTTCGCAAGGTTGCGTGGCTACTCCAAAGGTAAAGCATGTTCGTCCGACAAATCGGAATTGATCTGGGAACGGTCAACGTATTGGTGTACGTGCGCGGGCGAGGGATCGTGCTTCAAGAGCCCTCGCTCGTCGCGCTATCGCTGGCGGATGCGCGCATCGTCGCCTTGGGCGAGGAAGCCAAGACGATGCTGGGTCGCACGCCGGAAAGCATCGAGGTCATGCGTCCGATGCGCGACGGCGTCATCGCGGACTATATGGTGACCGAAGCGATGCTCCGCTACTTTATTACCAAAGTCTGCGGACGCGTGCAGATGATGATCGGCGTCAAACCGGATATCGCGATCAGCGTGCCGGTCGGCGTCACCAGCGTCGAAGAACGCGCGGTACACGACGCGGCGATCGCCGCGGGCGGGCGCAGCGCGCACTTGGTGCCAGAGCCGTTCGCCGCCGCGCTCGGCGCCGGCTTGCCGATTCAGACACCCACCGGCAACATGGTCGTGGACATCGGCGGCGGTGCAAGCGAAGCCGCGGTCGTTTCGATGAACGGCATGGTCGTCTCGAGTTCGGTGCGCGTGGCGGGGCTGAAGATTGACGAAGCAATCACGACGTACGTCCGCAAGAAATACAACCTGATGATTGGCGAGCAGACGGCGGAGGACATCAAAATCCAAATCGGCAGCGCGTTGCCTTTGGAAGAGGAACTGGTCATCGAGGTGCGCGGGCGCGATCAAGTCCAGGGACTGCCGCGCACGATTCGCGTCTCGTCGAACGAAATCACCGACGCGATCGCCGAGCCGCTGCAAGCGATTTCGGTGGTCGTGCGCTCGGTGCTTGAGAAAACACCGCCCGAACTCGCCTCCGACATTATTGATCGCGGCATGGTGATCGTCGGCGGCGGCGCGCTGCTGCGAAACGTTGACCGCTTTTTGACCAAGGAGACTGGTGTGCCCTGCTACATGGCGGAGAATCCGATGGCGTGCGTCGCGATCGGCGCTGGCAGGGCGCTGGAACAATTGGAGATGCTCAAGAAGAGTATGCCGCAACTATAAGTCAAAAGTATCAAGAGTTCAAAGTGAAGAACGAAAAAGCCGGTCGGAGATTCTCCGCCGGCTTTTTACTTTTCACTTTCTACTTTCTACTTTCAGAGGTAGTACGTCATGCTCTGCAAGCCAACCACCGGGTCAATGTAGTACACCTTCACCTCGGGCGGCACGCTCAAGGTGATCGGCGCATAGTTGAGGATCGCGCGGATGCCCAGTTCGACGAGTTCATCCGCGACCGCCTGCGCGGCGACAGCGGGCACCGCCAAGATCGCGATCTGCAACTTGCGATCGCGCACGCAGCGCGGCAGTTCCGTCATGCCTTGCACCGTGAGCGCGCCAACCGTCAAGCCGATCTTCTTCGGGGCGTTGTCGAAAATCGCGACGAGACGAAAGCCCTGCGCGGCAAAACCTTGATAGTGCGCCAGCGCGCGCCCGAGATCGCCCGCGCCAACCAGGATGACATTCCACGCGCGATCCACGTGCAGGATCTGGCGCAATTGCCCCTGCAAGAACGCGACGTTGTACCCAGTGCCCTGCTTTCCAAATTCGCCGAAATAGGAGAGGTCTTTGCGAATCTGGGCCGAGGACATGTCCAAACACTCGCTCAGTTCTTGCGACGAAGTAATCGTCTTCCCCGCTTTCTCCAGAAACTCCAACATGCGCAGATAAAGCGGCAAACGATTGATCACCACATCGGAAACCGGCTGCGTTGCCATCCATCACTCCTGAAAGTCGTCTGTACCCATAATCATATCACGATTTGCGCCAAGTTGCAAAACCACTGGCGAACCGGAAACCTGGTTTCTTTCGTTTGACTTATTCGCCGGTTTCAAGTATTCTCTATGCCGATGCGCGACGAATCTCTTTTCTTCGACGAAGCCAAAATCTTTGTTCAAGCCGGCAAGGGTGGAAACGGTTGCATGAGTTTCCGCCGCGAAAAGTTCGTGCCGCACGGAGGACCGGATGGCGGTCACGGCGGCAAAGGCGGCGACGTGATCCTCGTCGCCAATCCGCACCTGAACACGCTCTTGAATCTACGCAAGCATCCGCACTGGAAAGCGGAAAAAGGCGCGCACGGTCAGGGCAGTAACAAGCAAGGCAAAAGCGGCGCCGATCTGCGCGTGCCCGTGCCGCGCGGCACCGTCGTGCGCGATGCCGAGACCGGCGCGCTGATGGCTGATCTCGTGACCGTCAACGATCAGGCGATCGTCGCGCGCGGCGGGCGCGGCGGGCGCGGCAATTCGGCGTTCGCAAGTTCGACGAACCAAGCGCCGCGTTGGGCGGAGAAAGGCGAGCCGGGCGAGGCGCGCGCGATCGTGCTTGAACTCAAGTTGCTTGCCGACGTCGGTATCATCGGTTTGCCCAATGCCGGCAAGTCAACCCTGCTCGCCGCGGTGACCGCGGCGAAACCCAAAATCGCCGACTATCCGTTCACGACGCTCATGCCGAATCTCGGCGTGGCGAGCGTGGACGACCGCGAGGTGGTGCTTGCTGACATCCCCGGTCTGATCGCGGGCGCGCACGCGGGCGCGGGCTTGGGCGACAAATTCCTGCGTCACATCGAACGGACACGCGCGCTGATCCATCTGCTCGACGGCGCGGGCGACGATCCGCTCGCCGCGTTCGACGCGGTCAACCGCGAACTGGCGGCATACAACCCGCGGCTCGCCGCCAAGCCGCAAGTCGTCGCGCTCAACAAGCTGGATTTGCCCGACGCGCAAGCCAAGTGGTCGGCGGTACAGAAAGCGCTGGCAAAGCGCAAAATCGACGCGTACGCGATCTCCGCCGCGACCGGTCAAGGTGTGCGCGATTTGCTCCGCGCCGCCGTCAAACGCTTGAACGAGGTCCCGCCAGAGCCGGCGGCGCTCGAAGAAGAAATGCCGGTCATTCGCCCGGCAGAGGACGAGAGCGCGTTCGAGGTTTCACGCGAGGGCCGCGCGTTCCGCGTGCGCGGCAAGAGGGTCGAGCGCATGGTCGTGATGACGAACTTTGACCAGGAGGAAGCGATTCTGCGCTTGCATCGCGTCTTCAAGGCGATGGGCGTAACCGGCGCGCTGGAACAAGCCGGCGTGCGCGAGGGGGACAAAGTGCGGATTGGCGAGGTGGAGTTGGAATGG
>DHFK01000062.1 GCA_002400365.1 Anaerolineales bacterium UBA4826 | reverse complement strand
AGTAACCGTTCGTAGCCAACCAGATCGAAGCACGCAGTCAGCGCGGCTTGCAGGTCGAGCGCTACGTCAGGGTCAGGCGGCAGGAGTGGCACTGGTACCGTGGGCAATTTGTCGCGCAACTGAATGGGCCGAACCTGGGTCTTTGGTCGCCGCGTCCAACGACTGAGCAGGACATAGTACGCTGCGGGCGGCAGTTTGCCGATGAGTTCGACGCGCGCGCCTTGCCGCAGCAGATCAATTTCGAGCAGGTGCGTGTCTGTCGCCAGGATCGCGATGCGCTTGTCGNNGGCAAGAAATTCTCCAACTCGACCGTATGCGGCTTGTCATCCCCAACCAACGCGCCGACCGTCGCGTACGCCTCGCGCGTTTGCTTGACGACGTGAACATCTGGATAAATCGTCTTCGCAATCCCAAGCGTCGGCTGCTCGAACGCGTAGCGTTTCGCCAGCAGCGCAACGTACTTGGGCTTGAGGCGCGGCAACAACTGACCACGAATCGCGTTAGCAAATGTGTCGTGAAACTCTTGCCACATCTCGCCTTCGAGATATGGGTCCATGCCGGGAAATGGGGAGGGCATCAGTATCTCCTTCCTCGCGCAAACTCCAGCACCGCTACGAACATTCCAAACCCCACCACAATCACATCCGCCGGCTGAAAGAGCGCGGCGCCGAGCGCAAAGCGCGCGCCGCGTTCACGCGCCAGGTAGCCAAGCCACGGGGAGAATAAAACGTAGAACGTAAAGAGTAAAGCCAAACTCCCAATTACCAATAGCCAATTACTCATCGCTGCGCCAGCCATCAGCAATCCAAGCGCAGCAAGAATGACCGGCACGGCAAGTTGGTAAAAGCGCGGAACGCTCGTGTAAAAGCGCCGACCCCACTTGCGCAAGCGCATCAGCATCAGCGCACGCGCGCGCAGAAAATCGGTGACCAGCACCTCGCGCAGCGTATAGCGCTTGCAGTGCGTCACTACGACGCGCGGATCGAGCCGGATGAGATGCCCGGCTGCCCACGCGCGCTGTCCGAACTCGGTATCTTCCGCGATGCTCGCGCCGCGATAGTTCTCGTCAAAGCCACCGAGGCGTTGGAACACTTCGCGGCGCATCGCGGCGATGCTGGTGTAGAACAAACCAATGCGCTCGCGCGGCAGTCGCTCGTACGTAAAGCGCATCCACAGATTCTTAAAGTGACTGGCAAAGTCATCAAAGGGGATCTGGCGGTCGAGCAAGCCGACGACGCCGTCCACGCGCGGGTCGTCGAAATCCTCAGCCACGCGCGCGAGGCAATCGCGCGATACGATCACATCGTCATCGGTAAAAAAAATGATCTCGCCGGTCACGACCGCTGCGCCGCGATTCTTCGCGCGCGCCGCGCCGACGTTTTCAGCCAGCCGCACAACGCGGCATCCAAATTGCCGCGCGCTCTCCGCCGATCCGTCGCTGGACGCGTCATCCACGACAATGATCTCATCAGGCGGGCGCGACGACGCGCGCAGGGAGTCCAAACACACGCCGAGCGTGGCGGCGCCATTGTGCGTGGGGATGACGACCGAAATACGTGGGCGAGTCATTTGAGCGGAGGGAATTATAACACAGAGAGCGAGAGTTCGTCAAAGACGCGAATCACCTCATTCCAAACGTTACCCAGAGCCGCTTGACCAATCCGCCAAGATATGTTATAAACCTGTCGTGCGCCGAGGAGACAAGTAGGCGATCGCGAAAGCCGAAGCGCAGAGAGTTGCCTAGTCGCTGAAACGGCAACCTTCGGACATCGCCGAAGAACACTCCCGAGTTTTCGCCCCGCGCGACGGTTCGCTGCCGTTAGCAAGCGTCGAGGCAGCCGTAGAAACCGCTCGCCGTAGCGGTCTGGCTGCAAAGAAAGGTGGCACCACGAGTTTCCCCTCGTCCTTTCAATCCAGGACGAGGGGTTTGTTTTTGCGGAGGAAAAAGTGGAACACATTCGGACGATCCAGGTCGGCGAGCACGTTGGCCAGCGCGTGAAACTCGCGGGCTGGCTACACCAGGTGCGCGCGCTCGGCAAAATCAACTTTATCCTCGTGCGCGACGGGTACGGCATCGCGCAAGCGATGACCTTGGATCCGCACGCGCTCGCGCCGCTGAATGGGCTCGCGAGCGAAAGCGTCGTCGAAATCGCAGGCATGGTCGTCGCCGAGCCACAAGCGCCGGGCGGCGTCGAGTTGCGCGACATCGCGCTCGAAGTGATTTCGCCGGTGACCGACGCGCTGCCTTTTCCGATCAACAAGCGCGTGCTCCACGCCTCGCTCGACACCTTGCTCGATCACGCGACCGTCGCGCTGCGCCATCCCGCGCGGCGCGCGCTCTTCCGCCTGTCGGCTGGGATCATGGCGGCGTTTCGCGAATTCCTGAATGACGCGGGCTTTACCGAAATCCAATCGCCCAAACTCGTCGCGTCCGCGACCGAAAGCGGCGCGAACGTTTTCGCGGTGGAGTACTTTGGCAAGAAAGCGTACCTCGCCCAATCGCCGCAATTCTACAAACAGATCATGGTCGGCGTGTTCGAGCGCGTGTACGAAATCGGACCGGTCTTTCGCGCCGAGCCGCACGATACGACGCGTCACGTCAACGAGTACGTCAGCATGGACGCCGAATTCGGATTCATCGCCGATCATTTCAGCGTGACGACGCTGCTCACCGCGCTCGTCCGTCACATCCTCACGCGCGTGAGCGAGCGCTGCGCCGCCGATCTGAAACTGCTCGACGTTCATCTGCCGACTCTGCCCGCAGCGATCCCACACATCCATTTTCGCGACGCGCAGCAACTCATCCTGGAGCGCCACGGCGAAGACTGCCGCGGCGAACCCGACCTGGCGCCGCAACACGAACGCTGGCTGGGCGAATGGGCGCGCGCCGCGCAGGGGTCCGATTTCCTTTTCGTGACCGGCTATCCGATGGCCAAGCGTCCGTTTTATACGCATCCCGATCCCGCCGATCCCACGTATTCGAATTCCTTCGACTTGCTCTTGCGCGGGACTGAGTTGGTGACCGGCGGACAGCGCTTGCATCGTTACGCGGACTATGCCGCCGCGCTGGCGCGTGCGCGTTTGCCCCTCGAGCCATTCGCGTATTATCTTGAAGCGATGAAACACGGGATGCCGCCGCACGGCGGTTTTGCCATCGGCTTGGAACGCTTTGTGATGCAACTCTGCGGCTTGGCAAACCTGCGCGAAGCCACGCTATTCCCCCGAGATCAGCATCGGCTCACGCCCTAGTCGGTTGACAGGCGCCAATGCCCAAACAGGTCAAAATTGACATCAAACTGACGCATCAAACTGACGCTTGATTTATTGACCGGAGTATGGTAGAATACCATCGAACCGGCGGACTTGCGGGACGAGCGAAGCGAAGGGAACCCCTGATCGTTGCTGACGATCAAATCCCTCAAGGAAAGGAAGTGAGTCTTAGTGAAGTGGCGCCTCGCGCAGGTTTGGTTGACGCTGGCTACTCTCGCGAGTATGCTTCTGGCCATTGTGGCCGATGCCAAGTGGTACTAGACTCATCAATCTCGGCAAGTTCGCCGGTGGTCTTGCTCATTAGCAGATGCTGTGTTGAGGCAACTAGACACAGCATCTTTAAATTATGAGCAGATTCGGACTGTCATGAGCACTCTCCCCTGGAATGCACGCCTCTATATCTTCCTACTCACCGCGCTCGCAGTAGGCGCGGTTTTGGTTTGTATTTCTGCGATTGGAAACGATCTGACAGCATGGATCGTCATCCTACTCGTTGCTACAGCCGTCGCCATGCTTGACGCTTTTCCCATTCCTATCTACGGCGAGCACATCGAGATGACGATTTCNNCTCTACCCCGCCCCCATAGTAATCCTGGCAACTTTTGTCGGGACCCTGCTGGGCGAAATCCCCGTCAGAAACCGATTGTGGTTCAAGAAAGTGTTCAATATCTCCGAACTGACAGTTACTTGGACTGCGGTTGCCCTAGTCTATTTGGCTCTGCATCAATCCAATTTGGACTACTTTGATTCAGCGCAGAATGTCTTAGCCCTCATGCTGTCTGGTTTCACCGATTTCGCTGTGAATTCCGTACTTGTATCTTCGGTGATCTGCCTTGCAGCGCGACTGCCTTTCCGTTATGTTTGGCTACAGAACTTCCGGCAGGTTATTACGCACGATCTCAGCATGATCGCACTCGGCACATTCCTGGCTGTGCTGTGGCGCTTCA
>DHFK01000031.1:29368-35645 GCA_002400365.1 Anaerolineales bacterium UBA4826 | reverse complement strand
CGCGGACGACCACGCCAACGCCACGGCTCGCGGTCACGCCGCGCGCAACGCCCAGGTAGGCGCGATGTATTACATCCTTCACGGCGAAGACGAACTTTCACGCACCGAGGCGATTGCCAAAATGCGCGCCAAGATGGGCGATCCGCAATTCGCCGATCTCAACACCGCGCGCTACGACGGGCGCAAGGTCACGCTGGGCGAATTGCAGCACGCATGCGACGCGGTGCCGTTTCTGACGGACAAGCGGCTGGTCATCGTCGAGGGGTTGTTAGCGCGGCTGGAGCCGCGCCGCGCGAAAGGCGCGGACGAGGGGGAAACCGAAGAGGAAAGCAATCCGACGCTCGCAAAGGAACTGATTGCGTATCTAGACCGGCTGCCTGAAACCACGCGCCTGGTCTTCATCGAATCGAAAACGCTGGCGAAGAACAATCCGGTCCTCAAGCACGCGGCAGCCGTGGACGCGCAGCAAGCGTACGTCAAGGAATTCGCCGCGCCGACCGAACGCGCGCTGCCCAAGTGGATTCAGGATCGCGTCAAGTCAAAAGGTGGGACGATCGAGCCAACCGCCGTGACTGAACTCGCCGCGCACGTCGGCGCGGATCTGCGATTGCTGGACAACGAGATCGAGAAACTATTGACTTTCCGCGCGGACCAGCCGATCCGCACGGAAGACGTACATGCGCTCGTCGCCTCGGCGCGCGAGTCCGATGTCTTTGCGATGGTGGATGCGATCGGTCGGCGCGAGCGGGGGGTTGCGCTGAAACTGTTGCACGATCTGCTCAGCCATAAAGCCGAGCCGCCGCAACTCTTCGGCATGATCGTCCGCCAGTTTCGATTGTTGTTGCAGATGCGCGATCTCGCCGCGCGCGGGCTGACGCTGGACGCGGCGCGCGAGCAACTGAAACTCCACCCCTTTGTCGCGAGCAAGACCTGGACTCAGGCATTGAACTTTACGCTGCCGCAGCTCGAAGCGATCTACCGCAAACTCCTGGACGCCGACATCGCCATCAAGACCGGTCGCAGCGAGCCAGTGCTGGCGCTGGATGTGTTGGTTACGGAACTGACGCAATAGTTTCCCTCACAACGCGCGCCGAATCTCGTCGAGCGTCACGCGCGCGGTCGGCACAGACTTGAACCAATCCGCCAGTTTGTCGCACGCGTCATAGTCGGCGCAGTGAGCGCAGTTGGCAACCGCACGCGCAATACCGCACGCGCGAATCGGGCATTGCGGGCAATAGCCGCCTGCCCGACCGCCAACAGTTACGCAACCATCGCACGTCGCCGCGGCGATGGGCAAGTCGGGCGCGTTGTACTGAACACGCCATTTCGCCGCGATCCGTTCCTTCGCCGCGTTGTCGTTCGCCTGCGTGGCGATGTACGCCTCACACTGGGCGCAGTCCAAGCCACAGAAAGCAATCAAGCGGTTCATTCGAGACTCCTTTCGTGCTGTATCAACTCCCTCATTGGGGGCTTGCCTAGAAAGGAATGCCGGACAGCAGCGCTATTCTTCGCCGATGATCTTGAACTCGCGCGGCGCGCCAAGCATGGGCGCGATCGCAGGCGCGACGTACTGACCTTGCGGATACGGCAATCCGTACGGCGCTTGTGTCTGCGGCGGACTGACGATGACGACGGGCGGCTGCGGCGTATAGCGATGCGCGCCATAGTCATAGCCGATTTCGCGCGGGCCCTCGCTCCGACCCCAGTTGTGGCTCGACGCAATCACCAAGCCGATGCTGACTGGAATGCTCGCGCTGATCCCACAGACCGCGCCGACGACAACCGCCATCGCCTCATTCGACAACCGATTCCCCACTATGACCGCGAGCGCCACCGCGAACGCGATGCCCGCGAGGATGATTCCGTTTCGCATCTATACCTCACGCAAATTCAAAATTCACAAGTCGAGATTGGAAATTTCGAATTTTGAATTTCACTTGACTCTTCTCAACCGCCCGAACATCCGCGCGCTGAAACTCTCAGCCGCATCGCGCTGTGCGTCCGGCTCAAGCCGCGCCGCGATTTCCTCTGGCTTGACGTACGCCGCCTGAAATCGAATGATCTGCCCGCCGGCGATCAACAAGAAATCGCCCCGCCCGGCGAGTTTTTCCGCGTCCGTCCCGCCGATCCCCGCCGCCACGCGCGCGTCGTCCGTGCTTGCCACGCGACCGACCAGGCGCACCGGAAAGTTCGCTTTGACCAAACTGCCCACCACCCGCGCCGATGGCTTTTGCGTGCACGCCACCAGCGAAAACCCCGCGCTGCGTCCGCGTTGGACCAATCGCGTCAGCAGCGCTTCCAGTTCAGTCCCGCACATCTGCAACAGGTCCGCCAGTTCGTCCATCACGATCACCACGCGCGGGCGTTCGCGCGGCGCGCCCACAGCCGCGCCGCGATCGCGGCGCTCCATTTCGGCAACCAGGTAATGGACGCGCCTGAGCGTCTCTGCCGGGTCGCGGACGATCGGGAAGAGCAGGTGCGGCGCGCGCGCGAACGGCGCAAACCCATGACCCTTCGGATCGAACAAGGCGATTTGGAGATCGCGCGGTTTCTGATGGATCAGGAGTGATGCGATGATCGTGCGCGCGAGTTCGGTCTTGCCGCTGCCCGTCGTCCCGGCGATCAGGCAATGCGCGACGTCCGGCGAGGAAAGCCGCAACAAGAGCGGCACACCCTCGCTGTCCATGCCCAAGATCGCCGTGCCGGGACAGTTCAAGGCGCGGCGCAGATGATCGTCGCTTTCCAAACGCCGATCGAGTTCGGCTAGCGAGACCCAGCGCGAGTCGGCGCGCGGAACTTCGAGCGAGAGCGTACCGTTCAGACGCGTGAGCCGCGCGGAAGATGCTCCCAGCGCCAAGGCAACCTCCTCCGTTAATGCTTCCAGCCGCGCAAGTCGCGTGTTCGCCGCTGGGGCAAGGTGGAACCGAACCGTGCGAGGCGTAAGAGACCCACCCCAAACGCGCGCCGGCGCTCTATGCGCCGCAAGCACCATCTCGATCCTATCGGCTTGAAAGTTCAACAGACGCTTTTCCATCGAGACCATTTTTGATTTTCGATTTATGATTTANNCCGGCGCGGCGCGCGGCGCGCGCGGAACGACGGTCGGCGCACGGCGGTTGACACTCGCCGGTTGAGCAAGCGCATCCGCCGTGACGAGCGGCTGCCGCAGCGCGCAGCCGGCGCAATCGCGCGGCGAATGGATCGGCGTGACCTTTGCCGCGCACGCGGCGCGTTCAAGCGCGATGGCTTGCGTCGCGACATCGTCCCACACCTGCGTCTTGCCATTGCCCCAGCGCACGACGATGGGCGGGCGCGATTGATTGTCGAGCGTCGCGCGCAGATGCGCGCAGTTGATTTGCGCGATCGGGCAGGCGCGGCAGATATTGGGCGAGACCTCGCGGTCTCCGGACTTGATCTTTTCGCAAAGTATGCTTCCCTCTTCGCCGACGTGACGAAAAGGGCAGGGTTTCAAATTCACGCGCACTCTCCCAGCCAAAAACAAGAACAGAACAACTGTTCTAGTTCCGATTATAAATCGGAACAGTTGTTCTGTCAAGGGGGTTCGACCTTAAAAGTTGTGCGCGCGGCGGCTCGCTTTTATGCCGGCGTTTTTTGCAACTGACGAACGACGAGGATCACCTTGCCCTGCACCTCGACGTTGCGCGGATCGGCGAAGAAGGGTTTCATCGTCGGGTTCATGGGCTGGAGCCGGATCCGATTCTTTTCGCGATAGATGCGCTTGAGCGTCGTCTCCTTTTCGTCCTTGAGCCAGACCGCGACCATCTCGCCATTCAGCGCCGTCTCCTGCTTTTTCATCACGACGATATCGCCGTCGTTGATGAGCGCGTCAATCATCGAGTTGCCTTTGACCTGGAGCGCGAACAACCCTTCGTGCTCTTGGATCAAATCGCGGGTCAGCGACAGCGTCTCGCCATCGTACGGCGCAAGCCCGGCTTCAGGGACCGGAATCGGATGACCGGCGGCGATCTTTCCGAGCAGGGGAATTTGCACGAGGTTCGCCAGTTCGCCCGTTAACGATCTCGCTTGCGCGCCGACGACGCGCAAACCGCGCGAGACTTCTTTCTCGCGCTGGATCAGCCCTTCGCGCACGAGGATATTGAGGTTGTAGTTGACGACCGAGGTGGACGAGATGCCCACGTGTCCGCCAATCTCGCGGATCGTCGGTGGACGCCCTTTATCCCGCGAGAACTTTGTAATGAACTCGTAAATGCGTTGTTGTCTTTCCGAGAGTCCCATGTGCTGCCTCCTTCTCGGCTCGAACATTTGTCCGTATTATACCACGAACACCTGTTCGGTGTCAAGGGGTTTGACTTTTGCGTAGGATTGTCGGACAATTGCTGTGAAAGGAAGCAGACATGGCAGAATTGATCCGCGCCTTCATCGCCATCGAACTAGACGATGCGCTTTACCGCGCGCTGGCTGACCTCCAGACGCAACTCGGGCGCGAACGCGCCGCGCGCGGCGTGCGCTGGGTCGCGTCCGACAACATCCACGTCACGCTAAAGTTCCTGGGCGATGTCGAGTCGAGCCGGCTGCCCGACCTCCGCCGCGCGCTTGCCGATGCGTGCGCGGGCGCCCCACCCTTCACGCTCACGTTGAGCGGCGTCGGCGCGTTCCCGAACACGCGGCGTCCGAACGTGCTTTGGGTCGGCGCGGAGGGGCAGGTGGAGATCGCCGCGCAACTCGCCAGACAGATTGACGCGGCGTGCGCCGCGCTCGGCTTTGCGCGCGAGGAACGTCCGTTTGCGCCGCATCTGACGTTGGGACGCGTCAAGCGCGACGCGTCGCCCAACGATCGGCAGTCTATCGGCGCGATGATCGCGAACGCGCAAGTAGGCGCGCTGGGTGATTTGCGCGTCGAGCGCGTGAGCATGATGAGAAGCGAGTTAAAGCCAGGTGGGAGTGTGTATACGCGATTGTACGTGGTCGAGTTGAAAAACAACGGAACACGCAACACATAACACGGTCGCGCGGACCTATTGCGGGCTGCGTGTTCCGTTCTCGAGTGAGAAATGTTTATCGCGGTTATCGGCGCGGGACAATGCGATGAAAAGACGTACACGCTCGCGGAACAGGTTGGGCGTGAACTCGCGTTGCGCGGCGCGACGGTGGTCTGCGGCGGGCTCGGCGGGGTCATGGAAGCCGCGTGCAAGGGCGCGAAAAGCGTGGGCGGGCACACCATCGGCATCTTGCCCGGCATAACTTGCCGCGACGCAAACTCGTTCGTGGACATTCCGATCGTCACGGGCTTGGGCGAAGCGCGCAACAGCATCGTCGTGCGGAGCGGGCGCGCGGTCATTGCCATCGGCGGGGAGTACGGGACGTTGAGCGAAATCGCGTTCGCGCTCAAATTCGGAATTCCGGTGATTGGGTTGGGCACGTGGGAACTGGCGCGCGGAGGAACACTTCTCGCGTCAATGGTCGAAGCGAAGGATGCGCGTCAAGCGGTGGATCTAGCGATCAGTGCAATAGTTGCATAGTGCAATAGTGCGATAGTTGCTTGCCAGGCAACCACCCGACTATCGCACTGGCCAACTGAAGGTGTCGAAATGCTTTTTCAAGATCGTCAGGACGCCGGGCAACAACTCGCGGCGCGGTTGGCGTTTCTCAAGGACCAGCCGAACGTGATCGTGCTAGGCATTCCGCGCGGCGGTGTGGTCGTCGCGGCGCAAGTGGCGCGCGCGCTCAACGCGCCGCTCGACGTTTTCCTCGCGCACAAACTCGGCGCGCCGTTCAACCCCGAACTCGCCATCGGCGCGGTGACGAGCAACGGCGAGGTCCTGCTCGACGATATTCTCGTCGAAGAACTACGCCTCTCCCCAAAAGAGATCGCGCGCGAAGTCGAGCAGCAGCGCAAAGAGATCGCGCGGCGGCTGGGCGCGTTCCGCAAAGACCGCCCGCCGCTCGACGTGAAAGACAAGACCGTGGTCTTGGTTGACGACGGTGTAGCCACTGGCTCGACAGTGCTGGCATCGCTCCGCGCGTTGCGCCAGCAGCAGCCGGCGCGGCTGATCCTCGCAATTCCGGTGGGTCCCGCAGAGACCGTTCAGCGACTCGCGTGCGAGTGCGATCAGGTCATCGTGCTGGACACGCCGGAACCGTTCTGGGCGGTGGGGCGATTCTACATGCAGTTTGATCAGACCAGCGATGGCCAAGTCATCGAGTTGCTTGATGCCGCGCCGGGTGTAAAACGTAAAGCGTAAAACGTAAGGTTTGTCACCCAGGTTACGATTTACGCTTTACGTTTTACGCCTTA
>DHFK01000031.1:0-29326 GCA_002400365.1 Anaerolineales bacterium UBA4826 | reverse complement strand
GTCATTGCGAGGAGCGGTCTTTGCGACGAAGCAATCTCCGGAGCGGGACCTGGAGATTGCTTCGCTTCGCTCGCAATGACACCACGGCTCCGGACGAATTTGAACACATCGAGCCGCACGATGTTCGCGCGATCGTCCAGCCGCGTCGTTTCGAGATTCGCGCGCAGCGCGGTCAGCGCCTCGCGGTCGAGTTCGACGAAGGTTGCCGCGCGCGCGCCGCGCGACAGCGCCTCGATGCCGACGCTGCCGACGCCGGCAAACAAGTCGAGCACGTTCGCGTCAATCACCCGCGCGCCGAGGATGTTGAACAGACTGGTTTTCACGCGATCGGTGATGGGGCGGGTTGCCGCGCCCGGCGATCTGAGGGTGCGTCCTTTGGCAGTGCCTGAAATGACGCGCATGGAGGTCTCCGCCTACCTATCGAGCCACGCTTCGCGCAGATAGATCAGCGCGCCGTTCGCGATCGGCGTATAGCCCTTGACGTACGGCTGCATCACGCGGTACTCGTAGCCGACGTACAGCCAGACCCAGGGTGCGGCTTGGACAAGTCTTCGCTGAATCGAATCGTAGATCACTTTGCGTTGGTCGGGGTCGGTCGCGGCGCGTCCTTGATCGAGCAACTTGTCGAGGTCAGAGTCTTTATAGCCCGCGACTTTGTTGAGATTCCCGGCGCTGTGCCAATAGCGGTACAACATCACGTCGGGATCAGGGTAGCCGCCGATGATCGTGATAGCGGCGTCAAAATCGGCTTTGCCCCAGCGATCCACAAACGCGTTCTGATCGAGCGCTTCAATGTCTGTTTCGATGCCGACTTTTCGCAATTGGGCTTTGATGGTTTGCGCGTCCGAGATCGCGCTCTGCAATTCGTCGGTGGACGCGAGAATTTTGAATTTGAGTCCAGTAGATTTCCCTGCGCCGCTCAGCAACTGCTTCGCCCGGTCAACATCCTTTTTGTAGCAGAACAAATCGCCGGGCAATGTCCGATAAAACGGCGCGGTGACCGGTCCGGTAATTTCGCCCTCACCGAGCGCGGCGGCGTCCACGATTTCTTGACGATCCAGCGCGCAGGCGATCGCCTGGCGCACGCGCAGGTCGGCGAAGATTGGGCGGCTGGCGTTCAGTTGCAACACGTGGTACGCGAGCGCCGGCGCACGCGCAATCGTCAGCGGACTGCCACCCGCGCCCGCGCGAATCGCGACCCGCGGATCGTTGATCAGTGCCCAATCGAATGTCTTGGCGCGCAAGCCCGCGAGGATCGCCGCTTCGTCCGGCGCGAGGCGAAATTCGATGCCGTCGAGGCGCGGCAAGCCGAGCGTCCGATAATCCTTGTTCGCCGTCAGGATCAGCGTGCGATTCGGCTCCCACCTTGCCAGTTTGAACGCGCCGGTGCCGGCGGCTTGTTTGTTTGGATCGGTTCCACTACTGAGGAATTTCTGGGACAGAATCGCGGCGTTGGGCTGCGCCATCGCGGCAAGTAGCGCGGCGTTCGGCTTTTTGAGCGCAAAGACGACCGTGGAGGAATCGGGGGCTAGAATTTTGTCAATGTCGGCAAACGACGCGCGCGCGGCAGCCCCGGTCTTCTCGTCGAGGATCCGCTCGAACGATGCCTTGACGTCGCCCGACGTCAAGACCTCGCCGGTGTGGAATCGCACATTTTTGCGAAGCGTGAGCGTGAGCGTTTTGCCATCGTCCGACCACTTCCATGCTTCGGCAAGATTCGGCGCGATGTTCAGGTCCTTGTCAAAGGCAAAGAGAGAGTCGTAGACGAGTTCCAGAACCCGCAACGATGCCGGGGCATTTTGCCGGTGCGGATCCAGCCCTTTCACGTCCTCCGTCCGCGCGGCGACAAGCGTTCCGCCGGTTTTGGGTGGCGCGGTAGGCGCGGGTGTAGCGGTGACGACTACCTCGACGGTCTCTTTGACCTGGACTGTTTCTTTGACCTGAACGGTTTCCTTGACCAGGACAGTCTCTTTGACCTGGACCGTCTCTTGGACTCGGATCGGCGTCGGCGTTGGAGAGGGCGCGCAGCCGACGAAGGTAATCGTTGTCAGCAGCAGAACAGAAAGCGCAATCGTTTGGGACGGCTGTTTCATTGGACCTCTGAATTGGGGTCTTTTTCGGATTCGATTGTAACCGGGTCAAATCGGTTTGTCAAAGAGCGTCAAAGCGAGAAACCCGTTTCCCGCCGAAGGCGAGAAAACGGGTTTCTGCTAGTCTGGGCTGTCTAGTAACGTCCGCGCGGTCTGCCGCCGCGTCTGCCGCTGCCATAGCCGCCGCCTCTGCCGCTGCCATAGCCGCCGCCTCTGCCGCTGCCGTAACTCCCGCCGCCGCTGCGGAAACCGCCGCGCTCTTCGCGCGGGCGCGCGACATTGACCGTCAACGGTCGCCCGTCGAGATCATAGTTGTTGAACATCTGGATCGCTTTTTCGGCGTCGGCTTGCGTTGCCATTTCGACAAAGCCAAAGCCCTTGGGCCGCCGCGTGTCGCGATCGGTAATCAACGACACTTCCCTAACCTCACCGGCTTGGGCGAAGAGCTGACGCAGATCATCTTCGGTGACGTTGTAGGACAAGTTGCCGACGTACAATTTCGATTCCATGTCTGATTCTCCTTAAGTTGGAAAAAATGCCCCAGCGCTTCGCCTCGGCAATTTGTTTCCGCTTGGTTGCGACGCAGCGACTAAACCGACTGCAGCGCTAACGCTTTTTGATTTTTCGACTGATGGGCTTGGACGTACCGGCGAATCGCCGCCGCGTCCGGCTGAACGTACGCCGACGCACTGTAGTCAATGCCGGTGAGCCGGCGGCGTTCGATTCTTTGCTTGAGGACGACTTCGATGCGGCGCACCATGCGCTCGTCCGTCGGCGTCACCAGCGTGTACGCGGCGCCAGCGGCGAACGCGCGGCCGGTGCGCCCGATGCGATGCACATAATCCTCCGGCTGCATCGGCACGTCGTAGTTCACGACGTGCGAAATGCCTTCGACGTCAAGCCCGCGCGCGGCAATGTCCGTGGCGACCAGCACGCGCGATTTACCGCGCCGAAAATCCTCCAGCGCGGCGATGCGTTGCGGCTGCGAGCGATCGCCGTGAATCACGCCGGCGCGGATGTGCGCGCGCTGCAATTGCTGGGCGACGCGATCCGCCCGGTGTTTCGTCCGCGCAAAGATCAGAACGCTTTCCATTTCCTCCTCTCGCAACAATTGCTGCAACAGTTGCGCCTTTAAATGTTCCGGCACCGGGAAGAGTGTTTGTGCAATCGCGTCCGGCGTCGTCGTCTTTTCGACCTGAATGCGCGCGGCGTTCCGCGTGACCTGCGCCGCAAGATTCAGGATGGATGGCGGCAGCGTGGCGGAGAAAAGCATCGTCTGGCGTTCCCGCGGCAGCCGCGCGATAATCCGTTGGATGTCGGGTAAGAAGCCGATGTCGAGCATCCGGTCGGCTTCATCGAGGACGAGAATTTGCAGCGACGCAAACGACAGGTTCTTACGTTCGGCGTGATCGAGCAATCGCCCCGGCGTCGCGATGACGATATCCGCGCCGCGGCGCAAGGCGTTGGTCTGAGCGGCCATGGCTGCGCCGCCGAAAATCGCCACGGCGCGCACATCGGTGCGCCGGCTCAACTGCTCAGCGTGCGCGGCGACTTGAAGCGCGAGTTCGCGCGTAGGCACCAGAACTAGCGCGCGCGGCGTGTGTGAGCGCATGGGTGCGGCGAGCAGGCGGTGCAAGATCGGGAGCAGATACGCAGCGGTTTTGCCAGTGCCGGTCTCTGCCGAGCCGAGAACATCTTGACCGGTCAGCGCCGCGGGGATCGTGGCGGACTGAATCGGCGTAGGGCGCTCAAAACCCAGCGCCCGCACGCCATCTTGCAGGCGCGGGTCAAGACTAAAAGTACTGAAACTCATCGAACTCCTATGTGCGGTGAAAAGTATGCCGAGGTGAACAACCGCGAGGAACACGTCGGTCGCAAAACGTCACGGGCATTCTTGTTTTCGCACGTGGCAATTCGCGAGCGTCAGGGGAGTAAAGGGTGTGAAAAAAGCCGTCCCAGTCACACAAGACCGGACGGCGCAGACAGACCGGATTACTCGTCTCTAACTGGCTACACTATAACACGGATTGTCCGGTTAGTCAAACGCAAACTTGAAAAACGAGCGAGGCATGCGGTTGTGCCTCGCCCGTCCTCTGGAGCCACCTTCCAGACTTGAACTGGAAACCGGCCGCTTACGAAGCGGCTGCTCTACCGATTGAGCTAAGGTGGCGCGTCATCTTGTCTAACGCTAATATAGCATAGGTCGGACGTTTTGGCAAACGTTTCTCACGCGCTGTTCTCACACGCGCTGGCGAATTTTCGCGCTGGCGGAATCGAGGGTATAATACAGCCGCATCACTGCGACAGAAAGGGTTGAACGCATGCACGCGATTGCTCATGCGCGCGTGGACGACCAGCGCAGAACCGCTAGCGCCTTTGCCGCCGTCGTCGCCGCGGCGTACCTCATCACGTTCCTCTCCGAACCGAGCGCATTCGCTCTGCCTGAGGGAGCGCTCTTGGTCGCGGCAGGCATCATCTATCTCCTCGGCGGCATCTTGCTGGAGGACGTGTTAGAGCCGCGCCTTGGGGCGTGGCTGGCGACGATGATCACTCTGGCGCTTGCGATTCCTCTTGGCGGGTTGATCGTCTTCTTGAGCCACGGCGCGGCGTGGATCATTCTATTGCCTCTCGCCGCATATACCGTGGCGCTGCCGCGCGTCTGGATGCTGTTGGCTCTGGCGCTGATCATCGCCGCATTCGCGATTGCGATCGGGTGGCTGTCCAACTGGTCGAGCGCGTTCCAGATGACGATTGCCTACGTGACCGGTATCGTCTTCGTCGTTATCTTTACGCAGATCGCCGTGCGGGAGGGCAAGGCGCGCGCCGAGGTCGAACGCCTAGCCGCCGAGTTGCACGACGCGAACCAAAAACTGCGCGAGTACGCCGCGCAGGTGGAAGAACTCGCGACGACGAAGGAGCGCAATCGCCTGGCGCGCGAAATCCACGATGGATTGGGCCACTATCTCACCGCGATCAACATGCAGATCGAAGCCGCGCGCGCGGTAGGGGACGCCGACCGCGCCCGCGCGCTTGACGCGCTCGCCAAGGCGCAGGCGCTCACGAAAGAAGGGCTGGCGGAGGTTCGACGCTCCGTCGCCGCGCTGCGCGCCTCGCCGCTCGACCATCGCACGTTGTGCGACGCCTTGGCGCGGCTGACTGAAGAATGTCGCGCCGCCGGGATCATCGCCGAGTTTTCCGTCGTGGGCACCCCGCGCGCGCTCGAACCGCAAAGTGAATTGACGCTCTATCGCGCCACGGAGGAAGCGCTGACGAATGTGCGCAAGCACGCCCACGCCTCGCGCGCGGATTGCGTGATAGATTACTCGAGCAGTGTCGCCGTTAAACTGGTCGTTCAAGACAACGGCACTGGCGCGCAGGACGCCGGCGGCGGCTTTGGCTTGCTGGGCATCCGCGAGCGCGTGCAACTTTTGGGCGGAAGCGTCCAGATCAACGCCGCGCTAGGGCGGGGGTTTGTGGTCGAGGTCCAAGTGCCAGGATAGTCGAATCAAAAGAAATGGTTGACACACGCCCCGGCTTGCGATAGAATACTGATGAGAGACGAGCCCTTGCCTGAGGATGGGTCGGGTTCGTAACCGCCACTGGTTTTGTACTGTCGTTCGCGGGACGTACCAAGTGTGAGCAACCCGCCGTCCGCTCACATTCTCGGCGCGTTTTTCGCTTGACGATTGACCGATATGCGTGCTGGCTCCGCGTAATATCATTCACCAGGAGGCAAAAATGAACGCTCGCTGCTTGTGCGTCTCGATGCTCGTTCTTGGCGCCGTTGCGTTGACCGGCTGCGCGGCTGCGCCAACGGCGACCCCGGTGCCGACGCCGGTTCCACCGACCGCCACTCCCGTGCCGCCGACCGCGACGCCGGTCCCGCCCACTGCCACGCCAACACCTGTGCCGCCCACCGCGACCCCCACCCCGATTCCCCCCACTGCGACGCCGACAAAAACACCGACACCCACATTGACGCCGACACCTGCCGCGTTGCCGCCGCAACCACGCGCGATCAAATTCAAGACGACCGATGGACAAGTCGAATTGGACGGGCTGTACTATCCTGCCGCGTACAAGCCCGCGCCGGTCGTCGTGCTGATGCACTGGGTCGGCAGCAATCAAGGTGATTGGGCGGAGATCGCTTACTGGCTGCAGAATCGTGGATTGGGTGGCAAGAGCGCCAACCCCAGGAAATACGCGTGGCTCGATTCGTCCTGGTTTCCGGCGATGCCGGCAGGCCAATCGTTTGCCGTCTTCACCTTTACCTTTCGCGGCTGCACGGCAGACGGCTGCCGAAACTGGGATCCGCGTCCGTGGTGGATCGACGCGAATTCGGCGATGAAAGCCGCGAGCGCGCTGGAAGGAATAGACCCGCAACGGATCGTCAGCGCGGGGGCGAGCATTGGCGCAGACGGCGCGATTGACGGCTGCTTCTGGCTCAACAGCGCGCCAAAAGATGTTAGCGGCGGCGGGCGTTGCCTGGGCACGTTTGCGTTCTCGCCGGGCGGCTATCTCACCGTTCCGTATGCGGAAGCCGTCAAGCCCTTGCAAGCCGAACAGCCACCCAAACCGGTCTGGTGTTTGTACAGTGAAGGCGACCGCGAGTCAAACCCCGCGTGCAATTCCGCGTCCGGCGCGGCGTATCGCAAGATCGAGTACGCCGGCAACTTTCACGGGATGACCTTGATCCAGCCGAACAAAAAGCCCAAGGACGTTGACACCGGCACGCTCCTGTTGTTTTTGGATTGGCTCAAGTTGAGTCTCGGGGCCAAATGACAAATCGCCGCTTCCTTCGAGTACGCCGCTACGCGGTTCCGCTCAGGACGGCTCGCCATAACACAGGGCTGATAGAATAACGCAAAGACGCGATGGAGGGAATGATGAAACGGCTCGTCATCCTCTTGTGCGCTTGCTGCGGATTGCTTGCGCTCACGCTCGTCCTGCTGCCCAGCCGCGCCCGCGCGCGACCCAGCAGCAGCGTCTCTGGCGTCGTGCGCCTGCCGGATGGCAGCGCGGTTGGCGGTGCGTGGGTGCGCGTGCAGGCAACGCTGAACCTGACGTTCACCGCGCCGGATGGCACTTGGACACTCAATGGCGTCACGGAAGGACAGTCCATCACCATTACCGCGTGGTACACTGGCACCAAAACTGCTTGGGTCTCGGTTATTCCGCCTGCCAGCGGCATCGTCATCACCGTCCGTCCCTACGATACGCGCGACAATCCCGATTACGTCTGGAACACCGCGTACCCCGATCCGGCGAATCCCACTCTGGGGTGCGGTCACTGCATGGTGCCGGCGTTTCCCGAATGGCAGCGCACCGCGCACGCCGGCGCGGGCGTCAACCCGCGTTTCTTTTCTCTATACAACGGCACGGACATTAGCAACACCACGACGATCGCGCCGGGGTACAAACTCGATTTTCCCGACACGGCGGGCAATTGCGCTGCCTGCCATGCGCCCGCCGCGTCGGCAAATGCGCCGCTTGACACCGACATGAACACGCTCGCCGGCGTGAACCGGGAAGGCGTGTTCTGCGAGTTCTGCCACAAGGTCGGCGACGTTTATCTCGATCCGCAAACCAATCGCCCTTACGCTAACGCGCCCGGCGTACTTTCGCTGCGGCTCTACCGCGCGTACGCGGGCGATCAAATTTTTTTCGGCAGTCTGGACGATGTGACCCGCCGCGTGAGTTATCTGCCGCTCGAAAAGAAAAGCCAGTTCTGCGCGCCGTGCCATCAGTTCGCGTTCCTCGGCACGCCGATTTACCAGAGTTATCGCGAATGGCAAGAGAGTCCCTACCCCGCCGCAGGTATCGAGTGTCAGACCTGTCACATGCCGCCGGGCACGAGCCCGACATTTGTATTGCCGGAGAAAGGAGGTCTCGCGCGCGATCCCAGTCGCCTTGCGTCGCATCAGGATTTGGGCCTCAAGGATCCAGCGTTCATGCAAAGCACGGTCGCCATGACGTTGACGGCTGTGTACGTCAACGCCAACCTCGAGGTCGTGGTCACGCTGACGAACGTTGGGGCGGGTCACCACGTGCCGACCGATTCGCCGCTGCGGCACATGCTGTTGGTCGTGGCGGCGACGGATGGGCAGGGCCGCGCCCTGGCGCTCCGAAACGGCGCGACGGTGCCAACGTGGGGCGGGAATCTTGCGGGGCGCCCGGGCAAGGGCTATGCCAAGATTCTGCGCGATGCGATCACGGGCGAGTCGCCAGTGGTGAACTATTGGAAGCCCACGCTCATCGCCAGCGACAATCGTCTGCCGGCGCGTGGCGCGGACACGACGACCTATACGTTCGCTTCGCCTTCCGATAGCACACCCGCGCAGGTCACCGCGACACTCGTCTTCCGGCGCGCCTTTCAAGCGCTGGAGCAGGCAAGGGGCTGGCAGCCGTCCGACATCGTCATGGCGCAAAAATCGGCAACGCCGACCGAACGTGTCTATCGCTTCCATTTGCCTTGGGTTTCAAAGTAGTATTGGTTCATAGTAGGCGATTCATCGCTGTTTGCGCGGCGATGAATCGCCTACTACGAACCAAAAAGGAGTGTCCCGATGTTTCGCTTTTCTCTCGACACGCACACTCGGCGATGGCGCACAGTTCTGCTGCGACTGGAACTGTTGCTCTGCCTACTGTTCGTGACGTTCGCGTTCGTTCCAACACCGCCAGTTCGTGCTGCGCCAGCGGGTCCTACTTTCCTATGGACCGGCAGCGGACCGGACCCTCGGTGGTCAACGAACGAGAACTGGAGCGGAGGGCTTGCGCCGCAACCTGGTTCGAACCTCATTTTTCCCCTTGGCGCGGCGCAACTCAATCCTTTGAACGATTTCACCGCGGGCACAAGTTTTTACTCCATTCAAGTCAACGCGCCGGGCTACAACATCGGCGGCAACGGCTTTAATCTCACCGGCTACCTGGACACCAGTTTCGATGGCGCCTCCACCATCGCCAACAACATCAGTTTCGGCTCGATGGGCACATTCGAAACGGTCGTCTCCACCAGCGCCACCAATCTCACCCTCGGCGGTCAGTTGTCCGGGACCGGCGTGGGACTGAGTAAGTTCGGCGCCGGCACGTTGACTCTGACCGGGACGAGCAGCAACACATACGACGGGATGACGACGGTCGGCGGCGGCACACTGGTCTTGAACAAGACCGGCGGCGCAACCGCGATTAGTGGCCCACTGACGGTCCAAACCGGCAGTACCTTGCTGCTCCAGAATTCCAACCAGACCGCCACGACCACGCCGCTGTCGCTTTACGGCACGTTTAACCTGAACGATTATTCCAACGCCTTGGGCTCACTCGCCGGAAGCGGCAACGTCAACCTGGGAACGGGCACGCTCACCACTGGGGCGAACAACACCTCCACCACTTTTAGCGGCGGCATCACAGGCACGGGCAATCTCACCAAAGCAGGCACGGGCACGCTAACGCTGGGCGGCACTGGCTCAAACACATACACGGGAACGACGACGGTCAGCGGCGGCACGTTGAGTCTGAACAAGACGGGAACCCAAGCGCTCTATGGTCCGTTGGTGATCGGCGATTCGACGGGAATGTCCGCGGGTCCACACACGGTCAGAATGCAGGGATCGAACCAGATCTTCGACACAAGCACTGTGACGGTTTACGGCGCCGGCGTCTTTGACCTGAACAACTTTTCTGACCAAATCGCCGGCTTGACGCTGCACAGCGGCACCGGGCAGTCCGCCTCCGTGACGACCGGCACCGGCACGCTGACACTCGCTGGCAATCTAACGCTGAATGTCGGCGGAACCGGGACAGTCGGCGCGACCATTGGCGGCAGACTGGACCTTGGCGGCGCGACGCGTACCTTCAACGTCGCCGACGGCGCAGCCAACCCGGATTTGAACGTCTCCGCCTTGATCCTGAATGGCGGGGTGGACAAGATCGGCCCAGGCACGTTGCAGTTCGGTGGAACGAATCTCTACAGCGGCAACACGACGGTCACCGCGGGCACGCTATTGGTCAATGGCGTCAATAGCAGCAGCGCGCATTGGTTGAATGGCGGCACCCTCGGCGGCACCGGCACCGTCGGCAGCGTACAGATGGCGCAAATGGCAAACGGGACCATAGCGCCCGGAACCACCGGCCCCGGCATCCTCTCCAGCGGCAATACGTGGTTTGGCAGCGCGATGACGTTCCAGGTCCAACTCAATGGCACGACACCCGGCAGCGGATACGACCAACTCGCTGTCACCGGCAACGTCATTCTCGGCAATGCAACGCTGAACCTGGCGCAGGGTTTTACGCCGCAGGTCGGCGACGTCTATGCGATCCTTCTCAACGACGGCACCGACCCCATTGAGGGAATGTTCAATGGACTGAACGAAGGAGCCTCCTTTACGACCGGGGGGACGACCTTCCAGATCACCTACCAAGGCGGCGGTTCCCCTCGATCCCTCCGCGCTGGCAATGACGTCATGTTGACAGTCATATCTGTATCGTTCCGATTGTATTTGCCGCTGGTGCTGCGGTAAGCGAAATACAGGTTTCGCAGGACAATTTTGCAGGATTGTCCTACATTTTCGAGGAGGAGAAAATGAGTAAGGTCCTTGCATTCATTCTCGCGCTCTTGTTCGTGCTGACCCTGCCGTTCGCGCTGCTCGCGTTCAACGTCGGCAGAGTCGTCTATGACGGCGCGCTCGTCAAGCGCGTGGTCGCCAAAGAGGTCACCGAATCAGACCTCATCGCCGTCACCGTTCAATGGCTTGCCCAGCGCCGCGCGCAAGAGCGCGTGATGTTGGGTCTAGCCCAAACCGCCGTCCGCGAGCCGGACGTCGTCAAGGCAATCGAGTTTCCCACCCTGGACGATTGGCGCAAGATCAAAGCCGAGGTGCTGCCCAGCAATCTGCTCACGGACTGGGTCACGGTCGTCGTAGATGGCGTGTATGCCTGGATTGACACCGCCGATCCCGCGCCCAACATCACGCTCGATTTCAAGCCGTGGAAGACCTACATCCGCAGCCAGCACGGCTACGATGCGATCCAAATCGTCTACAACTCCCTGCCGCCGTGCAAGCAGCCGGACATTGACGACTTTTTGAAACGCCTCGCCGCCGCCAAGCCGGGACAAGAAGTACTTTACAACCTGTACACGCCCTGCATGTTCCCCGATCCCTGGCGGCCGGACCAGAACCAGGATTACCTGGCTGGGCGAGACGAAGTCATTGACAACGTAGCCGACCAATTCCGTCTGACCCAAGAGTTGGCGCAGGTCGAGAAACAAGCCGGCGTCGGCACGGAAAGCATCAAGCAGCAACTGCGCCTCATCCGCACCGCGGCGAGTCTTTCGATCAGCGTGCCGATCGTGCTCCTGGCTCTACTCGTCATCCTCGTGCTGGTTGGCAAATTGAACTTGGCGCGCTGGCTCGGCTTGCCCCTCCTGGTCGGCGGCTTGCTGTCGCTTTTGCCGACGCTCGCCTACCAGCCGCTGGTCGGCAGTCTACTGACGATGGGTCCCCTGAGCGAGGTGCCGCGCCAAGTGCAACAAGAATTCGCGCGCGCGTTCGGCGTTCTGCTCGCGGAAATGTTCAACCCGATGCTGATCGAGTCGCTTGTCATCATGCTCGTCGGCTTGGGCATCGTGATCGTGGGCAGCGTGCGCAAACCCAAGCGCGCGACCGTTTGACTTTTCGCTTTCTTGTGGTATGATTGCCTCGAATCCTACTTCGAGGTGCAAACTCGCATGCGCAAGATCTGCGTGATTGGCGTGGGCTATGTCGGCTTGGTCACCGGCACGTGCTTTGCCGACCTCGGCAATCAAGTGACCTGCGTTGACATTGTCGCAGACAAGATCGCCAAACTGAAACGCGGCGAGATGCCCATTTACGAACCGGGCTTGGAAGAACTCGTCGCGCGCAACGTCGCGGCAAAACGGCTCACGTTTACAACCGATTACCAGGCGGCGGTGCCCGGCGCCGAGTTTATTTTCATCGCCGTCAACACGCCGCCCAGCACCGACGGCGAGGCGGACTTGCAGTACGTGCGGATGGCGGCGGAAAGCATCTCCCCGGTCCTCTCCAACTACGCGATCATCGTCAACAAGAGCACGGTCCCGGTCGGCACCGGCGACGCCGTCGCGGAGATTTTGCAAGAGCGCGGCAAACAAGCCGGCGTGGACTTTGACATCGTCTCCAATCCCGAGTTCTTGAGCGAGGGCACCGCCGTCTATGACTTTCAGCAGCCCGATCGCGTCGTGCTGGGCGCAGTCAACCGCGACGCCGCCGACAAGGTCGCGCAACTGTATTTGCCGCTGCGTTGCACGATCATGATTACCGACTTGCGCACCGCCGAGATGATCAAGTACGCGTCGAACGCGTTCCTGGCGACGCGCATCTCATTCATCAACGAGATCGCCACGGTCTGCGAAAAACTGGGCGCGGACGTCAAAGAAGTCGCGGCGGGGATGGGCATGGATCGGCGGATCGGGCGCGCGTTTCTCAACGCGGGCGCGGGGTACGGGGGTTCTTGCTTCCCCAAGGACGTAAAAGCCCTGACCTGGATGGCGGAGGTCAACGGCTGTCACCCCCAACTCTTGCGCGCCGTGATGGAAATCAACCGTGACATGCGCCGCCAGGTCGTCGCCAAATTGCGCGGACTGTTGGGCAATTTGCGCGGCAAGACGATCGCGCTGTGGGGGCTGGCGTTCAAACCGAACACCGACGACGTGCGCGAAGCCGCCTCGCTCGACATCATTCACGTCCTGCAGACCGAGGGCGCGAAAATCCGCGCGTACGATCCGGTCGCCGTCGAAACCGCGCGGCGCGTCACCAAAGACGTGGTCTTTTGCGCGGACGCCTACTCGACCGCCGCAGGCGCGGACGCGCTCGTGCTGATCACCGAGTGGAACGAGTTCAAGCAACTGGACATGGGGCGCGTCGCCGCCGCGTTGAAGCAAAAGATCCTGATTGACGGGCGCAACATCTACGAGCCGGAGCGGATGCGCGAATGTGGATTCACGTACCGCGGCATCGGGCGGGGATATTAGTCGCCTAGTCGCGTAGTCGGATAGTCAGCGGGTCAGCCGACTACTTGACCATTCGACCACGTGACTACCTGACTATTGGACTACATGACTAGCGTTGGCATTGACCTGATCGAAGTGGAGCGCATCGAAGCGGCCATCGCGCGGCACGGCGATCATTTTCTAACGCGCGTCTTTACCGCGAACGAGTTGGCGTACTGCCGGGGTCAACCGCATCAACTCGCCGCGCGGTTCGCCGCGAAGGAGGCGGTGAGCAAAACGCTGGGCGTTGGCATTCAGCACGCCGATGGAGTCGCCTGGCGTGAAATCGAAATCATTTCAGGGGAACGCGGCAAGCCATCGGTTTTGCTTTCGGGACGCGCCGCGCAGCGCGCCGCCCAGATCGGCATGCGTTCATTCGCATTATCCTTGTCACACACACGCGAACACGCTATCGCTATGGTGGTCGCAGAATAAACGGAGGATATTTTCCCATGGGTTTCCAAGAAGCCGAAAAAACGTACAAAGAACTCAAAGCCCAGCACGACTCGGGCCGGTTGAACGACGCGGCGTTCGAAGCCGAAGTCGGCAAACTGCGCCTGCAGGACGAGCAGGGCCGCTGGTGGCAGATCGGCGTGCAGACCGGCGAATGGTACGTCCACGATGGACAAAAGTGGAACAAAGCCAAACCGCCCGCGCCGCCTCCGCCGAAAGTGGAACCCAGCGTGGTGCCCGAGAAACCGATCGCGCCGGTCGCGGCGCCCAGAGCCGTGGCGGACAAAAAGCCCGAAGCCGCCAAGCCCGAGCCAGCCGCCGGTCAAGCGCGCGCCAGCGCCATCCCGCGCTTGTTCTCGCCCAAGCCCGCCGGGCGTGAGGGCGGGCTGTCCACGCGCGTGCTGATCGGCATCGTCGNNACCGACCGCCACGGCAACGCGCGCCGTCGCCGTACTGCCCAGCCCCGTACTGCCGCTGCCGACCGTTCGACCGACCGATACGCCGCTCCCGCCGCCGACGCTCGTGATTCCGCCGACGGCTGTCGTCACAGCAACTGCTCCGATCACCGTACCAACGGCGACGCGCACGCGCGCTGCGGTTGCGGCGACGGCGACGCGGCGACCGGGCACGCCGGGTCCCACTCCGACGGCGACCGTCAACGTGCCGCCGGGCGTCTATGTAATGAAATTGGAAGCCGATCCAAAACCGAATACCGATCCCAACAACAAGGTCGGATTCAAACTGACTTTGCTGAACACCACCGGTGGGATGCAGACTTTTAGAAGGTGGTTTGTTCGCTTGTTCCAGTGCCCAGAACAATGCACTGGCGACACGGCGTTCCGGACTTCGTACGGCGAATCCCTAAAGATAGACACGAACGTTGGGACCGGCACTGTTACCATCACCACGCCACCGCACGCTAACTTTGGACCGGGGCGGTGCGATTACACGGCGATTCCGTACTACACGGGCGATAACGATATCGCAGCGCCGTTCCTAAAGACCAACGGTCAACCGCTGTACTATAGTTTCAACATCTGCCAATAATCGGTTGCCGAAAAGAAACGACGAGGTCGAAGGTTCTTCGACCTCGTCGTTTGCGTTTCCAGGAACCTGGTCTTGCGAGCGACCGGGTTGCTATTTCCCGATCGGAACATACCTCACCAAATCCCCGTCCGGCTCGCGCCGCACGCGCCCCTCGCGCTCTAGAACGTCCAGGTGGGCGATCACTTCGGACAGCCCCAGGAAAATGTCGAACGATTTCAAATCCGGGAACAGGATGCGGCACAGTTCGTACGCCGTGGTGGCGCAGCAATTCAATTGCTGTTCGATGTGGTCGAGCCGCGAGCGATGGAACGCTTGACGCGCGTCCACGAGCGCGCGCACGTCGTAAATCGGTTCGCCGTGCGCCGGCAACGCGAGCCGCACGTCGAGGCGCGCGGTCTTTTCCATCGATGCCAGGTATTCGACGAGCGCGCGCGGACGCTCGGTTTCACCGCGAATAGGTGGCTCTAGCACGGGGTTCGATGTGATGTCGCGCAGCAAATGATCGCTCGAGATCAGCGTCCGGGATTTTGGGTCGTGCAGGCAAATCAGCCCGCTGGCGTGTCCCGGCGCGAAGACGACGCGCCACGCGTCGCCGCCCAGGGCGAGCGTATCGCCGTCGTTCAGCGCCACGAAATGCTCGGCGGGCACCGACGCGGCGTACTGCATCATCCGCCGCATGCCGTGAATCACGCCGTCGGCGTGCTCGCGCGGCGCGCCGCTGGAGGTGAAGGTCGTGTGGTAAAAATCGTAGCGTCGCAACCACTCACGCTCGAAATCGGTCAGCCACCAACGATTGCGCGCGTGCGACAGCACCGCCGCGCCGGATTCGGCGACGATTTGCGCGGCAAGCCCAAAGTGGTCCACGTGCGCATGCGTGACGATGACGCGCCGGATGTCTTTGAACGCGAGACCCAATGCTGCCAGCCCATCGCGCAGCGCGGGGAGCGTGGCGGCGTCTTTGGGGCCCGTGTCAATCAACGTCAGTTCAGCGCCAGCGGCAAGATAGCAGTTGATCGGACCGACCGGAAATGGAGTTGGAATGGTGATCGTTTGCAAGTAGTCGAAAATGGGACACCTCTTGTCAGCGAACCTCGCGAAGGTTTGACCTTATCCGCCCAACCAGCCCGGAAAGAAACTCGTAATGACCAGAATCACGGTGAGCAAAATCAGCACGCTAACCATCACCCAGGAGATGAGGTTGAACACCCGCCCGTTGACGTGCTGCCCCATCAGTCGTTTGTCGTTGATGAGCCGCAGCATCGTGACCAAGATAATCGGCAGCAGAACGCCGTTCAGCGTCTGGCTTGCCAGCATTGTCTCGACCAGCGATTTGAGCGGGAACAGGATGATCCCGGCGCCGAGGACGATGAGCGCGGTATAGACCCAGAAAAAAATCGGCGCGTCTTTCCAATCGCGACTGACGCCCGACTCCCAACCGAACGCCTCGCACACGACGTACGCGGTGGAAAGCGGGAGGATCGCCGCGGAGAAAACAGAAGCATTGAGCAAACCGAGCGCGAACAGCCCCGCGGCGTATTGCCCCGCGAGCGGACCCAACGCCAGCGCCGCGTCTTGCGCGGTCTCGATGCGCTGCCCGCTCGCGAAGATCGTCGCGGCGCACGCAATCGTGATGAACGCGGCAACGAGTACGGCAAACAAAGAGCCCACGATCACGTCAATGCGCTCGTAGCCAATATCCCCGACCTTCAAACCCTTGTCCACGATGGACGCCTGTTGATAGAACTGCATCCAGGGCGCAATCGTCGTGCCGATCACGGTGACGAAGATCGTGACGTAGCCGACTTCGAAATGGAAACTCGGCGTGACGAACGCGGTCAGCACGGTCCCCCACGGCGGATTTGCCATGATGCCAGACAACACGTACGCCAAATAGATCGCGCTCGCGACGAGAAAGATGCGTTCGACCGATTTGTAATTGCCTTTGACAATGAGGAGCCACACGCCCACCGCCGCGAGCGGGACCGAGATGTATTTGCTGACGCCAAAGATCTCCATGCTCGCGGCGACGCCGGCAAATTCGCTGACGGTGTTCGCCAGGTTCGCGAACACCACGATCCCGATGATGACCGCCGTCGCGCGCACGCCGAGACTCTCGCGGATCAAATCGGCCAGCCCTTTGCCGGTCACGATGCCCAGGCGCGCGCTCATTTCCTGGATGATGATGAGCGCGAGCGCGACCAGCGCCAACATCCACAAAAGCGCATAGCCATAGTGCGCGCCGGCGACCGAATACGTGGTGATGCCGCCCGCGTCGTTGTCCACGTTCGCGGTGATGATGCCGGGACCTACCACCGCGAGCAGCAAGAGCAGACGCGTCCGCAGGGGGCGCAGTTTTCGTAAAGTCCGCACGGTCTCCCCCCTAGAACAGACGCGGCAGTTTGATCTTCCACTCGTCCGGCAGGATCAGGTCGAGCGCGTCGTCCGTGGTGACGATCCCTTGCAGATGGTTCTCCGCGTCCACCACTGGCACCGCCAGCAAGTTGTACTTGGCGATCAATTCCAAGACCTCTTCATGCGTCGCGTCCAGCGGCACGTGAATCGGCTTGTGGTGCATGATCGAATCCACGGTGGCGTCAGGATTCGCCAGCACGAGATCGCTCAACGAGAACACGCCCTTGAGATGTTCTTCCGCATCTACGGCGTAAACATAGTAGATCGTCTCGGCTTCTTTGGCGGGCGCGCCCGTGCGCACGCGTCGCAGCGCCTCGGCAACCGTAATGTCCGGCGGCACGGTGAGGTACTTGGTCGTCATCAAACCGCCGGCGGTGTCTTCGGGATGCTTGATCAGTTCGGCGACTTCGGCGCTTTCGTCCGGCTCCATCAAGTTAAAGACCTGGGCGCGCTTGTCTTCCTCCATCTCTTGCAAGACGTCCACCGCTTCGTCCGGCTCCATCTCTTCGACGATGTCCGCCGCGCGCTCGTCGGGCAGCGTTTCCAGGACGTCCGCCTGGAATTCCGGCTCTAGTTCTTCGATCACGTCCGCCGCTTTTTCGTCGGGCAACTCGCGGATCAACTGACCGGCTTCGCGCGGGCGCATGTCCTCCAGGATCGCGGCGATGTCGGCGGGATGCAGTTCATTCAGTTTTTGGCGCGCGACGCGCACTTTGAGGTCGCCGCGCGGAATGAACTCGAGATCGGTGAACGCAATCGAACGGGATGGCAACTCGCGATGAAACGCCTCTGCCAGATGTTCAAAGGTATCTTCCCAACCCAAGCGCCGCAGCAAGCCGCGCCCGCCAATGTCCACGTTCACCAGGCGATAATCGTCGCCGATCTTGGCAAGTTCCAGGTCGTTCACGCGCACGACGCGAAAGCCCTGTATATCTATCACTTGCTTGTCCATCACATCGCGGTTCAAGTAGATCTCGTTGCCGCTGGGTTGATACGGCGCCGCCGCAGGCCGCTGCAAAATGATCTTGTTGCCGGCGAGGTCTTCGGTGCCGCCCCACGGCAGCAGGCTTGGCTCGCCCCCGTTGCGCTTGACCGCCAACGCGACGATGCGCGGGTAGGGCTGATGGTTTCCTTGGGGGACGATGACCACGTCGGCAAGTTTTCCGACGAGCGCGCCTTTGACGTCGCGCACTTCGCGCCCGAGCAATTCGCTGAGATATGCCATGTCTCACCTCCAAACAAGCAAACGCCCCGCAGACTCTATAAGAATCAGACGGCGGGGCGTGAGCCGCGCGGTTGAGATTTCGCGGCTCAACGGCAAATGCCTTATAACACTTTTAGGCGCGCGAGTCAAGTAGCGCATAACGCCCGCTGACAACAGACCGCCGGCCGCGGTTGATTACTGCGGTCGGCGGTCGTTGGTCAGCGGTCGCGCTTTTACACGTTATCCTCTCCGCCATCCACGCGGATGACGGTACCGGTGATCCAATCCACGCGCGGGTCCATCAGCGCGACGAGCGTGTGCGCCAGGTCCTCCGGCTGCGTCATCCGTCCGTCGGGATGCAAGCGCAGGATTTGCTCCTTCACTTGCGCGTGTCCCGGAATCATCCTGAACGCCGGGGTATCCGTCACGCCGGCTTGGAAACAATTGACGCAGATACCTTTGGTGGCAAGTTCAAGCGCGAGTTGGCGCGTGTGCGATTCCAGCGCGGCTTTGGCGGCGGAGACGGGCCCATAGCCCGGAATGACGCGGTGCGATCCCGCGCTCGTCATCGCAAAGACTTTGGAACCGCGCACGAGCAAGCCCGCGCGCGCCAGGTCTTGCGTCCAGTACACCAGACTATTCGCCATCACGTCGAGCGTCATCTCCAGCGCCTTGCGATCTACCGCGTCCGCCGGCTGGTCGGCGATAAAGGGCTTTAAATTGCCGAACGCGACCGAGTGCAGCATGCACTCGATCGAACCGCCGCCGCCACTCTCAAAGTACTCTTGAATCTTGGCGATGATTTCCGCGCGGTTGCGATCGTCGGCGACATTCTTGTTGAAAAAGATCGCCTTGCGACCTTTCGCTTCCACGTCGGCTTTGACTTGGAGCGCGCGCGGCAGCGTGCTTTTCAAATCGAAATGCGCGCCAAAGATATTGAACCCGGCGTCCGCGAGCGCGCGGGTACACGCCGCGCCAAACCCGGACGATGCGCCGAGAATAAGCGCCCAACGTTCAGTGTGTGACATGTGATCCTCCAGGGTAGAGATTTGGGATTGGAGATTAGAGATTGGAGATTGGAGAATAGGGATTGGAGGTTGCTTGCAACCAATCCAAGTCTTCGGCCGCAAATAGAGGCGCGGCGTTGTCTTGCGCCCAGGTCGCGTACTCTGGCGAGACTTCCTTGAGAGTTCTCGGTTGCTGGTCGCCGTGACGTTGAGACTTGATACTCTTTGCAAACGCGTTCAGTTGGCGCGCCAATGCGGTCAGTTGCGTGACGAAACTCTCGACGTCTGCCGAGGACATCAGGTTCCGCGCTAGAGTTCGGTTAAGCCAGTACTTGGTCTCGAATAGACTACCGCGCGCATAATATAGGAATTGCAATTTCTCTCCAAAGTTAAAACGCCCAAACCCTTCCGCGATATTTGCGCCGATCGAGTCTGCTGCGCGCACGACTTGCTTGCCAACCGTGTCTCTTACGAACTCATCCCAGCGAACGACCTGCGCCCAAATTGAGTCCGCAATACCTTCCGCTAGCCCAAGCACCTTTAGGTCTTCAAGCGACGTTGCCATGACAATCCTCCAATCTCCAATCTCTAATCTCTAATCTCCAATCCCCAATCTCTGAACATCAGTTGTCCATCTACGTCCTGCTCTTCATCAACACCGTCCACTCGCCTTGCTGGACGATTTCGCCGCGCTGATTGATCACGCGCGCGTCGAAGACGACGAACCCGCCGCCCATCGCTTTCATCGCGCGGGTCTGCTTGACCTTTGCCGCAAGGTGAATCGTGTCGCCGATCTTGACCACGCCCTTGAATTTCCATTCCAAGCCAATGAACGCGATCACCGTACCATCAATAAAACCGAGTTGATTCGCCAACCCGGTCGCCACCGACAGCCCCAACATGCCGTGCGCGATGCGCTCGCCGAACGGCGTCGTCTTGGAAAACTCCGCGTCGGTGTGAATCGTATTGAAATCGCCGGAGAGTCCGGCGAAATTCACGATGTCGGCTTCGGTGATCGTGCGACCTTGCGATTCGACTTGCGTTTCGGCCGTGAATTCCTCAAAGTACATTCCGCGCGGACGATAGCCCTCAGCCATGATTCTTCCCTACCCTTATTGCAGATTTTAGATTTCAGATTGCAGATTATGGGNNTCCTCAATGCGGAGCAACTGGTTGTATTTGGCGACGCGTTCGCTGCGCGCCGGCGCGCCGGTCTTGATCTGTCCCGCGTTGGTCGCGACGACCAAATCGGCAATCGTCGTATCCTCGGTTTCGCCGGAGCGATGTGAGACGACCGCTGTCCACGCTGCTTTGTGCGCCATCTCGATCGCGCTGAGCGTTTCGCTGAGCGTGCCGATTTGATTCAACTTGATGAGAATCGAATTCGCTGCGCCGAGCGCGATGCCCTGCTTTAAGCGTTCGACGTTCGTCACGAACAAGTCATCGCCGACGAGTTGAATCCGGCTCCCAAGGCGTTTCGCCAGCGCGACCCAGGTGTCCCAATCGTCTTCCGCCACGCCGTCTTCGATAGAAATGATCGGGTATTGGTCGCACAGGTCGGCGTAGAAATCCACCATCTGCGTGCCGGTCAACACGCGACCTTCCTTCCGCAGATTATACTCGCCACGCTCCGCGTCGAAAAACTCAGATGCCGCGGGATCGAGACAAATGAAAACCTGCTCGCCCGGTTTGTAGCCGGCTTTCTCGATTGCCTGCAAAATCACTTCGATGGCTTCGGCGTTCGATTTCAACGCGGGCGCAAAGCCGCCTTCGTCGCCGACGTTCGTGCTGAAACCCTTGTCCTTCAGGACTTTTCTGAGCGATTGATAGATTTCCGCGCCCCAGCGCAGCGCTTCCGCGAAACTTGACGCGCCAGCGGGCGCGATCATAAACTCTTGCAAATCGGTGGACTGCCAGTTGGTGTGCGTGCCGCCGTTCAAGATGTTTAGCATCGGCACGGGCAATACCTTCGCGTGCACGCCGCCGAGGTAACGATACAGCGGCATCTTCTGCGATTCGGCGGCGGCTTTGGCAATCGCGAGACTGACGCCGAGAATCGCGTTCGCGCCGAGATTTGATCTAGTCGGCGTGCCGTCGAGCCCGACGAGCAGCGCGTCAAGCGCTGCTTGCTCGCGCGCGTCCCAACCGACCAGTTCNNGTCGCCGTCGCGCAGTTCGAGCGCTTCGTGGACGCCGGTGGACGCGCCGCTCGGTACCGCCGCGCGTCCAAACGCGCCGTCGTCCAGACGCACGTCCACTTCAACCGTTGGGTTGCCGCGCGAGTCCAGAATTTCTCGCGCGATGATTTCTTCGATGATGGGCATGAGGTTACTCCTGTTTGTTTTCTATCTACTCCGCGCTCGGCACCGGCATCTCGCGCCTGGACTTGAAAAAGAAAAACCCCACGACGCCGAACGTCAGCACCGGCGAAACCCAACTGGGGACCTGCACCCCGAAACTTTCCAGCAGCATGATCGTTCCCAGGAACAAGATCGAGTACATCGCGCCGTTCTTGATGTAAATGTATTTCTTGATCCGCTCGATGTTGCCGATCGTCAGTTCGCGCACGACGAAGGCGCCCAAACCGTTGCCAAGCAAGATGAGCGGCACGGACAGCGTGAACGCGAACGCGCCAAGCACGCCGTCAATCGAAAAGGTCGCGTCAATCACTTCGAGATAGAAAATCTTGCTAACGTCCGAAAGACCCTCACGCATCAATTCCTTTTCGCTCTGCGCGGCGTTCTCCTTGAATCCGTGCGTGATGAAAAACGCTGTCGAGCCGACGACCGCGCCGAACGCCATCGCCGGAAACTGGTCGAGCGCGAACCAAACGATAACCGTGAGGAGCACCGAGATGACGGCGTAGAACCACACGCCCTGCCGCTGGAAAAATCTTTCGCCGCGCAAGCCGAAATGCTTGGGCTCGAGGAAGAGCCAGTGGAAAAACAGAAAGACGAGGAACGTCCCGCCGCCGATCAGAAGAATCGGCGCGGACCGCTCGATCGCCTCATGCACTTGGGGATCGCTGCTGAACGTCGCCGTGAGCGCGCCAAGGGGACCGAGCGCGGGCATCGTCGCCCAGACAATCAGCCAGGGCAAGAGCCCGCGGATCAAAAAGACAGCGATCAGCAAGCCCCAGACCAAGAACCAACGCCGCGCCTTGGGCTGCATCGTCGAAAGCACTTCCGCGTTGATGATCGCGTTGTCTATGCTGCTGATCGTTTCAAAGAGACCCAAGCCCGCGATGGTCAGAAATACCGAGAGCCAGTCCATTCGTTAACCTCACATCCAAATCCCCGCGATCTTTTCTCCGCACTTGGGACACACGCCCTTGCCGGTCAACTTGTCGCGCAAAATTCGATACGCGTAGCGTTCGACCAGCACGGTGTTGCACTGGGGGCAGGACGTGTTCTCATAGTTTTTCACGCTGCCCGGCAGATTGCCTGCGTACACATAGTTCAGTCCGGCTGCTTGACCGATCTCCGCGGCGCGGAGCAACGTGGATGCCGGCGTAAAATCCGCGTCCGTCATTTTGTAATCGGGATGGAATGCGGTGACGTGCCACGGAATATCCGGCGAGACCGCGCGAATAAAGCGCGCCGCGTCCATCAACTCTGCGTTGGAATCGTTAAAGCCGGGAATCACCAGCGTCACGATCTCGACCCAAAAGCCCAGCGCTTTCGCCATTTTGATCGCGTCGAGAACGTTTTGCAGCGGCGTGCCGAGTTTGCGATACTGCTTGTCCTGCATCGTCTTCAGATCAATCTTGTAGCCGACGACGTACGGACGGATGAATTCCAACACCTCGCGCGTCGCGTTCCCGTTCGACACGTAGATACCGCGGATGCCCTGCGGCTGCGCCAGTTTGAAAATTTCGATTGCCCATTCGCTCGTGATCAGCGGCTCGTTGTACGAACTGCCAATGAGTTGCGCGCCGGTGCCTTTTGCCAGTGCGACGAGTTGTTCCGGTGTCACGCGTGAAGGCGCACCTTCGGCGTTTGGATCGCGCATCACTTGGGAAATGTCCCAATTCTGACAATTCTGGCAATGCAGGTCGCAACCCAGCATCCCAAACGTCAGTGTGATCGAGCCCGGCAGAATGTGGAAAAAGGGCTTTTTCTCGGTCGGGTCGGGGTTGAGCGCGGCGACGTAGCCATGCGGCACGAACAGCGTGCCGCCGCGATTGTAGCGCACCTGGCAAATGCCACGCGCGCCGTCGTTGATCAGGCAACGATGCGCGCACGCGTAACAGCGCACGCGCCGGTTGTCGAGTTTCTCGGACAACTCACCCTCGCGCGCCAAATCGTCGAGCACGCGCGCGAGCGGCACATCGCCCGCGATGGGTTTGCGAATCTCAGTCGCGACCAGCGGACTCATCAGCCAACTTCTTTCTAGTCTCGGCAAGCGTAGCACACAGCAGAAGGTTTGTCAAACGCAAGCCCTGGAAGGCGCGCCGTTCAGCGCGAATGAAAACGCCGCTCGCTGCGGTCGAGGCGGATCTCAACATCGTTGCCAAGCGAATTCTGAATCAGACTGAGATACACCTCGTCCATCATATCTTGCCGTAAGCGCACTTGACGATCAACGCTGTACAGCAGCGCGTTGTAGACTTCCAGACCGCCATAGTCGGCGGCGACAAGTTCCAGGATGGGCGCGACCTGCTCCGTGGCAACCAACTGCTCCTCTTCGACATCGCCGATCCTTTCTGTGCGTCCGAGGCACGTCGCGGGCACGTCAATGCGGAGCGCGTCGTCAAAGTCTGCCAAGCGAACGAAGAACGAAATGATCGCCGGCGCGTCCTTGACGCTGTCCAAGAGCACTCGCTGGCTGCCGCTGGAAAACGAGCGCGTCCCGAATAGAATCGGAGTCGAGAACCCGGCGGCTTTATTCGTCCAACGATAAATCACCTCGCTGTCGGAAATCTCATACGGCATCTTTTCGTCCTTGATCTTTTTCTGCTTCACGCCCTCGCGCCACCATACTTGTGCGTGCGCGGATTCGTGGCTCGTCTTGGCAATCGAAACCAAGATCAGTTTCTTCTTCCGGCACGCCTCAAAGAGCCGCAAGTAATCCTGGAGGATGACCTCCGGCAAATCGTAGGCGACGCCGCCCGACTCCAACGGATACAACTGCGGCAATTGCCCGTACAACGCGCCGTCGAGAAAGATCACGCTGCCCTTTGGCATCGTGTCCGCGTGTCGGCGGGCGAGACGCGCCTCCAACTGGTGCATCATCAACTCGGCAAAGCGCTCGACAAAGGGCGCCGGCGTCACGCCGGGAAGGATGCGCACGTCCACGTCCGTCCCCTCCAGCCGTTCGCCGACGCGTTCGCCGACAATCAGCGCTTGAGCGACGAAAAGGTACGCCCCGTTTGCCAGATGCCGCACCGCGCGCGAGCCGTCCACGGCAAAGGCAGGGCGACGCTCGCCTGCCTGAACGCCGGGAAGCCGGTGCCAGTGTTCGTGCGCCAATCGTTGCAATGGCGCCTCTGCTCCGCTGGCATCCTGTCGTAGCGTTGTTTTCAGTTCCTCTTTTTTCTGCGCGACCTGCTCGCTCAACCGGTCAATAAAGTTCGGCATTTCCGACCTCCTCGAACATCCGTGCCAATTATACTCGATCCGCTCCGAGAAGTAAAACGGTCGGCGGCATAGCGTTTCCTAATGTCTTTTTCATTCACGGTTAATCCAACCGTGCGATACTAGAAGAGAAAATCAGAAAGTGAGGTTACGATGAGCACACGTGGCGCAATCCTTCTTGCGCTTGGAATGTTGATACTCGGTCTATTGATCGGCGGATTGACCGGCGCTATTGCCGGTTATTTCTTGGGGCAGAGTTCACGGCTTCAGGTGAGTCAAGTCGTTTTGCCATCGAGCACGCCGACAGCGCAGCCGACCCAACCCACCCAACCTCAGTCGCAGCAACCGACGCCGTCCACGCCCAGTCCGCGCCGTAGTTTCCCACCCGCCTTGAACGTTCTGGGCGGCGCGCGCGTCGAAGAGGTGGAAAAAGATAGCCCCGCCGCGAAAGCCGGTTTGCATGTCGGCGATATTATCACGGCGGTCGGCGCTTCCAGACTTGACGCCAGCCATTCGCTGGCAGACTTGATCCAGGCGCACAAGCCCGGCGAAAAAGTTGATCTGTCGGTCACGCGCGGCGCGCAAACGCTGACGATCACGGTCGAGCTCGGCGCGGCGGCGCAGGACAGCAAGCAGGCGTGGCTCGGTATTCGCTACTCTACGCTTCCGGGCGGACGCTTTCGTTTGCCCGGCGGATAGCATCCGCAAACACAAACGCGGGGGCGATTTCGAATCGCTCCCGCGTTTTCATTTTGCCACCCGGAGAAGTTATGCCCCTTCGTAATGAGTCACCGCCACGCGCGGCAGGATGCGGTCCGGTCCACTGAAATAGATGACCAACTTCTGACCCGGCTCCAATCGGCGCACGCGCAGCGTCGCAAACGAATGTAGATCACCGCCGCCGCGCAGAATGTAATCCACGTCGCCGACGACTTGCAGGTGACGAATCTTGGCTGTCTCCGCGTCGGCGTACTCGAGACTGATTTTGACGTTGTGCGCGGGCGCGCCGCCGCGATTCTCGACCACGACGCCGCCGATGACGATCAAATCGGGTACTTCGTACGGCGGGAGAACGATGGATTGCAAATCAGGCGCGCGATCGTTTTCGCGTTTAGAAACCGGCACGATCTGCCTCCCCAAAGCCGCGTGCTGATTTCTATTGTATCACGAAGACCCGGCGAAAACAAGTCGCTTGCCCGCGTNNTTGGTACTCGCCAATCAACGCGTGATACCGTTCGTGAACGCCGGCGCCCATCTCCTCCGCCTCGATGCGCGCAAAGGCATCATACAAACGGCTCTGTTCCGCGTCGGGGAGAACTTGGTCTGCCATTGCAAAGAGGATTTGATTTTCCTTGGCGATGTGCTGCCGCAACAGACCGACATACCCCAGGGCATTCTCGATGAGTCTCGGCGCGGCGGTGGCGTCGCCCGTGGCGTAGCGCCCCGCCGCGTCGCTCATGCCGCGCACGAACGCGCGCCCCTGGTCGTGTTCGATCAGCATCATGCCGATCGGACCGCCTTCACTCGGAATCCCGTGCGCTTGCAGCGCCGGGAAAAGTTCGCCTTCTTCTTTGTGATGATGACACTTGTCGGCAAAGTTGCGGAAAAAATCCGCCGCGTTCGCCATCAAGTCGGGGGGAATATCCCTGCCGTTCTTCAGCCGATTCGCCGCCGCCTCAACCACCGCGAGCATCGCGAGAATGCCCTCGTGTTCATCGCGCAAAACCTGGGTCGCTTGCATCGTTTGCCTCCTGTTGCTNNATTTCCAACCTCTATACGGCTACCATTCTAACCCAGGGCTATGGATTTCACTGTGACAAATGTCGCATGGAGGGTGAGTTCTAACGCAAGATTAACGGCAAACGCCGCGTTACCCAACCGCCGCCGGCTTCACCTGTCCCCGCGTAAACCACTGATAAGCCAAAACCAGTGCGAACAGGGCTAACCCCGCGACGTCGAGACCGGCGGACGGATAGATCAAGATCAGCCCGGCAACGACCAGCACGATCCGCTCGAGCCAGTTAGTCCGCCGTAGCAACCAGCCGCCGACGCCCATCGTCAGCGCGGTGATGCCGACGAGCGCAGTAATCGTCGCAAAGAGGATGTTCGGCACGCCGCCCTGCAACAACAAGCCGACTCCCTCCGGCGCGAGGGTAAACATGAATGGCACGACGAACGCGGGCAGCGTATATTTCCACGCCATCATCATCGTCTTGTACGGATTCCCGCCGGTGATCGCCGCCGCCGCAAACGGCGACAAGCCAACCGGCGGCGAGACCTCCGAGAGCAGCGCGTAATAAAAGATGAACATGTGCGCGGCGTAATCGGGCACACCCAACTTGATCAACGCCGGCGCGGTCATCACCGCGGCGATGATGTAGGACGCGGTAATCGGCAGCGCGAGCCCCAGCAGCCACACCGCGATCGCGGTGTACACCAGCGCGAGGAAAAGATTCGCGCCCGCCGCATCAATGATGATGCCGGACAGTTTCAGCCCCAGGCCGGTGAGCGTAAAAATTCCGATGATAATGCCCGCCGCCGCGCAGGTGGCGACCACGGACAGGACTTGGCGCGCGCCCAACTCCAACGCGCGCCACAAGCGCGCCGGCGTGAGCGCGGTCTCGCGGCGGAAGAAACTGAGCAAGAACGCGACGACGCTCGCCCAAAAGACCGCCATGATCGCCGTAAAGCCGTACAACATGAAAATGACAATCGTAAAGAGCGAGGTCAGATGATAGCCGTACTTGAACAGCAGCGTTCGCAGCGGCGGCGTTTCGATCTTGACTTCTTTGATGCCGAACTTGTGCGCGTCGAGTTCGATCATCAAGAAGATCGCGGCGTAGTAGAGCAGAGTCGGCACAAGCGACATCGCGATGACTTGGAGGTAACTGATCTTGAGGAACTCGGCGATGATGAAGGATGCCGCGCCCAGCACCGGCGGCGACAGCACCGCGCCAATGCCGCCCGCGCTCAAGATGCCGCCGGCGCTCTCCTTGTCGTACCCGGCTTTCTTCAACATCGGATATGCGATGCTGCCGAGCGTCACCGTGGTTGCCACCCCGCTGCCGCTCGGACCGCCGAGCAGGAACGATGCGAGCGTCACGGTGCGGCCCGCGCCGGTCGGCTTGCGTCCCAGCGCGGCAAACGAAAAGTCAACGAAAAACTTGCCGGCGCCCGAAGCATCCAAAAGCGCACCGTAGATCGTGAAGAGAATGATGAAGGTTGACGACACGTCGAGGGGCAAGCCAAAGATGCCTTCCAGCCCCATATACATGTGCCCGATGATACGATCGAGATCATAGCCCCGATGACCAAAGGGCGCAGGCAACTCGGCGACGATCAAGCCCTTGTAACCGATAAAACCATAAATGAGAAAGATCACGACGAGCGCGGCAAGATGCCAACCGACCGAACGGCGCACGGCTTCGAGGATCAGCGCAATCAGCAGGATGCCGAAAACCAGGTCTTGTGGGAACGGGACCGCGGAACGGTAGAGGAATTTGTCGAAATCCGCAAACATATAACCGACGGCGAGGATGCTCAGCAGCGCGAGCAGAATATCCGACCAACCGATGCGCGTGCGCCACGAACTCCCTGTGCTCCGCGCAGGGTACAAAACGAAAATGAGGATCAGACCCAACAGCAAGTGCCCGCCACGCACGACTTGCGCCGGCAGAGTCGCGAGCGCGCCGTACAGCGCAAACAGCGACATTAACACGGCAATACCCGACACGCCCCAACCGACCTTGCCTTTGAGCGCGCGCGTCGCGCCCTCAAACTTTTCGATGATCTCTTCTGCTTGTTCTGGCGAGACGATCGGTGCGGGTTCTTGCATTACGCTCTGTTCTTGCAAAGACATCGTGGACTCCGTTGCGGATACCCGGTCTCTCGGAGAAACCGGGTATCTTGGGTTTCGTCAAAAGATACATGCCAGCCCGCGCGGCGCCGAAAGGACCGTGAGAATTACGACCTCCGCCTCAGGGACCAACTCGCGCAGCGCGAGCGCGCGCCCCCGTACCACGAGGCGCTGTTGACTGCGCGGTCCGACTTTGAAACGGAGTTCGCGATAGCGGACGGCGGCGGGCACCGCGCGCACTTGGCCGGCGCTCACGCGCGTGAACGATTCGATGCCATAGTAGTAGATCACGTCCGGCGTGCTGATCACCTCGACCGCGACGAACGATCCATCGTCCTGCACGCGCAAACGCTCCTCGACCGGCGCCCGGAAGATCGAGTTGATCGAGAAATAGGCGATCTCATCGCCGCTGACGATCGCGGAACAAAAGAGGCGCGCGCCCTCAGCGGTGCGCGCTTCAAGAACCAGGGTAGGACGGAACGAGTCGGCAAGCAAGAAAACATACAGGGAAACAAGGAGACAAATCGCGATGACGCGCCAGTTCAGCTTCACCTTGTCCCCATGTCTCCCTGTGTCTCCCTGTTTCCTTGCCTACCTTTTACTTGACCGTGATACCCTTTTCCGCATAGTACTTGGCT
>DHFK01000162.1:4053-9382 GCA_002400365.1 Anaerolineales bacterium UBA4826 | reverse complement strand
CCGATGTAGCCGAGTATCATCACATCGTACGCGCCGCGCAGCGGCAGGTATGCGCGCAGGAGCGCCAGGTACGACCGCAGCGCGCGCGCGCCCAGCGAGAGCCAGGAGCCGCCGCGCGCCGCCGCAACTTTATCCTCCGTGTCACGCCACAGCGGGACGTGACACTCGGTCACCTCGACGCCGGCAGAGCGCAAGCCCGCGATCATCAGCCGGTTGTGCAGATAGTCCCGGTCGTACGTGCCAAAGTAAAGAACTCGCAACATTCTGGCAATAACTCAACGTGCCATTTCAAATGCAAGTGGCACCGTGATTCGCTTTTCACCCTTGGTAATCTCAAGCGCGGCTTGCCCAGAGTCCTGAACCAGACGGGCGTCTGCCCCGATCCAGTCTCTCATCAGAAACAAAGTAACCGTATCCAGGCTGCCATCTTCTAAAGCGCGGTACATGACTTGCGCATCCAAACCAACACCTTGTCTTGACTCCACTTGTACCTGACCGCCTGTCCTATGTATGAAAACTACTTCTGCTGAATATCCATCATTGCTCAATCGAATGTATCCTCCCTGGGCTTGGGACTCTTTGGTTGCCACGTGCCAGACTAGTGCAGCACGATTTCCAGAAGGTCCCCGCGCGCTATCCACAACCACAACTGGACCTCTATGGTAGAAATATACTGTTCGCTTGTGCTGCCAACCACGCCAGCCATCCAGGACTATGGTGCCGACATCCATTTCAGCGCTTGTTTCAAAGCGTTCGACTCGCGCATAGTACGGCGGATCCTGCGCCCAGGGACCACCTGCGCCGGTCAGTTGGTAAAGCACAGCACTCAGCCCCGTCCGCTCAATCAGCAAGCCATTCAAGTTCTCGCGAGGGATACGCTTGTCCCGAAAAAGACTACGCCCCACAGGCAGCCAGGCGAAAGGTGCGCCTCCCATTTCTTCTGAGACGAGAGGATCTGATGCAGACAAAAGAGTGATCGCGTCCGTGGCTTTGTAGCGATGCCAACCGGTGAAGCGCAGGTTCAGCAACAGATAAGCGGAATCTTGCGCCCAACCGTCGCGGAAGACGATTTTGTCCGGCGCAAGCGGTCCCATTTGATTAGGCAAGCCAGAATTTCCATAGAGCAGACACGTGCCTTCCGTTGGCGACCGCCCCACAAGATCAAGCGGCTGCTCTACGCCCGGCTGGGCGAACAAGTATCCCCCCGTTGCTTCCAGGCCTGCCACAGCCTGACCCGACGACCAAATGTAGCGCGCATCCCCCAGCACGCGCGCGCCGAGATAGGCGATGGCGGCTAATGAGGTAGCGTCGGGATGGTTGTAGCGCAGCGGGACTCCAGCCGGCGGGCTTTGAAGCAACAACCATTCGAAAGCCAACTGGATATTTCTTTGGACCGCTTGCCCTGTGAAGAGAAACTGCAAGAAAGCATTGCTGATCCATTCGGGTTGGTAGATCAAGGCGTCGTCGGTATTGCGAAACCGCGCTGCCCAGCCGCGCGGATTGCGCGCTAGGTACTCCTGGTTCGCCGGCGAGAGTTCGGGTGCCCCTAGTCCGCTAAATTCCAACGCCGCGAGCAATCCCGCGCCGTTCTCCTGATTCTCGTAGAGTCCTTCCGGCGATTTGGAAAATGCAACCGCGTACATCCAATCCACCCACTCCACAGTCCAGGCGCGGCGATTGACGGCTGCAAACCACCGGCGTATCCCTTCATCTTCGTCGGCCGAAAACAAGTTTGGAAAGACAGTCCGCATCTTGGAAAAGTAATAGACCCGCAGAGCCGCTTCATATTGAACAGACTTGACGCTGTTTGTCGGATCAGTAAACAATCCCTGTTTTGCCTCGTCTAGGAGACTTGCACGAAAGACTTGCGCCCAACGTTGCTCGCCGGTACCTAGCGCCAGCATACCATACTCTGGCGCGCGTTTGTATGGATTGGCTTGTACGCGCGCCAGCAAACGGCGAAAAACATCCTGACCGTCGAACGTCTGAGCATCCGGCGCGACTTGCCCACAGAGAAAAGGGGCAGTAGGCGAAATGCCCTCAAAAGTGGGAGCCTGTAATGGGTAGAAACTTTGCCGATACGATTGTACCGTGAAGGTCACACTAACCAAGACAAGGAGAAACAAGCATACCCCAAGCCAGGAGCGATTGAAAACACAGCCCCGCTGCGTCCGCGCCGGTTTCGCACGCCAGAGTAAATCCCGCGCAATCAGCAAGGTCAACCAGAAACCTGACAGGGTCAGCGCCTGCAAGGCAATAAAGAACTCTTCCTCGGCGAAATGAGACTCGATCTGATCCGCGATAATTGGGATTGCTCCCGCCGCGAGGGCTAGTGCGCCGCGCATCCCCCAACGCTGCCAGGGAGTGCGACCGTCCGCGAATACTTTATCCAATCCAAGCAGAAAGACATACCCGCCCGCCAACGCAGCCCAGGCGACGACATTCGCTCCGCTCATTGCATAAACCAACCATGCCAAGCCTCCGCCGCCGACGATGACTATTCCTGCCAAAGGCAATACCCAGCGCGCGCCAAGCGCATACGGCTGCCCGACCCGCGCCGCCAGCAAGATACCTACCACCCAAAGCCAACGGACAGTCAGGTCGAGCCAGGCAAAAGGAACGCCGGCTGCCAGCCGCAATCCCTCTGAGAAGGCCAAAGGCAGCGCGCTGAATGTTGTCCCGATCAACAATCTGCGCGAGAACCTCATCTACTTGCCTCACACGCTTGAGGATTCAAGGCGAAGATGTACACACGATCCGCATGATACACCAAATCGAACGTATTGCTGTCAGTGAATTTGTCGGGAGAGAAAAGTTGAACTGCTCCAGCGCCTATCTTGCCCTGCCCCTGTCCGATGTACACGTGCGTTATTCCCTGGTCGCAGAGCAATCGAATACCATCCGGTGAGCCGGGAAAAGTCGTCTCCAGATGCGCCACCAGGTCAACGACTTGTCGGGTATAGTCAGGTAGCGACGGCGTTTCATTTAGCAAAGCATATTGGGGGGGCATCGTATTGGCGCGCCCGGCGAGTAAAGGAATCCACCAGCCAGCATCAGCACCAACCGCCGAGAACCCTTCGTAGATACGGAATCCCTCCACGAGAAACCGCGCGTCCGTGGGGATGCGCGCGCGGATCCAAGACATCGCTCTTAGATCAGGGCGGTTCACAATTGCGAATGTTTGCGGCTGCTCGATCAACCGCTGATTCCAGGAGCCCCAGAGGGCTAGTCCAATGATGGCTATTGCTAAGACGACTCGTCCAGCCGTGAATGCTCGTCGTTCTATCCATTCCGCGATGTAGCCGATTAACCAGCCCCCCACAAGACTAACCGGGATGTACAGAGCGATGAGGATGGCATGACTCTGCATCATATTGGCGCCAGGCAAACGAATGAGCCGCGCGGCTATTACCAGAACTAGTCCGGTTATCCACAAGGACATGGCCGCAACCGCCCAACGCCTCCGAACGATGCTCCAGATCAGCCCGGCTGCAAAAACGATCTGCAAGAACCCAGGTACGTAATGACCAACATCGCTCCAAATACGGTAATCTGCAAGAACGCTCTCAAGCGGTGTCCCAAGCGTCACGCCCGATTTGACAGCGTTGGACAACTGCCCGCCAGAAACGCGCAAGCCCCATGGCAGAAGCAACGCCAGCGCAATGACGCCAATCGGAACCAGTACCATCAAACTATGTAGCCAGCGCCGGACGTTCCTTCTCCATTGTGGCAGCCCCCACCCTACCAGCCACGCCAGAACAAAAGTTGCGTAATAGAAGGGCATGCGGTAGTAAGTGAGCGACATCCCGGCTAAGACGGCTCCTGCAAGCAATACTTGTCTTCCGCGGAATTGCTTTGCCTCAAGTGGTTGCAACAGCAGCCAGAGAGCGACGGGCAGAATTACCTGACCAGCCAATTGGGCATAGCGTCCCCAGTTCACGTACATCGCTGGCATGGGCGAAAGCAATCCGCCAATCAAGATTGCGCCTACGCCTGCCCACCGATTGCCGCCAGCCAGCCGTACAGATAGAGGATAAAGAGTGAGCGCGGCGAGCCCGTTCATGATTTGGCCGACCCAGAGCGTGGCTCTGACGCTGTCTAGTCCGGTCAGCCAAGAAAACAGGGCTGTCGCAATGGAGAAACCAAATTGAACCGTGAAAGTGCGATAGGGCGCGTACGGTTCCCATGAATCGAACAGCCCACCGTGATCTACGATCAATTGGGCGATCATCGTGTGCTGGTACGAATCGCCCCACATCGGCGCATCGAGCGAACGGATCGCCCAAAAGCGCACGCCGAAGACCAGCGCAATGACGATTACCAGGGTGAGGTCGTGAAGCGTGAAACGTGAGGCATGATGCGTGACCCAGGTTGAGGCTCGTCCGGAATCTGTCGCTTGAGACGCGCGCCGCGCGACTTGTACGGAACGTATGATGAGTATTGCCAGTGCCGCCAGCGCGGGTAACCAGGCGTAGAGCAAGCCCAAGCGCAAACCGAACAGGTCTGTCCATAGAAATAGCAATGGATAAAGCGCTAGACTCAAACCACAAGCCAAACCGAGTTTCACTGCCCATCCAAGATCGTCCCACCCTGACCACATGAACGCCAGCAACACCCAGCCCGGCATGACAAAAAGAAAAAAAACGACGATCAGAATCCCAAGCCAAGAGAAAGTTTCGCCCAAGAGTTCCCAGAGCATCCAACGCCGGCTATAGACNNACGCGCACCCAGCCCTCGCCGGCAATGTCAAGGGTAAAGTAATACTCGCGTTGGTTGGAATCCGCTTGCGGTGGGAAACCGAACGCGTAGAATCCCGGCGCGCCGATCGCGCGCACCGGTAGGGTCGCGACGACACCCTCGCGCGAGTCTTGTGGACCGGAGAGTAGGCGCAAGCGCACCGCGCCATCGCCGGGAGCATCGGGCACCAGATAGATGACGATGCTAACCAAGCCCGCGTGCCGCGCGACGAGTGTTTGTCCCAGAGTTGCGCCGGGAGAGAGGGGGAGTAGAACGAGGTCTGTCGTCGCGCGCGGCGCTGGCGCTGGCGCGCAACCGACCGTGCCCAAGCACAGTGCGAGCGACAGGATCAACCACGGCGTATTGCTTGCCAAACTCATTTGTCGCCGTCTCGGTTTTGGGTCAGTTCCAGTTTCCGCAAGCGGTAGAGAATTTGTTCCAGAATCCGGCGATTAAAGCCCACGAGGTCGGCGAGCAAGCCAATCAGGAAAATCTGGAACCCGACGATGAAAAGAGCCGCAGCCAGGATGACGGATTGAATGTGCCCGCTACCTTCGCCAATTAGGAAAAAATAAAAGTAGCGCGCGCTCAA
>DHFK01000162.1:0-3999 GCA_002400365.1 Anaerolineales bacterium UBA4826 | reverse complement strand
GCCGCGTCCGGGATTCTTGCGCCGGTAGCCAGCGCAATGACCCCGCTCCCCAAACGATTCAGCCAACGCTTGAGCGGCGAGAAAGTTGCCAGTGTCGCCACGCCGCGATCGCCGATCACCAGTTGCGCGCGCCCGGCGAAAATCGGCTCTAACAACCGCGCGATGTCGTCGGCGCAGTACTGGTTATCCGCATCGGTGTTCACGATCACATCCGCGCCACGCGCGACCGCTGCCTCCAGCCCGGTCACGAAGGCAGCAGCCAGCCCCATCCGCTGCGGGAGACGGACCAGGTGATGGACCCCCAGGGTCTGCGCCACCTGCGCGGTCTCGTCGTCGCTGCCATCGTCCACCACCAGGTACTCCAGAACATCAACGCCGCGAATCTGGCGCGGCAAGGCGCGGACCGTCTGAGGCAGCGTCCCGGCTTCGTTATGACAGGGAATCTGGATAATCAGTTTCATTGCGCGCGGGGATTATACCATCTGCGACCTGAATCGCGCAAATCCCCAACGCGAATTAGTTGCACGCATACACACTCAGATCCTCCGCATAGCCGTATTGTTTGCCGAGGAAGCGCTGCACAAGGGCGCAATGCTGCGCAACATAGCCCGTCTCCAGTCTTGGAAATGCGCGGTCTGCCAGGACGAAATACGCGGGACGATACCGCGCCGCCGCCCAGAGCGCCGCATCCTCGTAGGTCGCCTGGGGGCTCAGTCGCGCGGCGACCGCCGGTTGAATCAGCCCGGCAAAGTCTATCATCGGTCGGCGCGCGTAATAGCCGATGATCCCAACCTCGAGCGCGCCGACGGTAGAATTCTCTGGCGTGTTCGCTTGCAACCACTCGCCGACTGCACGGTAAATTCCATATCGCTGATCCGATGGCGCACGCAACACCCAGGCATCCGCGATCTGCGCGAGCGCGAGCATAAGCAACAGCGCCATCCCGGCAATTCCCGCTGCCAAGCGGAGGATCCCCGGCCGCCGCGTGGTCCATTGCGTCAAACCAGACAATCCCAGCCCCACGGCGATGACCAAGCCCGGCACGAGCGGCGCATAGTACCAGTAGTACCGACTCACGCCCAAGGCGGTGTACGCGGCAAAGTAAAGCAGGGTCCACGCAAGCACCAAGCCCCACGCGCGCGCGCGCCACCACGTCCAGCCCGCGCCCAGCAGCACGAGCGCCGTCTCGGCGCGGTAGTGCCAGGACGTCATAAAGTCTTGCCAAATGGCGATCAGTCCCGGGGCAAAGCGTGTGCTGATCGCCATCGCGCCTTGCTGTTGCTTTACCAGTAACGTTGCCGGCAAGGGGGAGCCAAAGTACCACGCCGCAAAGATGAACCAGGGCAAGAGTATTCCCGCAAACAACGCGATCGCCGTCCAAGCGATCGGACGACGTCCGCGAGCCAGAAAATGCGCCGCGAGCACGACAGTCACCAGGGCCGCATCGGGACGGACGAGAATTGCCAGCGCGGCGCAGAGCGCGGTCCGATGAGATTGGTTGCGCGCGTAGAACGCGAACGCGCCCAGGCACAGCGCGAGACTAAGGAGGGCTTCCGAGCCAATCGTGCTGAGCAAGAGGGTAAAGGTGGGATAGAGTATCAAACCAGCCCACCCCGCCCAGGGAGTCTCCCACGTCTGGGCAAGGTCCCAAATAAAAAGCGCGCCCAGCGACAGACTGAACGCACTGATCAGATTGGCCCAGCCCGGGATGTCGTTCCACACCCTCCCCAAGGCGGCGAGCAAAATCGTAAACAACGGCGCAGTGGTACTTAGAACACGTTCCGTTGGGTTGTAAACGAACCCCAAGCCACGCACGAGGTTGTCGGCGTAGCGATAAGTGATAAAAGGATCATCATACGCCCATTGGGCAAACGCAACGAATGTGACGAAACTTGCGCCACCGAGATAAAGAAACCATCCCCATTTACCAAGAACACGTGTAACCATTTGAGCGGCTTGTCACTTTTCCCATTCTACGTAACACGGTCCCACCGTCACCCGTAACGGGTCATCCGGCTTGATGACTCGTCCAGATACATCGAAGACCGCGTGGGGCAACACGGGAAAGCGAATTGAATGCTCCGCTCCATCTAACGACCAAAGTAGCCACACGCGCCGGCTGTCTGTTTCATACTCATACACTCGGACACCGGGATAATCTTTCAGCTCACGCAGAAAACGCGCCCCACGGAGTTCCTTGACCGCAAAGCGATAGGCGTCCAAGGCAGGCAACGGGGCATGATCGGCGGCATTGACTAGACCGGAGGCGCGCCAACCCAAAACGCTGTACCACATGCTGACATCCAGGCCTTCGGCTACCGCCGCCGCGTACAGCTGCGCCACGAAATACGCTTTGGTTGTCTGAAATTCCGGCGTCTGACATTCCGGCTCGGAGTACGCGCAGATCAACGCCGACTCTGTATTCAATAGCATTTTGCCCGTCGCGCCATATTGCGCCAAGAGTTCCTTGATAAAGCGCGTCTTGGCGATCACGATCGGGCCGCTGGTATTCCAAAAACTGTTCCAGTTCGAGTTTCCGTAGGTGCCCCAAGCGCCATAATAGTCATAGCCATGGAAACTCACGCCATCGAAAAAGGGCGCGCCGTTATTGCGCAGAATACCCTCAAGGAATCGAGCCGGTTTGCAGTCTTTCCCCTGAGGCGGTCGCCTTGGATCGCAATCCAGCAGCAGCCCTCCCACCAACACGCGCGCCTGCGGATCAACCGTTTTGATCTGGGGATACACAAGTTTCAGCATTTGGGCATAATAGCCACCACCGTAGTATGCGTCCGCCGCATCTCCCCAACAACCCCAATCACTCGTGGGCAGCACGAGCGACGGGTCTATATCTGGCTCGTTCCAGATTTCCCAGTGCTTGACCCTGTACGGCGCAACGCTATAGCGCGCAACCAAATCGCGCATAAACGCGGCAAATGCTCCCAACTTCTCCGGCTTGATCGCGCTGCAAGTTGCGCCCGGGATCTTTTGCGCCCAAGCAGGGGTAACCCGAACAACTTGAATGACCTGCATACCGCGACTCGAAGCATTGCGGAATTCCTCTTCCAGATTCGCCAGCGCACTCCAGTTGCGCGCGCCCTCCGTTGGCTCAACTTCAGCCCAAGCGACAGGTTGGTTGCTTCTGACCCAATGTGCCCCGGCTTGGCTGACCAAGTCCAATCCGCCCCCTGCGCCAATAACCTCCATACCCACCCCAAAGATTGGCGTCGCAGGGATAAATGGGGTAGGCTTTGTGGTAGGTACGACTTTCAAGGTCGGTGCCGGCGACGCGGTCGCCGGCATGGCTGTAAGAGACGTCGCAGTCGGCGCCGGCGACGCCGTTGCAGACGGTACAGTCGTAGCTGTGTGAATCGGCCCAAGCGACAATGTCGGCGTAAGCAATGGCAAAGCAGAAGATGGCGTCAACGTAGCCCCAGGCGTCGCCTCCGACGGAGGCGCGCAGGCGGCCATCAAGCCGATGCAGACACCGCCGAGGACAAGCCAGCAAATCTGTTTCATGGTCCCCATTCCAGATAGACCGGATTCACATCAACCGTCATGGTGTGGGCAGGCGTGATTGCACTGCCCAAGGCATCCATCACTGCAAGTGGAGTCCCAAGGTTCGGCGTGATGGAATGTGGATCGCCATCCAGCGACCACAGGACCCAGATCCGGCGATCGCCGCGATTGAATTTAAATCCCTTGACCAGAGCACTCCCCCCAACGTCCGCAGGAGTCAGGGTTCCTTCAGAACGACTATTGAGCAACTCGTTACGGGAGACCTGAAATGCGATGTAGGCGGGACGCGGCGACAGATCGGCATTGAGCAAGCCCGAGTTGCGCCAACCCAGAACGCTGTACCACATATTACCGACGAGTCCATGCGCAAGGGCAACCGAATACGTCTGCGCCACGTAATACGCCTTGGTCGCCTCGAAGGTTGCGTCGCCGTTACATTCGTCACACAAGATGGCGGACTCGGTATTCATCAGAAACTTGCCG
>DHFK01000158.1 GCA_002400365.1 Anaerolineales bacterium UBA4826 | reverse complement strand
TCCGCGTTCGCGCCGCCGTTCACTCCAACGATTCTTCCTTTGGAAACATCCCACGCCACAGGATCGCTTCGCATCTCACCCAAGCCGATGATGACACCATCAATCACGGCGCGCCCTTCTGCGCTCCATTCGAGCGGCACCATCGCGCTCTCGGCATAGTTCGGAACGATTTCGCCTTTCTTGCCGCCTTTGGGCACGAATGAAATCGCGACGCGACCTGGTTTGGCTTGCGCGGAGAGGTCGGTACCACGCGCGGTGGTCACGCGCACCGTCCTGCAATTCGAAAGCATCTCGGTGATACGATGCGTGCGCGCGATAAACCGATCAATGTCCGCCATATCGGTTTTCCATTCGCACATGTAATCTTCCACCGACACCCAGCGCATTCCACGATTCTGCGCCGCGCGGCAGTCATCGGTGTGACCGATCATGTGGCAGAACTCGTTATCTGCGGCGGCAAGCGTAAAATCGCTTGCGTTCATCGCGGCGACGAGATGGGCAGGCAACTTGGGACGTTTGAGATTGGCGTAATACCACGCGGCTTCGATCGACAAATCCACAAGTAGCGGTCTTGCTCCAACGGCATTGCACACTCCAGCAAGTGCTTCCCCTTCGAGCCAGCGATCTTTGTCGCAAAAGATAAGAACATTTTTGCTTGTCGTAATACCAGCGCACTCGATGACTATCTGCGCGCCTTTAATTGCCAACATCGGTGATTGCAGCATGATTTTTCTCCCCGAGCCATATTTGCATGCGCTGAATTCATCCAGTCTGACTCAGAAACGCCAGCAGCAGGTTGTTAAAACGGTCTGGTTGTTCCACGTTCACAAAGTGACCTGATGCTTGCGCAATGTTCCCTTGACACCGCGGGATAGAGCGTTCATACAACGCAACGTACGGATGGCATAGTGGATCGAGTTCTCCAGCCAACGCCAGAGTTGGAGCCTTGATTTCGGAAAGCCGATTGGTCATCGGATCCATTTCGATGATGGCGCGAGCGGCGCCAACGAATCCGTTTCCCGATTTCTCACGCCATTCTGCTTTCAACCTAGCCACCAGATCGGGCGCAGCAGCAGCCAAACGATGGTAGCTGGGCCGCTTGTACCATTCCTCAATCGCCCATGCGATCTGACCTTGCTCTACTTTTTTGATCAGGTCTTCCAAGTCATCCTTGGCTTCGAGCGCGGGCTCTGATTTGCTACTCACCAACACCAATGCAGCAATCTCATCTGGATAATCAAGCGCAAACCGCATGGCGACGCGGCCGCCCATAGACAACCCAACAAGGCAGACTCTGCCCAGTTTTAGACGCTCAACGAGTTGATGAACATCCGCCGCCATTTGGGAAACAGTATATGCGCCAGAAGGCGCCGACGATTTGCCATGCCCGCGCTGATCGATCCAAACCACGTCCCAGCCAGCAGCGGTCAGGGCAGATACCTGACCGAACCACATTGCACCCGATACAGCAAAGGCATGAAGGAAGATCACTGGGCGGCCCTGTCCTGCGCGCTCGTACCACAAATCAATGCCATTGATCTCGAGATAGGACATCAGATACAATCCCCTGCTTGTCCCTGCTGTCCGTTCAGGGTGTAACCAACTCGGGTAGCCAGGACACTTGGATATCAGCCTCGCGTGCCACGCGTTTCAAATGCGCCGCGCACAACAACGAATCGGCGACCAGCATCTCCGCGCCGAGCCCTTTCGCCTCGTCGAGCCGCTGGCGCGCGAGTCCTGTCGCGAGTTTGGGATACGTGAGCCACACGCCATCGTCCGCGCCGCAACTCTTGCACAGCGCGCGCGCCCACACCGAGTACACGCGGCTTGCGCCCAGCGCGTCAAGCACGCGACGCGGCGCGGAGAACACGTTGCCTTTGCCGAGTGTCTCTTCGTCGCCGCGATAGCCAGGTTGAATCGCTTCGGTTGTTGCCATCGCGTCCGCGACGAGCGACGCCGCGCGGCAATCGTGAAAGAATATTTTTTGCTGACCGTGTGGCAACGACACTTGCTTCTGCTTGATCGCGTCTGCGAGAAATTCGGACAGCGCGGCGACGATTACGCCATCAGGCAGCGCGACATTGAGTACGGGATAAACGCGGCGCAATGCCCACAACGTTTGCGCGCCGTCGGCGATGATCGTGCGCGCGCCGCTCTGCCGAATCGCCTCGACCACTTGCTGGGCTTGCTCGGTCGCGCGCGGGACATCGCCGAGCGCGTACGCGAGCGCGCCACTCAACACCGTTGCGACACTTGGCTTGGCCCCCGCGCGTTCGAGCGCGCGCAGGGCGGGCGCGCTTGCCAATTCGTTTTCCAACTCGGCGGCTTCGGAGGCGAGAAATAGCGCATCACTTTTCGCAATCGTCTGCGCGACGTTGAATCGCGACAACGACGGCCGCACCTCTGGCGGCGCGAGTCCCGCCGCGCACACCTCCGCGCGCGCGGCAAGCACGTACTCGCTCACGGGATAATCCACGACGCACCACGCCTGGCTGATGCTGTCGAGCGTGGATTGATAAAGCAACTCGACATCGCGCGGTCGCCATTCCGCGATTCCTTCGGCGACGCGCCACAACATCATCGCGCGCGCGCGGGTTGTGTGGCTTTCAAGTTGGGTTAGATTCGCGACTTCGGCGGCGGGCTTGCACATCGAACAAAAGCGGCAGCCGTAGAGTGGGTCTTTGTATTCACGAAGGTTTTTCATCAATATTCGCCTCGTCGTTTAGCGAACAGTCAACCGCGCGACTGTTCATTGGGTTGGACCAAACCCCATCTTCCCAGGATTCAAGATGTTGTGCGGATCGAGACTGTGTTTCAATCCTTCCAGAACCTGGAACGCGGAACCGTACTGCTCGCGCATCAAGCGCGCCAATTTCAAACCGACGCCGTGATGCTCATTCAGTACGCCGCCGCACGCGATCGAAGTTCGCACCGCGACGTTCCACACTTCGTTATGAAGCGCGAGCGCGGCTTGCCAATCCCACGGCGGCTCTTCGATGATAAAGCGGTCGTACACCATCACGCCCCAGGGAAACCAGTGCGACAAGTGTGCGATGTACTGCAGTTTGTACTGCGCGTATCGCTCTTCGAGCGTTCGCTTTTTCGTCCAGTACAAATTCTCCATCTTGTCGAACGTGCAGAGCGTGTCCATCGTGCCGAACATCCACGGAAAATCGAGTGCCTTGCTCGGATAGTAAAAATCGTAGCGATGATTCCACCAATGCCAGCCCGCGTCCTCGCCCAGATCCTTGCCGCTCAGCGCGCGGCAAATGTCGAGCGCGCGTTTCTCTTGCGTTTGCGCTATATCGCGAAAACCATCGAAACCGATGACCATATACGCGCCCTGGTCAATCTTGACGTCGAGTACGCGCTGCACCTGCTTGACCGTACTCGGCGCGTCGTACAAACGAATCACCGTCGGTTGTAGTCGATCGAGCATCATTCGTCGTCCTGCTTCGAGACCTTGCGCGAAATCGTCGAACAGAATCGCGCGAAAGAGCCGCGTCTCGGGNNGTGCGAATCACATCGCCGTTCGGCAGAACGACCTGCATCGAAAGCACCATATCTTCCGCTTTGCCGTACTTGGTCGAAAGCACGCCCGAGCCGCGACACGCGAGGTAGCCGCCGAGTGTCGCCGAATGAACCGACGCGGGATAGTGGGGCAGAGTGTAGCCAGC
>DHFK01000024.1 GCA_002400365.1 Anaerolineales bacterium UBA4826 | reverse complement strand
ATGCAAGTTCAATTTCAAGTCAAACGATTTAATCCCGAAGCGGATTCCAAGCCGCACTGGAAAGATTACACGGTCGAGATCGAACCGACCGATCGCGTGCTCGACGGGCTGAATTATATAAAGTGGAATCTCGACGGCTCGCTGACGTACCGCCGGTCGTGCGCGCACGGCATCTGCGGCTCGGACGCGATGCTCGTCAACGGACGTAATCGCCTGGTCTGCAAGTTTCTGATGAAGCAGGCGCTGAAGGAAAGCCAGGTCATCACCGTCGAGCCGCTGCGCGGCTTTCCGGTCATTAAAGACCTCGTCGTGGACATGGAAGGATTTTTCGCGAAGTACCGCGCAGTCAAGCCATACCTCATCAACCACGACCCCGAGCCGGAGAAAGAGCGCGACCAATCGGCGGAGCAGCACGCGCGTTTCGACTTTACGACGCCGTGCATTCTCTGCGCCGCGTGCACCACCTCGTGTCCGACGTTCTGGGCGGACAAGGAGTACATCGGTCCCGCGGCGATCGTGCAAGCGCATCGTTTCATCTACGACTCGCGCGACCAGGGCGCGGACGAACGGCTCGCGATTCTTTCGGACAGCGGCGGCGTGTTCACGTGCCGCAGCATCTTCAATTGCGTCGAGGCGTGCCCGCGCGGCATTGACATCACGCGCGCGATCTACGAAGTGCGCCAGGCGATGCTGTTCAATAAAACGTAAAGCGTAAAACGTAAGGTAGCCAATCTGCAAAATGTCCCCCAGCGACGTCGTCGGTGTTGCGTTATGGTGGGACATTTTGCTTTGAGCAGACTATGCCAATCCCCCACATTGATTTTCGCGCGAACACACAACGCGTCTCGCCGCACTTGATCGCGGCGACGCAAAAGAGCACGCGCACCGCACTCGCCAAGCGCGCCCAAGCCATCGAAATCGTCGGCGAAGACCAATGGCAGGCACTGCGCCAAGCCGGGCACGACATCAAACTGCACGCGCTCACACACCTCGACGAATATCTGCCCATGGTCGAAGCGCGCGTGACGCAAGCCGGCGGCGTCGTTCACTGGGCGCGCGATGACGTGGAAGCGCGGCGCATCGTTTTGGAGATCGCCGCGCAGCACCGCGTCAAACGCATCGTCAAATCCAAGAGCATGGCAACCGAGGAGATCGAACTGAACCGCGCGCTGCAGGACGCGGGCATTGCCGTCTTCGAAACCGACCTAGGTGAGTACATCGTGCAGTTAGCGGGGCAGCGCCCTTCGCATCCGACCGCGCCCGCGCTGCACCTGACGAAGGAAGACATCGCCGCGCTCTTCCGCGCCAAATTGGGCGTGGACGCGCCGCCCGATCCGCAAACACTCTGCGAAATCGCGCGCGGCAAATTGCGCGAGGAATTCTTGTCGGCGGACATGGGAATTTCCGGCGGCAATTTTCTCATCGCCGAGACCGGCACGCTCGTCATCGTGACGAACGAAGGCAACGGACGCATGTGCACGGCGTTGCCGCCGGTACACGTCGCCATCGTCGGAATCGAAAAAGTGATTCCCGATTGGGAGGGGCTGGCGGTGATGTTGAAATTGCTGGCGCGCAGCGGTACCGGACAAAAGATCACGGCGTACACCAACCTGATTACGCCCGGCGGCGAAGAAGGTCCGCGCGAATTTCATTTGGTCTTGCTCGACAATGGGCGCAGCCGGATGCTCCAAGACGAAATCGCGCGCGAGACGCTGGCGTGCATCCGCTGCGGCGCGTGCGCGAACATCTGCCCGGTCTACAACCACGTCGGCGGTTTTGCGTACGGCGCGATCTTTCTGGGACCGATTGGCGCGATCGTCGCGCCGCAACTGCTCGGCGTCAAGGTCGCCGGCGATTTGCCGTTCGCGTCGTCGCTCTGCGGCGCGTGCGGCGACGTATGCCCCGTCAAAATCCCGATTCCAAACATATTGTTGCATCTGCGTCATCGCGTCGTGGAAGGGGATCAATTTGCAAGCGCGACGGTGTCACCAATTCTGGGCGTGGGTGCGCGCGTTGGCACAACGGCGCTCGGCACGCCCTGGCTCTATCGTCTTGGCGCGCGCATGATGCGCTTGTTCCAAGCATCATTCCGTCGCGGCGATTGGCTGCCCACGCTACCGCCGCCGCTCGATCGCTGGACGATGGCGCGACCGTTCCCGGCGTTCCGCAGCGATTTCCGCGCGTGGTGGCGAAGGAGATGATCCGATGTCAAGTTTCTTGTTCTGGCAAAGGTGGTTGTTTGTCGTCGGCGCGATGGTTACTGCTTTCGGAGTTGCAATGGCGCTCTTTAACGGAACACCGCTCTTTGATCTGTTCAACCGTCAGATTGATCCTGCCTTTTGGGGCGCGCACGCGGTCGGCGATACTGCGAGGCAATTTCAGCAATGGATTTATGGAGTCTGGGGCGCGACGATCGCGGGCTGGGGAGTTTTCGTGATCTACATTGCGCGCTACCCGTTCAACCAAAAAGAACGCTGGGCGTGGAATTGTCTGGTTTGGGGATTGGCGGTTTGGTTTCTTCTCGACACCGGGCTATCGCTATTCTACACGGTGTACTTCAATGCCGTCTTCAACACGGTCCTGCTGATCTTGGCAGGGTTGCCTGCCGTGTTCACTCGAAAAGAGTTTATCTGAATGTGCGCCGCGCGGCGCCAATCACGCACTTGAGGATGACCATGAACCAAGCGCGCGCAGAAATCCTTTCCGGTATTCGCGCTGCCCTGCAATCCACTCCGCGCTTGCCGCTGCCGGCAACCACGCGCATCGCCCCGCGCGCGACCGGCGACGCCGACGCTGAGATTTCGCGATTGCTCTCGGAAATCGAGAAACTCGGCGGCGTTACGCGACGCATCGCAAACAGAGACGAGTTGCCAATCGCGCTCGAAGAGTTGGTTGCGAAAGAAAGCATCCAGAAGGCAACGTGGTGGGACACGCCGGAACTGCGAGCACTCGGCGTCGCCGAAATGCTCACCGCGCTCGGCGTTACCAGCGTTCCACCGGACGCGTCGCCGCGTACATTAGCCGAATGTGATTTGGGCGTCACGGGCGCGGACGCGGCGCTGCCCGAGACGGGCACGCTCGTCTTGCGTTCGTCGCGCGAGCAGCCGCAACTCGTTTCGCTCCTGCCGCGTGTGCACCTGGCGATTCTCCGCCCGGACGCGCGGCGCGCTGACCTGCAGGACGTTTTCGCCGAAATCAAAAGCGGCAAGCGCGCGGTGCTAATTACCGGACCCAGCCGAACCACGGACATCGAAAAGGTGTTAACGATTGGCGTGCATGGTCCGAAGGCGCTGTACGTGTGGTGTCTCGAAACCCCATTTGCCTAACCCAACAAAAACGCGTACAATGTGGATACTCTCTCGATAGGAGGCAACCATGCCCTACTATGAATATGTCTGTGCCGATTGCCATACGCCGTTTGAACTGCGCCGCTCGATGAAAGAGATTGACGATCCGACGACTTGTCCGCAGTGTCGCAGCCAGCGCGTTGCCCGCCAAATCTCAAAGGTCGCCGCGTTCGCGCATGGCGACGGCGGAGGTGTGAGCGCGTTGGGCGGCGATAGCGGCGGATGCGGTTCGTGTGGCGGTGGAACATGTGGCACGTGCGCCAGCCGGAACTAACCCAAAGATGAAGGATGAAAGATGGAAAAGTCAAATTTCGCCCTTCATCTTTCATCCTTCACCTTTCATCCTTTGTTTTGGAGGAAGTAGTAATGCCCAACAATACGCTTACCGTGCGCGTCGGCGGCGATTCGGCGACCGGGGGTATCGTCACCACCGGCGAGGTGTTCGCGCGCATCGCGGCGTACGCCGGACTGGAAGTGTACACGACGCGCACGATCCCCGCTGAAATCAAGGGCGGACACGTGATGTTCCAGGCGCGCATCGCGCCGAACGAAGTCTGGTCGCAGGGCGACGACCTGGACATGCTGATCGCGTTCGACCAGGAATCTATTGATCGTTATTATGCGTTGGTTCGCGCCGGCGGCATTCTGATCTACAACTCGAACGAAAGCCATCCACCCGCGCCGGATGGCGTGACGCAGTATCCCTTGCCGCTGAACGATTTGGCAAAGGCGATCAACTTTCAGCGCGGGCGCAACATCATCACGATCGGCGCGATGGTCAAACTCTTCGGTCTGCCCTTTGATACGGCGACGGCGGTGGTCGAAAAGCAGTTGGGGCGCAAGCGAGAGATGCTGGAGCAAAACCTGCTCGCGCTCAAGTCCGGCTACGCGTACATCGAACAGAACGTGACCAAGACCGCGCCGTATCACCTTACGCCGCGCGCCGGCGCGAAGGAAGAAGAGCGCTTGGTCGTCAGCGGCAATCAAGCGTTGGCGATGGGCGCGATCGCGGCGGGCTGCCGCTTTTACGCGGGCTATCCGATCACGCCGGCAACGGACATTATGGAATTTCTCGCCGGCGAATTTCCGCGCATCGGCGGCACGGTGATTCAAGCCGAAGACGAAATGGCGGCGCTCGCGATGGCGATCGGCGCGTCGTACACCGGCACGCGCGCGATGACCGCGACCTCGGGTCCGGGTTTGGCGTTGATGACCGAACTGATCGGGCACGCGACGATGACCGAGATTCCGGTCGTCGTCGTGGACGTGCAGCGCGCCGGACCTTCGACCGGGATGCCGACCAAAGTCTCGCAAGGCGATTTACGCATCTCGGTCTTTGGCGCAAACGACGACGCGCCGCGCATCGTCGTCGCGCCGGTTTCGGTCGAAGATAATTTCTATCAGATCATCAACGCGTTCAACCTCGCCGAGAAATATCAGACGCCGGTGCTTTTCTTGAGCGATCAGGACATGTCGGTGCGCGTGCAGACGATCCCGCCCTTCGATCTGAAACGCGTGTGCATCGAGCCGCGACAGTTGTGGGATGGCAGGGACGCGGCGGCGTTTGAACGATACCAAGATACCGCGAGCGGCGTTTCCCCCATGTCGTTGCCCGGCATGAAGGGCGGGCAGTACGTCGCGGAAGGGCTGGAACACCTGCCGACCGGCGAGCCGGATTATACGCCGGAAATGCACACCAAGAACATGTTCAAGCGCGGCAAAAAGATCCGTCAGGCGGCGGGCGATGCGGCGAAATGGGGAATGTTGGAACAGTTCGGCGATCCGCACGCGCCGGTCTCGATTGTCGGCTGGGGCTCGACGATCGGTCCCGTGCGCGAAGCCATCGAGCGCGCGGAGGCGGAAGGGCTGCCGGTCGCGGCGCTGTACACCAAAATGATCCATCCGCTGCCGCGCACCGAGATCGCCGAATTTATCAAAGACCGCGCGGCGATCATCGTGCCGGAAATGAATTACACCGGGCAGTTCGCGCGCATGATCCAGGCAGAGTACTGGCGCGAGGTGGACAGTCTCCGCAAGTACGGCGGCATCCCATTCACCACGCGCGAGATTTACGAGGAGATCAAGCGCGTGTACGCGACGTTGAAGAAACCAACGAAAAAACCGGCTGCGCCCAAGCGCGCGCTCCGCAAAAAGAAGGTCGCGTCGAAGAGGAAGACGGCGCGGAAGTAAGCGGGCGACTTGAAGTCGCAGCAACAACAACGCAAAGACTGCCCTCGCAGTCTGACCCAGCCGACGTCGGCTTTGTGCCCTGGTTGCTACGATTTCAATCGCCTACGTTATCGCGCGCAGGAGATAATGGAAAATGATTACGACGCTCGAACCGATCACATACAAATTTGAACCGGCGAATCTGTCGCCGAACGATTACAAAAGCGACCTGCATCCCATCTGGTGTCCCGGCTGCGGCGATTTTGGCGTGCTTGCCAGTTTCTACAAAGCCGTCGCGGAACAGCATATCCCGACGGAACAGTTGGTCGTCGTTTCCGGTATCGGCTGCTCGGGACGATTTCCGGCGTTCGTGAACGCGTACGGCTTGCACGGCACGCACGGACGCGCGCTGCCGCTGGCGACCGGCGTCAAGATGGCGCATCCGGAACTCGTCGTCGTCGCCGCCGGCGGCGATGGCGACGCGTTCAGCATCGGCATGGGACACGTGCCGCACGCGATCCGGCGCAACGTGGACATCACCTACATCGTGATGGATAATGAAATCTATGGCTTGACGAAAGGGCAAGCGTCGCCGACCAGCCCGGTCGGAATGGAACGCAAGGCGTCGCCGTACGGCACCGTCGAAACGCCGATCAATCCATTGCTGTTTGCGCTCGCCAGCGGCGCGTCCTGGGTCGGGCGCGGTTTTTCGAGTCGTCCTAAAGAATTGGTTGATTTGGTCAAAGCGGCGATGCAGCACAAGGGCTTTTCGCTTGTGCAAGTGCTTTCGCCTTGCGTGACCTTTTACGATACGTACGATCATTTCAAGCAGATTAGCAAACCCCTCCCCGCCGATCACAACCCGCGCGATCGGATGAGCGCGATCAAGTACGCGATGGACGAAGCGACGCTGTACCTGGGGCTGTTCTATCAAGAAGAGCGACCGACGTACGACGAGGGCTATGCCGCCAAGCGCGCGCAAGCCGCCAAGCCGAACTATGGCATCAAAGAGATCATGGGCAAGTACATGCGCTAAGCCACGCACACCTTGCGAAGGCTTCCTTCGACTCCGCTGCGGTTCGCTCAGCCTTCGCAAGGTTGCCAGAAAAGCGATTTCAATGCGAACCATCCACTTTTTCGCCGGCTTGATGCTCCTCGCGGTCATCGCCGCGGCATGTAATCCATTTGCCGCGCCGACGACGATACCGCTGCCGTCGGCAATTCCTCCCAGGACAGCGCCGCCGACCTTTGCCCCGCCGACAGCCACACTGCCGCCCTCTGCTACGCCGACCCCGCCGCTGTTGCCCCCCGCGACCAGCGCGGAACAGCAGCCCAAACGCATCTCCTTTGCGGCAGGCAGCACGACGGCAGCGGTGCAGGGAAATCTCCCCGCGTCCGGGCTGGAGCGCTACATCCTGCGCGCGCTGGCAGGTCAGACGATGACAATCAAGGTCTCATCGTCGCAAGCCAACATGCTCTTTTCGGTCAACGGCGCGGACGGGCAGGTCCTCAAATCGTCCGGCGCGGGCACGGCGAGTTGGAGTGGGATTCTGCCGGCAACGCAAGATTACATCATTACCATCAGTTCTGAAACAGGAGTTGCCGCGAATTATGCGCTGCAGGTGACGATCCCGCCGCTTGCAACGGAGGTCCGCGAGCCGACGCCCAAACGCATTTCGTTCGCGCCCGGCGCAACCAGCGCGACCGTCCAAGGCGTTCTAGCGAGAAATGGCATGGAGCGCTGGGTAATTCGCGTGTTTGCCGGTCAAACGCTGATGCTGAACGCCGCGCCGACGAATGGAAATGTGATGCTTATCGTCTTTGGCGCGGATGGCACCGTATTGCAAACCGATCACGTCAGGATGCCGAATTTCTCTGGGTCCGTGCCTTCGACCCAGGATTACATCGTTGACGTGCGCGCATGGGGCGATACCGCGCCGGCGTACGCGCTGCAAGTTTCGATTCCGCCTCTGCCGACACCCGACCCGCGCCTGCAGCCCAAGCGCATTGCGTTTGCGCCGGGTGGCACAACGGCAATCCTGCAGGGCAGTATCGCCGCGAACGCGGCTGATCGTTATGTGTTGAGAGTGCTGGCGGGTCAGATCATGTCGGCGATCGCGTGGACGTCCCAGGGTCGGGTGACGCTGATGATTTACGGCGCGGATGGCACGATGCTGGTGCCCGACCAAGCCCAGGCGACGAGCGCGAGCGGCAATCTGCCGACGGCCCAGGATTATTTCATCCAGGTCAATGCGCAGGCGAACGCCGCGGCGGCGTACACCTTGCAAGTGACGATTCCGCCGCTCGATTTGCCATCCCAGCGCATCGCGTTTCCGCCCGGCGGCATCACGACAACGCTGCAAGGCAGTCTCGCGCCGAATGCGATGGATCGCTACGTGCTCAGAGCGTCGGCTGGACAAACGCTCACGCTCAAGGTGACGTCGCCGCAAAACCAAGCGGTCGTCATGGCGTGGGACGCCGACGGGCTGATGCTGATTCCGGATCGCGCGGATGCGACGACTTGGATTGGCAGACTGCCGGCGACGCAGGATTACTATATCAACGTCTGGTCGAGCAGCACGACGAACCTGGGCTATGTATTGCAGGTGACGATTCCGGCGAGATAGCGAAAGACCATTCCACCCGACAGACTGCAAAGGAAACCGGCATGGCATACGAATCAGTTGACCAACTGCAAAAGGTTTTGGCGCGCCAGGTTTTCCACTACACCCAAGACGCCAAGAAGGCAGCCGGTAGAGCGCTCGGCACACTAATTGAGATCATTACCTTTCACCTGCTCAAGTCATGGGGTTTGGAACAATCCATTGCCATCGAACAGTCTTTGCCAGAGTATGGCAACCCGGACATCACGCACAACGTCGAATACTCGCTGCATCCGATTCTGAGAAAAAGCGTACTCACCCTGCCGCCCTCCCGAGTATCTGTGACAGCGGGACGGATTCTTTCCCATGTAGATGAAACGACCTTCCCGCTTGTTGGGTTGCGCCAAACCGGGGCTGTGTTACTGACGACCGATCGGGTTCTGCGAAATGCGTGCGTTGTCGCAAATGGCGCGCACGCGCGACTGGTCGCCACTCTGGTTTCAGAGGATGTACGCGGATTACACATCGCGTTGGTGGAGCAACATGCTAAACCGTATGCCATGTTCGAATGTAAGCGCGTTGGCATCGAAGAGGGAACCCGAAAGGGGCCACAAACTATCGAGAAAGCGAAACAGGGGGCGTATGTCGCCAAAGCAGTATCTGCGCTTCACAAAACACGAACCGCAACTGGCGAGCTACGGGGACTGATCTTCAAACCCGACCAAACAATCTACTCCAAGCCCTATGCGGAATTGATGACTGAGATTGTGGCTTCCGGCGATCCAGAACTGCTCCGCGATTTTATCTTAACCGTCGGGGTGGTCAGCAATCACGGCAACTGGTTCGCATCGGATAATCACAACAAGGAACTCAAGGTTTTGGCTCAATCGTATGACTGGCTCCTTTTCCTATCTGACGATGGGCTAGCCGAGTTCATCACCGAATTGTTGCTCAAACCCACGCCCTTGTTGAAACCCGCACGGAGGGCATTCTTGGCAAGTTACACGGCTGAAAAGAAGAAGAACCAGTTTACCAAAGTACTTATGGCGTTTGCCGCTGATCAGGTACTCCAAACTTACTTTGAGAACAACGGGGCGCGGATTGAGAGATGGTTCGATGTGATAACACCCCGGCATGGCTCAATGCGGAAATTGCGCCGACAACTCGCTCAACTCCACGATAAAGATTGGCAGGCGATTCATTCATTATGACCGCGGGACGTCAAGTCATTACTCAAAACAAGGATTGGGGTACGCCCCTCAAATACGTCCAAGCCGTGCGCGAGTTTTTCGGTGGGGCGATTCAGTTGGACCCATGCTCGAATCATCATTCCCTGGTCAACGCGCAAGTCGAGTATTGCCTACCGGCGCATGACGGACTTGCAGAGTCTTGGAATTTTGCGACTATCTACGTCAATCCGCCCTATGGACTCGACCGCAAACACGGCACGTCCATCAAGGACTGGCTTCGGAAATGCGAAGAGGCGCATCGTCTCTACAATTCAGAAGTCATTGCGCTCGTCCCTGTGGCGACTAACACCGGTCACTGGAAAAAATATGTGTACGGTAAGGCAGTCGCAATCTGCTTTCTCTACGATACCCGGCTGCGTTTTCTGGTGGATGGCAAAAACGGCGGCAAAGGCGCGCCGATGTCGTGCGCTCTGATTTATTGGGGGCGCCACTATGAACACTTCTTTGAGATATTCATCAAGTTCGGCGCAGTTGTGAATATCGAAAATCTGCAAGGCGTAACCATTGGACAGAACAGCGATGCGCGTCAATATGAGCTGGAGTTTGAACTTAGGTGAGAAATGATTGAGGTAGTATCTCGCCCGCGTCACCCGGATTGGATTCGCGTGCGCGCGCCGATTGGCGAAAAATATACACACTTGAAAGGACTCGTGCGCGGCTTGCAACTGCACACCGTTTGCGAATCCGCGCTCTGTCCAAACATCGGCGAGTGCTGGGGCGCGGGCACCGCGACGATCATGATTCTGGGCGACGTGTGCACGCGCGCATGCCGCTTTTGCGCGGTGACCACCGGCAACCCGCGCGGCGTCGTGGACACGGAAGAGCCCCAGCGCGTGGCGAACGCGATTGCCGAATTGGAATTGAATTACGTCGTGGTCACGTCGGTGGATCGTGACGATTTGCCGGACGGCGGCGCCGGCATCTTCGCCGAGACGATCCGCCAGATCAAAACGAAATCGCCGCGCACCAAAGTCGAAGTGCTCACATCTGATTTTCGCGGCAGCCGGTCGAGCGTGCAGCAGGTTGTGGAAGCCAAGCCCGATGTCTTTGGGCAGAACATCGAGACGGTGCGGCGGTTGACGCACGTCGTCCGCGACCGGCGCGCGGGTTACGCTCAGACGCTCGCCGTTTTGCGAATGGCAAAAGAACTTGATCCAACCATGCGAACCAAGACTTCGCTCCTCGTCGGCATGGGCGAAACGCCGGACGAAGTGATCGAAACGATGCGCGACCTGCGCGCGGCAAGTGTTGACCTGTTGGCGATCGGTCAGTACCTCCAGCCGACGCGCGCCAAGCGGCATGTCCCGCTCGTCGAGTACGTGACGCCGGAACAGTTCGCGTGCTATCGCGCGGAAGGAATGAATCTCGGCTTCACGTACGTTGCGTCGGGTCCGTTGGTGCGGAGTTCGTACAAGGCGTGGGAAGCGGCATTAGCGCTCAATGAGCCAATTACCCAATGAGCCAATGTGCCAACTGTACATGCCAGGGCAATCTGACTCTAAAATCGAAAATCAGAAATCGCAAATCGAAAATTGAAACATGCCTGCTGCATTGACTGACGACCAACTAATTTCCGCGCTGATCCAGGGCGAAGGGTGGGCGATGACGGCGCTCTACGAGCGTTACGCCCGCCTCGTTTTTTCGCTCGCGCACAAAATGCTCAACGACCGCGCGGCAGCAGAAGAAACGGTGCAAGAAGTCTTCGTCAAGGTGTGGAAGCGCGCCAGGGACTATGACGCGTCACGCGGCAAGTTCTCGGCGTGGCTCATCGGCATCGCGCACCATCACGCGATTGACGAACTGCGCCGCCGGCGCGTCCGCCCCGCCGCGTCGGAAGATGAAGACGCGATGGCAACTGTGGNNGAGATTGGAGATTAGAGATTAGAGATTGGAGGTTAGAGATTGGAAGTTAGAACCCGGTTGGCAAACAAAGACGTCTTTCCAACCTCTAACCTCCAACTTCCAACCTCCAAACTGTTAAATAAATCTAAAAGCCGATGCTTTGCGTAGGATAAATGGAAAGAGATGTTGGTGCAATGACGCTCTGTCAAGAACTTGAAGAACTGATTCCGGCGTATGCGTTAGACGCGGTGGACGAAAAAGACCGCGCGCGCATCGAGGCGCATCTGGCGCGCTGCGCGAATTGCGCGCGACTCGTCGCAGCGTATCGCCCGGTGGTCGAGTTGTTGCCGTACGCGGTTCCGCAAGTCGAGCCGCCGGCGGAGTTAAAGTATCGTGTGCTTGCCGCCGTTTTGCCGCAAGCCAAACCGCAACCCACGCCAACACCATCTTTCCGCTCTCCTCTTTCCTCTTTCCTCTCTACACTTTTCCGCGCGCCGGCATTTGCGGCAGTCGCGCTCGTCCTGCTTGTCGCGTTGGGCGTCTGGAACGCGTCGCTGCAAGTCCAAATGTCGCAACAAGCCGCGACGAGTCAGAAATTGATCGCCGAACTGACGCGCCAGCGCGAGTTCATGGCGGTGGTGGCGTACGCCGATGGCACGCCCCAGCATCTGCAGGGAACGCAAGTTGCAGAGCGCGCTGCCGGACGATTGTATGGATCACCGGCCGAAACGACGCTCGCGCTGTTTGTGGACGATCTGCCCGCGTTGGCGCTGGGCAAAGTGTACCAAGTCTGGTTGATTGATCCGAACGGCGACCGCACGAGCGGCGGCACATTCACCGTGGACGAGCGGGGGAACGGCTGGCTGCTGATTCATTCGCCCAAGCCGCTCAAGGAGTACCAAGGCATTGGCATCACGGTTGAACCGATCGGCGGCAGCCCCAAGCCGACGGGACCGAAAATGATGGGGACAAGTTTGTAGACCGACAGCAGATACCAGGTTTCTTGCAAAGCACCCCGGAGCGACACCTGCCCCCGAAGCGAAGCGGAGCGGGGAGCGGAGGGGCAGAGAAACCTGGTATCTTGTCAAAACAGATGCTCGTCAATCGTGCGCGCCGCGCCGCCCGGCGCGTTGACGATAACTTGCTGCACGCCTTCGACTTGGCGCGCCAGCGCAGCAATTTGGTCGGCGTCTTTCGCTTCACAAATCAGATGCACGTTGGGTCCGGCGTCGAGCGTAAAATAAACGGCAAGCCCATTGCCGCGCCACTCCTGCGCGGCTTGAATCACGCGCACCATCCCGGGCGACCAGTAGTAAATTGGCGGCGCAGAGGTCATGGCGATCAAGTGCAGTTCGAGCGCATCCTCTTCGATGGCGGGTCCCAAGAGCGCCAGGTCTTTGGCAAAGATCGCGTGGCGAACGCGATGAAAACGCGTCGGCAATGCCTTCAGCCGTTCGGCGAGAAAGTGGCTGGACTGCGCGGCGGCGTGCCCCTCGTACGAGCCAATCTTCTTCTCTTCGACGCTGACGATCGCGATCACGTCGCGCAACTCCCAGTGTTCCGGCGGCGCGATGCTCACGGCGTACGAATCGGCGTCGCTTGAGCCGGCGATCCACTCGACAAACCCAGCCGGAATCGAACGACAGGCGGAACCGGAGGCGCGCCGCGCCAGCATAGACAACTCGCGTTCGCTCAGTTCAAGCCCCGCCGCGCGGGTCGCGGCAAGCGAGAGCGCGGCGAACGCGCTCGCGCTCGACGCGATGCCCGTTCCCATCGGAAAATCGTTGCGCGATACGACGCGCGCTTTTGTTTCGATCTTTGCCCGCGCGCGCACGCGGTCGAGGTGCGCGACCACGCGCGCGCGCGCGGCGTCCCCGGCTGCTTGATCGCCGATCATCACCTGATCGTCGTTCAGCGCGGCATCGAACGCGACGGTCGTCGTCGTCGTCGCGTGATCGAGATTCATCGAGACCGAATCGTTCAGCGGCACGCGCTGCGCGGCGTCGCGATTGCCCCAGTACTTGATAAAAGCTATATTCGAACAACTGTTTGCAGTGGTTTTTTGAAACATTTGTTTGGCATCACCTCGGCAAGTATTCTGATGTCAGTATACCACGCAACCCACCGAATGAAAATCGGCATTGACATCGCTTGGCAATATCTCTATACTCACATCCGACAATGTCAAAACAAGCAAACTCCACTGCCTTTAACTTACCACACGAATTGACTTCGTTCATCGGACGGGAACGTGAGCGGGTTGAGACCAGACAACTCATTGCCAATAATCATCTGATTACGCTCACGGGCACAGGCGGGTGCGGCAAGACCCGCCTGGCTTTGCGCGTTGCCACTGACCTCGCGAACGATTTTGCCGATGGCGTATGCTGGGTCGATCTTGCGCCGCTGACCGAAGCAGCGCTCGTTCCACAAGCCGTCGTAAAAACACTGAACCCTGTCCAACAAACAGGGAATGCGCCCACCGATGCGCTTGTCGATTTCCTGTGCGACAAGGAAATGTTGCTCGTGCTCGACAACTGTGAGCATTTACTGACCGCGTGTGCGGAACTGGTTCAGAATATTTTGCGTGATGCGGCAGACGTGCGCGTGATTGCGACCAGCCGTGAGCCGCTCGCCGTGACGGGTGAGATGCTTTACCCGGTTTCTCCCCTGGCTTTACCTCCTTCCGATCAAGTTGCTTTTATCGAACAGTTTGATGCGATTCATCTCTTTGTCGAACGCGCGCGCCAAGTGCTTCCCAGTTTTGCATTGACCGACGACAATGCCTCCATTGTTGCCGAGATTTGCCGGCGACTCGATGGGATTCCACTCGCGATTGAACTCGCGTGCGCGCGTGTGAATGTCTTGTCGCTTGAGCAAATCGCCGCGCGGCTTGGCGATCGTTTTGCGTTACTGACAGCTTCATCGCGCAATACGGCAGCGCACCATCATACATTGCGCGCTGCCATCGACTGGAGTTTCGATTTGCTCTCATCATTGGAGCAGATTTTGTTTCGGCGGCTAGCTGTGTTTGTAGGCGGCTGTACCATCGACGTGGTTGAAGCCGTGTGCGCCGATGACGCACTCGCGCGCGAACAAATCACCGAGACGCTTTTCGCGCTCGTGAACAAATCGCTCATCGTCGCTGAAACGTTGAGCAGTGGCGCGGCGCGGTATCATTTTCTGGAAACGATTCGGCAATATGCCCAAGAGAGATTGGATGCGGCGGCGGAAGCAAGACAATTGCGTGATCGTTTCCTTGGACATTTTGTCACCCTCGCAGAAGATGCTACGTCCAAAGTATACGGACCCTATCAAAAATTGTGGTTTGGCTGGTTTGAACGCGAGCAAGATAATTTCCGCTCTGCACTTGAATGGGCATTGGAGAGTCACCAATCTGAATTGGCTTTACGACTCGCTGTCGCCTTGTATGAATTTTGGTCGGGGCGCGGCTATGTAACCGAGGGTTTAGATTGGTCGTTGCGCATTTGGGAACAGCGCGATGAATCCGCCCCAGCCCGTTTGCAAGCGCACGTCGCAATGAATATTTCTTTTCTAGCGGCAATGCTCAGCAATGCAAAACTGGCTATCGAGTATGGCAAGCAAGCCGCTGAGGTGTGTGAAAAAGCGGGCGAAGATGACAAGCTCATGTTGGCAATGGCATATGGCGGCGTGTCTGGCGGCGCGAGGTCAATCGCCGATCATGTCACTGCCTATGAATATGGCGAGCGCGGATTGAATCTGATCCGGACAATGAACCATCCATTTGGTTTAGGCATGTCTCTTATCCATCAAGGGAATAATGCCATCTCCTTGGGACGATTTGAAACGGCTCATAAATTGTTGGCAGAAGGTCTGCAAATCGTTGAGCAACTGAACGATCCCATTCGTATCGCATTGGCGCTCAACTATCTGGGCGATTTGGAACGATGCGAGGGAAATTATTCGCGCGCCCGATTCAATTACGAAAAGAGTCTAGCTCTCTATCAAGAAATCGATTCCAAGCGCGAAGTCGCAGGGACCATGCACAATCTCGCGTATACCGTTTTGCATCAAAATGAAATCGATCACGCGGCTGATTTGTTCAAGCAAACCATCCAGAGACAACAAGAGTTAAGAAACCAACCTGGAATGGTGGAATGCCTGACTGGTTTCGCGGCAATCGCCGTTCAGCAAAAAAAATTCGATCCAGCGGCACGCTTGCTGGCATACACTGCCAAGCTGGGCGCAAAAGAAGCAAGCGCCATCTGGGCGGGTGAACGGATGGAATATGCAAGCGTCGAATCGGCGATTCAGAAACAGTTATCGTCCCAGCAACAGCAAGACGCCCAATTGGAAATTCAAAATTGGTCGATGGAGCAAGCCATCGAATATGCGCTGAGTTTATCGCCAGTCGAAGAGAAACCGCTCCCCAAGTCTACCGCTGGACTTTCGGCGCGCGAATTGGAAATCGTCGTGCTCATCGCCGACGGCAAATCGAATATGGACATTGCCGATCAACTGGTGTTAAGCAAACGTACTGTTGAAAAACACGTCGCCAATATTCTCGCCAAACTCGATTTCACGAATCGGACTCAAGTGGCGCGTTGGGCAACAGAAAACGCGTTGGCCCAGCCAAAGAAATAATCCTGCTCGTTCGTGCGGTCGTCCGTTGAGGGCAACCGCTTTTTTGTGTAACTGCTCACCCCTGCATGTCATGCTGAACGAAGTGAAGCATCTCGTTGTAGCGGAAACGGGATTCTTCGCTCTGCTCAGAATGACAGGCTGAGCAGTTACTTTTTTGTTGCCTATGGCAATACGTATGCGAATAAGTGTTTGTACGGATGACGATCGGTCAGCGCTATGTCATAATCGAGTTCAAAGGAATGGAATTGATCCGCTCGACGCAAAGCTACCCTCTCGTCACCCAGACTAGATAAAACGCGAATCCATTCATCAGCAAAAAGGAGACATTCTCATGAAAATATTGTTCGCTACCATGCCTTTCGATGGTCATTTTAACCCGCTCACCGGCGTTGCGATGCACCTCAAAGCCGCCGGTCATGATGTTCGCTGGTACGCCGGTCCAAGTTATGCCGCCCAGTTGGAACGGCTCGGCATCCCGTACTTGCCCTTCCGGCGAGCCACTGCAATCAACCCGCAAAATATCGGCGAATTGTTGCCCGAGCGCGCGAAACTGCGCGGTCCGGCGCTCATCCGCTTTGAAGCCAAACACATCTTTGTTAGCAACACCGATAATTTTTTTCAAGACGTGCGGGAGATTGATGCGTCGTTCCCTTTCGACATACTCTTCTGCGATGCTGGTTTTTACGCCATGAAGTTGATTAAGGAGAAGCTGGGCAAGCGGGTGTGTGCCTTTGGAATCACACCTTCGATGGAAACCGCGAAGGATATTCCGCCGAACTTTGTGGGCTTGAAGCCAGCCAGCACAACGATGGGCAGACTCGTCCACCAAGGGATGCGGGCGATGATGGAGCGAATGGTGATGAGTGATGGCAAGAGTGTGTACAATGGCATTCTAGCTGCCCACGGGCTGGCACCCCTCGAAGGATCGCTCTTTGATATTCCCTATCGTAGCCCAGATGTGCTGTTCCAGAATGGAGTGCCGGGCTTGGAGTACCCTCGGCGCGATTCTAACCCCAAGGTCAAGTTCGTCGGACCTCTGCTTCCGTACCGAGTGGGCACCGCGACAAACTTTTCCCAACCGGAGAAACTCGACAAGTACAAACGAGTGATTCTCATCTCGCAAGGCACTATGGACAACAAGGATCCGGGCAAGCTAATCGTGCCAGCGCTGGAGGCACTGAAGGATACCGGCGCGCTACTGATCGTCGCCACCAACTATAGCAAGACCGAAGAGTTGCGCCAGTCCTATCCACAGGACAATATCATCATCGAGGATTACATCGACTTTGACTATATCCTCAAGCACACCGATCTGTTCATTTGCAATGGCGGCTACGGGAGCATTCTGCTTAGTCTTAGCAATGGGGTTCCGGTGCTGGGGGCTGGCGTCCGAGAAGGCAAGAACGATATCAACGCGCACGTAGATTACTTTAGAGTCGGCATTGATCTGCGCACCGAAAACCCCAAACCCACTGATATTCGTCGAGCGGCAGAGCGGATTCTACGCGAGCCACAGTGGAAGCAAAATGTAGCACAGTTACAAAAAGAGTTCAGCAACTATCATCCGAATGAACTGATCGACGCTTACCTCGCCAATGGTCACACGCATGCCAATTGACGCAAGTTCGGGACAAGTCTGGTTATGAATCATTGTCATTTTATACGGAGCGACGCCAAGTATCTCATTTCCGAATGGAAGTTCAAGATTTCTCCTCGCTCCGCTCGTCGAAATGACAATTGGTTTCTTATTCTGAACTGACGTGAATTACCCAGGGTCCGAACTTTCTTGCCATTGCTGGGTTGGTCGGTATGCCGATTGGTATTGAACATCGCGTTCGTTCAGACCAATCAAAAACAAAATCACAAACCCAAATCGCGGAACGCTTCAGAGCATTGCCGCGAAATAAAAATCCCAAGGGGATAAAAATGTCAACCGAACAAAACAAAGCGCTCGTTCGCACGAATCACGAATTCATGAATCAAAAGAAGCTGGATGCGGCACTCGCGCTATGCAGCCCCGATTATGTCGATCACGCCCTCCATCCTGGGGCGGGGCAAGGCATCGAAGGCACACGACGGTTTTTCAATATGCAATTCGCCGCCTTTCCAGATGTGTATGCGATCTTGGAAGACATGATCGCAGAAGGCGACAAGGTTGTCACGCGGATGACTTTGCGCGGCACAAATACGGGGCCGTTCATGGGCATGCCGCCCACAGGCAAATCGGCAACCTGGTCTTTCATCGACATCTTTCGCATCGCCGATGGCAAACTCGCAGAACACTGGGTCGAGATGGANNCAGAGGCAAGTCTCGTGCTCGCCTCTGTTTTTTTTAGTCTACTCGGAAAGAAACACGCACCAGGTTGATTGCCTGATGCATTTTCCTGTGTTTGTAGCCTTTGACTCGATCAACTCCCCTACAACCAACCGCGTGGTCAAGGTAATGGGCAGGATGTTGTCTAATTGTCTACTTGACGAATGCGATGTTGCTGTTTGCACAACTAGTGGCTTTTTGAGTTGGCATTTGTATCACGCCATTTTTAGGTTTTGTTATGATGCCAGTATACCACGTATGATTGTAAGGTCAATAAATGCCACGAAAAGGTGATTTCAAGGTTTCAGGATCACTTGGGAATTTTGAGGGGCGAGTCACACCGCTTCTACCGCGGATGCGCTCGCCTCTCTTTGATGTACTACTCGAACGGACATGGCTCGGCTACTTGTTGCTGAACTCGTCCCGGTGTCGCAAGTACTAGTCCGACAAGTCCTGGGCGGCAGGATGCATCAACTCCGGGTGCCGCAATGCCTAGTCGGACAAATCCGAGATAGGTTCCACCACAATTCTCGCATCAGGATGGCGCAGCGCATAGTCCGATAGATCGGGAGCCGACGGAACCACCACGCGGGCATCCGGGTGTCGGAGCGCATAGTCAGACAGGTCGGGAGCCGACGGGATCACAATGCGCGCGTCGGGATGCCGAAGGGCATAGTCCGACAGGTCGCGCCCGCTCGCAACCACATCCGACGTGGCAACTCCCAGACGCACAGTGAGGATGGCAACGAGAATCAGTGAGATTGCCACGGTGATACCAAAGAAACGTTGAATGTTCATTTTCTCCTCCTCGATCAGGAGAATTCTTGGATTTTCAAGTTGCCCTGATCTCTGCCGTCACTTTAGCAGATTCAGCGACGCAAGGTATGACATTTCTTGCCTTGCGAGGATGACATTTCTTGCCAACCGCTCCAGCAAATGAATAACCCCACCCTGCCTTGCAAAGCAAAGGGTGGGGTCATTTGCATCAATGGAATGTTGGCTTCGGTTCTTGGCACAGATGTTGGCGGTGGATTCGGGTGCCGCTTATGCTTGAAGGAAGACCTCGTAGAGTTCCATCGTAGGCGGCGCGGTAAAAAAGTCTTTGAACACGGAGACTGCCTGTGTGTAAGCGCCACTGGTCTCGAGTGCCTTCATAGCGGCTTCCGTTGTCCAGAGTGTAATTGTGTAGCCCTTGCCGGTTTTGCGGTCATTCAGCACAAGGACGCCCCTGAATCCTTCCGCTTTCAGTAGATTCGGGAGCACACGCTCTCGCCAGAGGGGGCCTCCCTCATCGAACTTGTCTAGCTTGCTCATGGTGACCGTTACTCTTGCGTACATGGGCGGAGTAACGGTTGGTGCCGCGGTCGGCGGAACGGGCGTCGGCACCGCCGTCGGCGTGGGCGCAGGCGCGCACGCTTGAAGGATTGCGCCGACTCCTGTGAGTGCGGCACCCGCGCCGATGATTCGCAGAAATTCTCGTCGGTCCAGTTTGAGCGACGAATTCGGGTCTAACATTTTCTCCTCCTTTGGAATGTTGGACAAATCTTGTAGTGAGCGAAGCGAATCCATTGCAAATTTGTCCNNTTAACTGTTACCTGAGTCTGTTGGTTGCCCTGGCAAGGAGGCAAGCCGTGCTTGAAATCCGACTCTTGGGTCAGTTTGAGGTGCGCGTGAACGACGCACCGGTGGTCATTCCGTCGCGCCTCGCGCAATCCCTCCTCGCTTATTTGCTCGTCCATCGCGCTTGCTCTCATCGCCGCGAAAAACTCGCCGGGCTGTTCTGGCCCGACAAGAGCGAAACGAACGCGCGCCGCAGTCTGCGCCAAGAACTATGGCGTCTCCGCAAAATCCTCGATCCTTATTCCGACCTGCTCCTCAGCGATGACCTCTCCATTGGCATTGATCCGCACTGCAACTACTGGCTCGATGTTGCGCGCCTCGAAGAAATAGAAGCCAACCGGTCCACCGACGATTTGATGCGCTCCCTCGATGTGTATCGCGGCGAGCTCCTGCCCGATTTCTACGACGAGTGGGTAACTGTGGAACGCGAGCGATTGCGCGCGCTGTTCGAGCAACAGGTGGAGCGATTGTTGGAGCAGTTGTGCGGCGAGCAACGTTGGAAAGAAACCTTAACGTGGGCAGAACGCTGGATCACCTTGGGACATTCGCCGGAGCCAGCGTATCGCGCGATGATGATCGCGCACAACGCGCTCGGCAATCGTTCCCAGGTGGCAGAGGTTTTTGGGCGATGCCTTACCACGCTCAAAACGGATTTGGGTGTTGAACCATCGGAGCAAACGCTCGGGCTTTACGAGCAACTCGCCAAAGATGAAAGCAGAACGCTTGGCATGAAAGATGAAGAAAAACTTATGCGACTTGGCGTTGCTTTGTCTTTCATCCTTCCTCCTGCATCTTTCGACAACGAGCCACCCTACAAAGGACTGCATTACTTTGACGAGAACGATGCCAACCTCTTTTTCGGACGCGAACGCCTCGTCGCCACGCTGGTTGAAGACCTCGCCGAGCATCACTGGCTAACCGTCGTCGGCGCATCGGGCAGCGGCAAGACATCTTTGGCGCGCGCTGGTCTAATCCCCGCATTGAAAGCGGCAAGTCGGGATTGGATCATCCACATTTTGACGCCAACCGCGCATCCACTCGAAGCGCTCGCGATTCAACTGACGCGCGGCACTGAATCGACAACGGCGACGACCATGCTCATTGACGACCTGGCGCGGGATGCGCGTGCGCTACGAATCCATTGCAGCAAATCTATCGACGCGAGCAGTCGGCTGTTATTAGTGATCGATCAGTTCGAAGAATTGTTCACGCTCTGTCGAGACGAATGCGAACGCCAGCGTTTTATCGACAGTTTGCTCCGCGCCACTGCGCCGGAACTCGACCAGCCGATTTACGTGGTCGTCGCGCTCCGCGCTGACCTGTACGAGCAGTGCGCCGTGTATGCCAATTTGCGCGAGGCATTGTCCCAGCGTCAGGAATTCATCGGTCCGATGACGACGGAGGGAATGCGCCGCGCGATTGAAGAACCCGCGGCGCGCGGCAAGTGGGAGTTGGAACCGGGGTTGGTGGAATTGATTTTGCGCGACGTGGGCAATGAACCCGGCGCGTTGCCGCTCCTATCGCACGCGCTGCTCGAAACCTGGAAACGTCGGCGCGAGCGCGTGCTGACATTGGAAGGATACGCCAATTGCGGCGGCGTGCGCGGCGCCATCGCGCAAACTGCCGAGACGGTTTATGCGCGATTCGATTCGAGAGAACAGGAAATTGCGCGGCGGATCTTTTTGCAACTGACGGAGTTGGGCGAAGGAACGCCGGATACGCGCCGTCGTATGGCCCGGGACGAATTGATTCATCAGGCCGGTGAAGCGTCCCAGGTTCGTCCGGTGTTGAACAGTTTGGGGGAAGCGCGGCTGGTGACGCTTGGCGAGAACACGGTCGAGGTCGCGCACGAAGCGTTGATTCGCGAATGGCAAAGATTGCGCGATTGGTCGAATCAAGACCGCGAGGGTTTGCGTTTGCATCGGCAGTTGACGCAAGCCGCGCGCGAATGGGAAGCGCTGAAACGCGATGCGGGCGCGCTCTATCGCGGCGCGCGGCTCGCGCAGGCAGTCGAATGGAGTCAAGCGAATCCCAACGCGTTAAACGATCAAGAGCGCGCGTTCCTCGACGCATCGGTTGAAGAGGAACACCGCGAAGAAATCGAACGCGAAGCGCAGCGGCAACGCGAATTGCAAGCCGCACAGAAATTGGCGGAAACGCAAACGCGCGCCGCGAAACAATTGCGACACCGTGCGTATTTTCTCGCGGGCGCATTCGTACTGGCGATTGTGTTGGCGTTCATCGCGTTGTTCTTTGGTGAGCAGGCGCGCACAAGCGCCGTCCTGGCTCAAGACACCGCGCGCATCGCCTTTGCGCGCGAGTTATCCGTGAACGCGCTCAGCAACTTGAACGTTGACCCGGAGCGCAGCATTTTGCTGGCGATGCAAGCCGTTTCGGTCAGTACCGCGGGCGGCAACCCTGCCTTACGCGAGGCGGAAGAGGCACTGCATCGCGCGGTGATGACTTCGCGCGTGCGGATGACGCTGCGCGGTCACACGGGCTATGTTTACGATGCCACGTTCAGTCCGGATGGGAAACTCATCGCGACGGCGAGTCAAGACAAGACGGCAAAGATCTGGGATGCGGCGACGGGGAAGGAATTGCTAACACTCACCGGGCACACCGATCGAATAACGAAGGTCGCTTTCAGCCCGGATGGGAAACGCCTCGCGACGGCAAGCACCGACAAAACGACGAAGGTATGGGACCTCAACACTGGCAAAGAATTGATGACGCTTCAGGACGATCAGGAAAATAATATGGTCGCTTTCAACCCGGATGGCACACAGATTGCCACGGGTTGTGGCTACCAATCCGCCAGAGTATGGGATGCGGCAACGGGCAAGTTGTTGTTCACTTTCGGCTGCCAACCCGAAGCGCCTGGNNGAATTGCTGGCTCTCGGCAAACCCGAGGTACGGACGATGTATGTCTATGTCGCCTATAGTCCCGATGGCAAACGAATTGCAACAGCCACCATGGATGGGGCGGTGAACGTGTGGGACGCGATGTCGGGACGAGCGTTGTTATCCTTTACGGCAAGTCCCACGATTCGTTCCTTCGCGTTTGATCGTCCGTTGGGAACGCGGTTGATTACTGGTCACAATGATGGGACGATCAAGGTCTGGGATGTTTCGTCTACTCTAACCCAAGCATCTGGCTCGACAACCGGACAGTTGTTGTTCACTCTCGCCGGTCACGGCAGTTCGATTTGGGGTGTCGAAGCCAGCCCCGATGGAAAGCAGTTGGTGACCGCCAGTTATGACTCGACGGTGAGAATCTGGGACATCACCGATAACGGCACATCCGAATGGCTCACCATTGCGGACGGCGCGTGTTGCAATGCAATCTACAGTCCAGATGGAAAGAGGTTGATCGGTGCGAGTAGAATAGATACATCGCGATACGGGACCAACCGGATGAATGTTTGGGATGCTACGACCGGTCAACTTTTGCGCACCATTGACACAGGACAAATGTGTGGCGGCGACGTTAGTCGCGATCAGAAACGCTTCGTGACTGTGACTTGTGGCACCGTGGCTGAGCATACGGCCAAAGTCTGGGATCTTGATACTGGGAATCAATTGTTCAGCGCGCCCACCGCGAATATTGATGACCTGACAACGTTCGGTTATGGCGCTGCCTTTCATCCCGATGGGATGCACATTGCCGCCGCCACCGGCAAAGGAAACATCACCATCTGGGATGTTAACTCAGGCAGAGAAGTGATGACGCTCTCAGGCCACATGGGCAACGTCAATATTCTTGCCTACAGTCCCGATGGTACGATACTCGCCAGTAGCGCGGAGAACGTCAAGATCTGGGATGCGCCCGCGGGTAAAGAGGTGCGAACTCTTCCAACCAGGGGAATGAGCGTGACCTTCAGTCCAGATGGAACACGCCTTGCCACAGCCAACAATGATGGGACCGCGACCGTGTGGGACGTGGCAAGTGGGAAGGAATCACAGACTTTGCGCGGCCATACCGGCAGAGTGTTCACTGTCGCCTTTAGCCCAGACGGCAACCGTTTGGCAACGGGTGGCGAAGATACTACCATCAAAATCTGGAATGTTTCGCCCGGAGCCAGCGCGGGCGAGCAACCGCTGACGCTCTATGGAGGAAGCACTACGGCGCTCACACCGCAATTTAGTCCCGATGGGAAGCGCCTCGTGGCGGGCTGGTCATGGCGGGGAGCGTCGGGAAGTGTCCGTGTCTTGGCGCTAGACCTCAATGACCTCCTCGCGATCGCGAGATCGCGCGTGACGCGCGCGTTGACAAACGACGAGTGTCAAAAGTTTTTGCACGTGGACAAGTGTCCATGAGAGCTGGCGGACATTTGAACCGAAATACCGCGCGACAATTTTGATTCATATTACCACGAACGCCGAGCAAGTCAACATACCGTGGCATATCTTCAAATGTGGCAGTGTAACCGTTCAGGTTGTCACTCTGAGCCCTTCCTTCGTCNNTGACCCGGTGGGCTGAACGCTTGCCCTTTTCAATCAACTTGTGTTTGTCGCACCATGCGTTGCGTTGACGTGATGCGAGTGGCGCGGACGCGCGGGCAAACAAGCCAATGCCAGTTGCCGCACGCCTTCGCGGATCTCGCGTTCAGTGAGCGCCGCGTAACCCAGCACCAACCCGCCGCGCGCTTGGCGCGCCAGCGCATAATCGGCAAGCGGCAGTGCTTCGATGTTCCGCATCGCGGCGCGGCGCGAGAGGGTGCGGTCGTCCACCCCTTTGGGCAACTGCGCCAGCACGTGCAACCCCGCTTCCTCCGAAATGATCTCCAGCATGCCGCCCAATTCGCGCGCAATCGCATCCACCAACGTCGCGCGCCGCTCCGCGTACAGCGTTCGCATCCGCCGCAAATGCCGCGCAAAAAATCCCTCGGCGATAAATTCGGCGAGCACTACCTGATCGAGCACCGGCGATTGTCGGTCCGCCATCGCGCGCGCGGCAATGAACGCATCAACCAGATGGGGCGGCACAACGAGATACCCCAAGCGCAAGCCAGGAAACAGGACCTTGCTAAACGTGCCGATGTAGATCACCCGATTCGCGTTATCCAATCCTTGCAACGCGGTGAGCGGACGTCCGGCGTAGCGGTATTCGCTGTCGTAATCATCCTCCAGAATCCAGGCGTTCGAACGCTGCGCCCATTCCAACAGCGTGAGCCGCCGCGCCAGACTCAGCGTCACCCCCATCGGATATTGGTGCGACGGCGTGACGTACGCCAAGCGTGCGTTCGACGCTTTGGCAACGCCGACATCCACCCGCAATCCTTCCGCATCCACCGGCACTGGGACCAGTCGTGCGCCCGCCGCACGCAATGCGCCGTGCGCGCCGCGATAACCCGGGTCTTCGGTCCACACCACATCGCCAGCGTCGAGCAGTAGACGCGCGGCAAGGTCGAGCGCTTGCTGTGACCCAGCGACGACGATGACCTGATCGGGGTCGCACCGCACACCACGCGATGCGCCCAGGTACGCGGCAATCGCTTGGCGCAATGGCTGGTAACCCGCCGGTTCGCCGTACGCGAGCGCCTCGCGCGACAGCGTTCGCCAACACTTGTTTGCTAATTGCCGCCACACGCCAAACGGGAATTCGTCGAGCGCAGGGACGCCGGTCCGAAATGCGCGCGGTCCGCCGAAATCTTGCCAGTGGCTCGCGGGCGCGGCGGCGATGATCGCGCCCCGCTTGGATAATGCGACGCTGGCTGGCATGGCGCGCGCGGGTGCATCGCTCTTGGCGCGAACTTGCAGAACGTGATCCGGCAGCGCGCGGCTGACGAAGGTTCCACTGCCGACCTTGCCTTCGATGTATCCTTCTGCCAAGAGTTGCTCGAATGTGTTGACGACCGTATTCCGCGAGACACCCAGTTCCGCCGCGAGCGCGCGTGTGGGCGGGAGACGCATGCCGGGCGCAAGCCGGCGTGTAAGAATCGCGTTGCTCAAACGATAATATAACTGACGGTGCAACGGAATTGACTTGCCGCGGTCGAGATCAATCGCCGCGAGCGTGAGAAAAGATGAACGTTTTGCCATCGCGCCTCCNNTACGGCATTTCGTTTTCGATGCAACGACCGACGCGATCTACATGCACGGCGCACAATCGGGGCGCGCCCGAACCGCCATCGAGCACAACCCGCGCGTATGTTTCAGCGTCGCCGAAATCGGACGGATGTTGCCTGCAGCGACGGCGTATGCGATGGGCGGCGAGTACGCGAGCGTCATCGTGTTTGGACGCGCATCGGTGGTCACCGACAAAGCCGAAGCAACGCGCGCGTTGCGGAGATTGATCGAAAAATATTTTCCGCATCTTGAGTACGGCAAGGATTATCGCTCGATTTCACCGGAAGAATTGGCGCGCACTGCCGTGTACCGCATTGACATTGAAGAGTGGAGCGGCAAGCGCAAACAGGCGGCGCAAGATTTTCCCGGCGCATTCTGGTATCCACGACCGGAAAACCATTCAAACTAGATTGGATAGGTAATCCATCGTCCGGTTTGTTTGTCGCTGCTCAGCCCTACTCAATTTCAGCCAGAGCGCACAGGGGTCACAACTGAAGATGCAATCGAGTATCTAATCTGAAAGGAATCGAATGTCTAAATCAAATTCAACGGCTCCATCCACGTGGAGCGTCGTGGCAGCGCTCGGCGCTGTCTATATCATCTGGGGTTCGACGTATCTCGCGATTCGGTTTGCTATCGAAACCCTGCCCCCGTTCATCATGGCGGGCGTACGCTTTTTGAGCGCTGGCGCAATTCTCTACGCGGTGATGCGGCTCAACCGAGTACACGCGCCGCGACGCGCGCATTGGCGTTCCACCGCGATCATTGCGGCGTTGTTGTTGTTCGGTGGCAACGGCGGCGTGGTGTGGGCGGAACAACTCGTCCCATCGAGCGTAACCGCCGTCATCATCGCCACCGTTCCGCTGTGGATGGCGGTGTTGGATTGGTGGCGCAACGGAGCCAAGCCAACAGCCGGTGGATCTAGCGGACTGGCGTTGGGTTTGATCGGCATTGCGTTGCTCGTCGGGCAAGGCAAACTCGATGGCGGCAATCAGATCAATCCGACTGGCGCAGGAGTTCTTCTTCTCGCCACCTTGTCGTGGGCAACCGGATCGCTCTACGCCCGACGCGCGACGTTGCCCGCTTCGCCACTCCTCGGAACGGCGATGGAAATGCTTGTAGGTGGCGCGTTGTTGCTGATTGCTGGTACAGTGACAGGCGAATGGGGACAATTGCGGCTCGAACAAATATCGCTGCACTCGCTGATCGCGTTGGGGTATCTGATCATCTTTGGATCGCTCGTGGCGTTCAGCGCGTACACCTGGTTGTTACGATCAACTCCGTTGGCGGTTGCCTCCACGTATGCGTACGTCAATCCAATCGTCGCCGTTTTTCTCGGCTGGGCACTCGCCGGCGAGTCGCTTACGATGCAAACCCTAGTGGCGACGGCGGTCATCGTCACCGCCGTCGTGTTCATCACGACTTTTCGAGACCGACGACTGCAACCGGCGATTGCGCCTGCGAGCGAGTAGCGCTGTGCCAATTCATTCCCACGGGATAGATGCCCAGCCGCGCGGGGCATTTGGGCAACGGACAGCGCGGCTGTCCGGCTGCCTAACTGGACGGAGAAAATTATGAATGACCAACAAGAAATTTTTCCTGACAAGATCGTGCGCGGCGCGTGCCCGCTTGATTGTCCCGATACATGCAGTTGGGAGGTGACCGTCAAGGATGGTCGCGCAGTAGACTTGCGTGGCACACGCGACCATCCGTACACGCGCGGTAGTCTGTGCATCAAGATGAACAAGTACCTCGATCACGTCTATGCGCCCGACCGTCTGTTGCATCCGATGCGCCGCATAGGCAAAAAAGGCGAAGGACGATTCGAGCGGATCACCTGGGACGATGCGCTGAGCGAAATCGCCGAACGATTAAAGCGCATCAGCGCGCAGTGCGGTGGGCAAGCGATCTTGCCGTACGTCGGAACGGGGAACATGGGCTTTCTGCAAGGCGAAGCGGGTGTGGGGCAACGCTTGTGGAATGCGCTTGGCACATCGGTTCATTCGGCAAATATTTGCTCGCGCGCGGGAAGTGTCGGCACGGTTTACACGATGGGGTCACGGCACGGCATGGACCCGGAAGAATGTCGCCACTCGAAATTGATTCTACTCTGGGGCACGAATCCGCTCACGAGCCACAATCATATTTGGCGATTCATCATCGAAGCGCGCGCGCACGGCGCGTACGTCGTCGTGATCGATCCGATTCGCACGCGCACCGCCGAGCAAGCCGACGAGCACATCTCGCTCATTCCTGGGTCAGACGCCGCGTTGGCGCTGGGTCTTTTGAGCGTGGTCGTCGAACTCGGCGCAGAGGATCGGGCGTTCATCGAAAAGAACACACTTGGCTGGGAACATTACCGCGAACGCATCGCCGAGTATCCGGTGGAGCGCGTCGCGCAATTGACCGGCATTCCAGAAGAAAAAATCTATGCGCTGGGCAAACGACTGGCAACCACGCGCCCGACGAGCATTCTCACCAAGATGGGCGTGCAACGACACGCGGGCGGCGGTATGGCGTTGCGTGCGATCATGACGATTCCCAGTGTCACTGGCGATTGGCAATACCCGGGCGGCGGCGCGACCTATTCGACGGGCGATTACATGCAGGGGAATTTCGACCGACTCTTTCGTCCCGATTTGCGTCCGCCGAACACGCGCACGCTGTTAATGTCGCGGCTCGGCGAGAATCTTTTGCAAGTAGATAACCCGCCCGTGATGGCGCTCTTGGTGCTGAGCGCAAATCCGGTGGCAAGCAATCCCGATCAAAACAAGGTGCGGCGCGGTTTGGCGCGCGACGATTTGTTCACCGTCGTCGTGGAGCATTTTCAAACGGATACGGCGGATTATGCCGATTTGATTCTGCCGACGACAATGCAACCTGAACACGCGGACATGCTTAATGCGTATGGACATCTTTACGTTCTGTGGAACGAACCCGCGATACCGCCGCCGGGCGAATGCTTGCCAAGCACCGAGATCGTTCGGCGTTTGGCGCGGGCGATGGGCTTGACCGATCCGTGCTTGTATGACAGCGACGAAGATTTGGCGCGCGCGCTCCTCGACGCCAATCATCCATCGCTTCAAGGTATCACGTTCGAAAAACTAAAGGCGCAAGGATGGGCGCGGCTAAACTATCCATCGCCCGCCCTCGCGTACCCGCACGGTTTTCCGACACCCTCGGGCAAGATCGAGTTTTATTCGCGCAAAGCAGCGGATGATGGTTTCGATCCACTGCCGACGTACATTCCATCCGAGGAAGTGGACGACAAGGAATTGGCGCGTCGCTATCCATTAGCACTCCTCTCTCCGGCGTCACACTATTTCTTGAACAGTCTCTTTGCGAACAAACCTGACCTGGCAAAGCAGGCGGGACCGATGCGCGTCGTGCTTCATCCCCAGGACGCCGCGCCGCGCCAGTTGTCGAGCGGAGACACGGCACGCATCTTTAATGACCGTGGCGAGTTTTACGCGGTAGTCGAGGTAAGCGATATGGTGCGACCGGGTGTGGCGACGAGTCCCAAAGGGTATTGGCCCAAGTTGAATCGCCATCCCGCCAACGCGAATGCGACCGTAACAGACCGCGAATCGGATATGGCAGGCGCGGTTTTTCACGATAATCGCGTACAAATCGTCAAATCCGTCGTTCTGGAAAAATTCAGGGGCGACATGACCGACTGACCGTCACGGAGTACGGCTGGACGGTGAGCCAGATGTACGTTTACTCGATTGCCGGTTTGCATCAGACGATAGACAATTTGCCGTCTATTCTGCGGCTATCTTGCAGGGCGCGTGCAAAGTCGCTTGACAAAGNNTCCACAGCACTTTGGGGATTGCTTCGCAAAAAACGCTCGCAATGACATGGGCGGCTGACTTTGCACACACCCTGGGCTATCTTGTTCTTGACTTGCTGAAACCTGCAAGGTATGTTATCATTCGCGGCGATCAAATCCGCGGCGGCTCCCCCGACGATTCTAAACCGATTGGTCCAAGAAGTTCGCACAATGACTAGGGTCAAGCACTGGATAACGCGCGTTCTCGAAGAACGCACCGTCTTTCTTTTTCTGCTGGGCTATCGCTGGCTCAGTCTGCTCCCGCCTCTGTTGGCGCTCGGGTTGGCATTCGAGACGAACCCTCAGAGCGGTTGGATCTTCCTCACCGCGCTAGCAGACAATCTCCTCCTCACCCTTTATTACCCGCGCATCAATCGGCTCGTGATTCACTTTCCAAGCGTCTTTGTCATAGACCTGGTCGTCGTTGCCTGGTTTGTCAGTCTGACCGGCAGCGCGTCGAGCCCGTACTATCTTTACGCCCTCAGTCCGCTCCTTGCCGCCGCCTTTTTCTTTCAAATGCGCGGCGCGTTGTTAACCGCCTTGACCCTAACGGTCTTCTACGGTCTGATCCTGATTCCCACGCTCACGGCGACCGAACTCTTGCACGTGCTTACCCAGATCATCAGTTTCTTTCTGATCGCGATGCTTTTTGGGTACGCCTCGATTCTGATGGAGCGCATCCGGCGCGATCGCGCGCTACTCGCGCGCAATAACGCGACGCTCGAACGCACCAATCGCGAACTCGAATCAATCCATAAACTCGCGCTGATGATGCAGTCGTCCGCCGTGGATGTCGCCGATGTGCAGGAAATTGTCTTGTCCACGATCACGAATGCGATGGGGTTTGAACGCGCCACGCTCGCGCTCGCTGATCCCGAACGGAATATGCTAACTGGCTGGCTGGCGTATCGCCGGGAGGAAAGCGCCCAGGGCTCAGCGGGATTATTTCACACCACGGAAATTCCGCTCCGCGCCGATGCCGGGGCGCTTGCGCGCGCCACGCTCGAACGCACGGCGGCGCATGTGGTGGATGGACTTGCGCCAACGAATGATCCAGAAATGAATCAACGTCTCGGTTTCAAGCAGTACGTGATTCTGCCTTTGTACATGCGCGATCATCCGGTGGGTGTCCTGGTCGTGGACAATCCCAGCGGTGGAGCGCCAATCAGCCCGGAGAGCATCCGTTCGCTCGAATCGGTCGCGGAGCACGCCGCGATCGCGCTCGGTTCGACCAAATTGTGCATCGAGCGCGCGCAACGCCTCGCGGTGGAGGAAGAACGCAACCGCATCGCCATGGAGATTCATGACACTGCTTCGCAATCGTTGTTCGGGATCGTCTATACGCTCGACGGTTGCATCAAACGCTTGCCGGAGCAAGCCACCCAGGTGCAAAACGAACTCGTCACCTTGCGCGACATTGCGGCGCGCACGCTAAGCGATTTGCGCGGTTCGGTTTTCGACATTTGGGGCGGCGCATTGACCGAGATCGATTTCAAACAGGAACTGGCGGTGTACTTGCAAAAACTCAGACCACCCCCGGCGCTCGTCGTCGAGATCCAAGTCAAGGGAACTTTCAACGATCTCGCGCTGAATGTGCGCAAGAATATTCTACGCATCGCGCAAGAGGGGCTTGCCAATATCGTCAAACATTCCGGCGCGACGCACGCCGCGATCATGCTCGATGCGCAGAGTCAGCCGCCGCGTCTGGTTATCGAAGACAATGGCAGCGGATTCCAGGCGCACGAGGCGGGAGCGACGCACACGGGCTTTGGCTTGACGAGCATCCGTGAACGCGCGCACGCGATTGGCGGCGAGGTAAGAATTCAAAGCCGTTTGAATCAGGGCACGCGGATCGAGGTGCAATTGCTCGGTGGCGCGCCGGCAGCGGCGGGGAAAAGGACACATGCGAATCTTGCTGGCGGATGATCACCAAGTCGTCCGGCGCGGGCTGCAAATGGTCCTGAGTCTGGAAAAGGATTTCGAGATCGTCGGCGAAGCCAGCACCGGGAGCGAAGCGTTGGCGCGCGCGCAAGCCTTGCGCCCCGACCTCGTGTTGATGGATTTGCGTATGCCCGGGTTGAGCGGCAGCGCCGCCACGCAAAAAATCAAACACGCGCTGCCGAATGTCCGCGTGCTGATCTTGACCGGTGTCGAGAACGAGGCAGACCTCGTTCAAGCCATTGATGCCGGCGCAGACGGCTATATCCTGAAAGACGTCAGTCCGGAAGAATTGACGCGCGCGATTCGCGCGATTGGGGCGGGCGAAGCGTACCTGCAACCGGATTTGACCAAGCGCATGATTCAAAAAATGCGTAGCGCCGCCAGAGACGCGGGTTTGCCCAAGCATTTCACCCTGACCGCGCGGGAATGTGAGATTCTGCAATTGATGGCGACGAGCGCCACGTATCGTGAGATTGCAGCCCAGTTATCAATCAGCGAAGAAACCGTGCGCAGTCATACCAAGAATATCCTGGCGAAACTCGATCAGCCCAATCGCACCCAAGCGGTGATGGTCGCGTTGCGCGAAGGACTGATCACGCTCGACTGAACTGCCATCTCGGCGCGTTTATCCCCCCGCAGGGTGAGACCTCTCACCCTCCGGGGGGATGTGTTTTTCCAACGGCTGATTTACAATACCGGGCATCCCAGCCAATGCGAGGAAGAGGAGGAGATATGGCAACGGTTCTTGAAGCGGATCGGGTGCTGGATTGCAAAGGGATGCTTTGCCCCTTGCCCATCGTCAAACTGAGCAAAGAGATCAAAGCCGCGCAGAGCGGCCAGGTCATCAAAATGCTGGCGACCGACAAAGGCGCGCCCGCGGACCTGCAAGCCTGGACGCGTCAAACCGGGAACGAACTGCTGGACTCGCACGAAGAGAACGGCACGTTCGTTTTTTTTGTTCGGAAAACCAAATAGTCGTCCAGTCGCCTGGTCGTAAGGTCTTTGACGACGCGACTACTCGACTATCAGACTAACCAGGAGGATTCTCATGTCCAAGTCTGATCCCAATGCGCCGCGCCGCTTGGCATTGATCGCCAGCCGCGGCACGCTCGACTACGCCTACCCGCCTCTCATTCTCGCCACCGCCGCGGGCGCGATGGGCTGGGAGGTCGGCGTCTTTTTCACGTTCTACGGCTTGCCGTTGCTCTTGAAAGATATCGGCGCAGCGGTCTCGCCTCTGGGTAACCCAGCGATGCCGATGAAAATGCCGTTCGGTCCAGAGAATTTTCAGAATGTCAATTGGCCCATCCCAACGGCGATGATGTCCGTCCCTGGGTTCAATGCGCTTGCCACAACCTTGATGAAACAAACCTTCAAGAACAAGGGTGTGGCGTCCATTCCCGAACTGCGCGCGCTGGCGGTTGAGTTAGACGTCAAGTTGATCGCCTGCCAGATGACGATGGACGTCTTTGGTTTCAAGAAAGACGATTTTATTCCGGAGGCGTCCGTGGGCGGCGCGGCGACCTTTCTGGAATTCGCGGCGGACGCGGACGTGCAGTTGTTCATCTAATCCAGCCGGCGACCTGGGACTAGGGTTTTCCAATGAGCGACGACAACAAAAAAATCCTCTACGTTCAGACACATGGCGCTGACGACCCCGCCCGCGCCGCGACGCCCTTCTATCTTGCGTCCACTGCCGCCGCAATGGATGTTGAGGTGGGCATCTACTTTACGATGAAAGGTCCGACGCTTTTGAGGAAAGGCGTGCCAGAAACCCTGCAAATTCCGCGCGCGGCGGGCGGCGGCGCATACTTGCGCCACTTTATCAACCAAGCGCTCGAACTCGGCGTCAAACTCTACGTCTGCCAGCCCAGTCTCGATCTGCACGGTTACGTCGTCGAGGACCTGATTGACGGCGTGCAGATGATCGGCGGCGCAGCCTTCAACGACATGGCGCTGGAAGCGGACGCCGTGATCGCGTTCT
>DHFK01000134.1:6332-6611 GCA_002400365.1 Anaerolineales bacterium UBA4826 | reverse complement strand
CCGATTTGATTTTGCCGGTGCACGAGCGTGGCGAACTGGTCAGCGCGCACGTGCCGTTCATCTATGGCTGCAACCACGTCTGCACGTTCTGCATCATCCCCTACCGTCGCGGCAAAGAACGTTCGCGCTCGATCGGCGAGATCGCGGCAGAGACGCACGCGCTCGTGAACCAGGGCGTCAAAGAAATCACGCTCCTCGGGCAAATCGTGGATCGCTATGGCTATGACGTGCCCGATGGTCCGCGCCTGCCCGACCTCCTGCGCGCGATCCACGACATCC
>DHFK01000134.1:3818-6307 GCA_002400365.1 Anaerolineales bacterium UBA4826 | reverse complement strand
TTGCTCGACGCGGTCGCGACGCTGCCCAAAGTGTGCGAGCATATCGAAGTGCCAGTTCAAGCCGGCGACGACGCGATGCTCAAGCAGATGAAGCGCGGCTACACCGTGGACGACTACCGTACACTCATCGCGAAAATTCGCGCGCACATCCCGAACGCCAGCATCGCGACCGACATCATCGTCGGGATGCCCGGCGAGACGGAAGCGCAATTCATGGGCACTTACAACCTGCTCAAGGAACTGGAACTCGACGTCGCGCACGTCGCGATGTTCAGCCCGCGCCCGAACACGGTCGCCGCGCGCTGGCATGACGATGTGCCGCTCGCAGAGAAAGAGCGTCGCCGCAAGGCGATTGACGANNTGGAAAGGCAAACTCGCGCGCGTGAAAATCGAGTGGACGGGTCCATGGTCTATGATTGGAAAGGTAGAGTGAAAAACCTTGCGAAGGTTCCTTGCCCCGCACACTGCGCGGGGTCTTCGACCTTCGCAAGGTTTTATTTCTCTGCGCGCCGATTCCGAAAAATCATCCGCAGCGGCGCGCCCTCAAACCCCCAACGTTCCCGAATCTGATTCTCCAAAAAGCGTTCGTAGGTGAAATGCACCAGGCGTTTGTCGTTGACGAAAAAGACAAAGGTCGGCGGCGCGCCGTCCGCCTGGGTCGCATAAAAAAACTTGAGCGTACGCTTGCCCTTCGACACCGGCGCGTGCTTCGTCGTCGCTGCGCGCACGAGTTCGTTGAGTTCGCCGGTCGGCGCGCGCAGATGCCACGCCACGCGCACCGCCAGCGCCTTTTCGATCACCTGCCGCACGCGCTGACGCGTCTTCGCGGACACGAACACGATCGGCGCGTACGCGATGAAATCGAGCGCGGCGCGTACACGCTTGGTGAATTCGATTATCGTGCGCTCGTCCTTTTCGATCAAGTCCCATTTGTTGACGACGATCACGACGCCCTTGCCTTCCGCAAGAATGTAACTCGCGACGTGCTGATCCTGCGCCAGCACGCCAGCAGCCGCGTCGATCACGAGCAGCGCGACATCCGCGCGTTGGATCGCGCGCAGCGCGCGGAGCGAAGAATATCTTTCGATGCCTGGGTCAATGTGCCCGCGCTTGCGCAACCCCGCGGTGTCAATCAAAACGAGACGCTGACCATCCCATAGCACCTCGGTATCAAGCGCGTCCCGCGTCGTCCCCGGCATGTCGCTCACCATCGCGCGCTCTTCGCCGAGGATCGCGTTGAGCAGCGACGATTTGCCAACGTTGGTCCGCCCGACAATCGCCAGGCGCGGAAATTCGGCGGGCGGTTGTTCCGTCGCGGCGGGCAGGTTCGCGATGATCTGGTCGAGCAGATCGCCCGTCCCGACGCCGTGCAGCGCGGAAATCGGAATCGGATCGCCGAGGCCGAGTTGAAAGAACTCGACCGCGTCCTGTGCGCGTTTTTCGTTGTCCGCTTTGTTCACGACGAGATAAACTGGCTTGGCGCTCCGCCGCAAGATGTCGGCGATTTCAGAATCGTGCGGTGTCAACCCCTGTTCGACATCCACCACAAAGACGACCGCGTCGGCTTCGTCAATCGCGATCTGCGCCTGCGCGCGTACGCCTGCCAGCATCGCGGCGGGCGTTCCCGGCAGATCATCGCGTTCGTCGAGCGCGAGTCCGCCGGTGTCCACGACGACGAATTGGCGTCCCGCGAATTCCGCATCGCCGTAGAGACGATCGCGCGTCGTGCCGGCGGTATCCGAAACGATCGCGAGTCGCTCCTCGACCAAGCGATTGAACAGCGTGGACTTGCCCACGTTCGGGCGTCCGACGATGGCTACAATGGGTTTTGGCATAGCGACCTATTTGGCTATCTCCCACAGCGCACGCGAGGTGTCGCCGGGAAGCGCGCTGCCGATCGGCACATCGAGTACAGCAACGCGCCGTAATTCGTATCGCGCTTCGAGATGGTGGCGCATAATCGTCATCCCCGCGCCGTCGTCGAGCAGATAGACTGCCCTGCCTTCACGGAACATCGCCGCGAGAAATATACTCTGTTCTTGCGGCGACCACATGTCGGGAATAAACGTCTCGCGCTGCGCGTACAGATCAAGCGCCCCTGTATTCATCGTCGCGCCGATCACCGCGCGCGGCGGCGTGAGCGCGGCGATCTGGTCGAACGCGGCGCGCTGCGCGGCAGTGAGATAGCCGTACGAATTTTGCGGCTCGCCGAAGGGAATCGGCAGAACATTCCAGACGCGCATCAAGAGCAGGAACAGCGTCGCGCTGAGACCCGTCGCGGCGGCAAGTTGGCGCCAACTCCGCGCATCGCTGAGCAGCGCGCGGACAAAAGCGACGCCGCCGTACGCTACGATTATCACGAGCGGCGGAAACTCGGGCAAAAGATCGCGCAAGCGCAGCGCGGGATACAACAAGTGAAAAGCGACCAGGATGAGCACCCACAGCGCGAGCGCAGCAAATTCCACACGCTGGCGCGCCAAGCGGTACGC
>DHFK01000134.1:0-3706 GCA_002400365.1 Anaerolineales bacterium UBA4826 | reverse complement strand
GATTCATCCAGAGCAGGACGCCAACCGCCGGGACGATGAGCAATTGGGTATGCCGCACGAAATAGGCTGCGCCCAGAGCGAGACCGCTCGACATCGCCCAGACGAGGCGCGGCTGACGCGCAAATCGCAGCGCCAAGCCAATCGCGAGGACGGAGAACAACGCCGCTTGCGAATCCACCATCGGCACGGTCGCCCAATCGAAGAGTGTGTGTGATGTGGCGAGAATCGCGATGCCGAGCGCGGCGATCCACATTCGGTCCGTAGCATCGCGGAACAGTTCCCACGCGAGCCAACCTGTCGCCACGAGCAGGAGCAAACTCGCTAGCGGGTTGACGAGATACAATCCTGTCTCGCCAGCCAGGCGGTACGCCAGCGCAAACGCGAACGAACCGCCGATGGGCCAAACCGTCGGCGCATCGCCGCTTGAACTGATCGGGATGTGATAGCCCAGATGCACCAGCGGCGACCACGCGATGTTGAGAGGCGCAATGCTTGGAAAAAGCGTAAAGCGATGCAGCGGCGTACCGCGCAGCGCGAGATCAACGCCCATTTGCGCGTACGCGTACGGATCGGTTCCCGTTACGCCGTGTGTCCGCTGTCCGACGTAAAGAAGGTTTGCCCACGCAAACACAACGATCATCAGAATCGGCGCAAGAACCGACGCAACTCGCTGCCACGCTTGATCGGCGAGATAACGCATCTGGATCGCCAGCGTATAGCCCAACGCGCAAATCGCCCAGGGTTCAAGTCGAAGCAAGGTCGCGCGCAGATCGGGCGCGTTGTAGTCGAAATAGCCGGGCACGTCGCCGCCGAGGACGCGAATGTAGAGCCAGCGCGCGGCGATGATCGAGTACAGACAAAAGAGCGGCGCGAGCGTTTCGACCGCCAAGGCGCGACGGGTTTTCAATGTGTTGAACAGCGGTACGACTAGCAACAACGCCAAAGTCAACGCGGCGAACCCAAGCGGCTGTTGGCGTAGCCGCCAGAAGATCGCCAGCCCAACGAGATGAACGAGAACCGCTGCGGCGATTTCGATCCGCGTCAAGCCGCGTCGAGCCGGTCGAAAAGTCAGCGCGGCGAGGTGCTGGGCAATCATTCAATCTACAAAGCGATACTTGAGCAGCGTCCAGACCGCGACGACGCCATCCTTCCAACCGATCTTCTTACCCTCGCGATACTCGCGCCCATAGTACGAAATCGGAACTTCAAAGATGCGAATTCCCCGCTTCAACACTTTGGCCGTCACCTCTGGCTCAAAATCAAAACGGCGGGAGCGCAGCGGAATGTCTTTGAGTACGTCGGCGCGGAACGCTTTGTAGCCGGTTTCCATATCGCTCAGGATCGCGTCGTACAAGACGTTCGTCATCAGCGTCAGCATCGTGTTGCCGAACATGTGCCAGAACATCATCGCCATGCGCGGGCCGAGAAAGCGCGAACCGTAGACGACTTTGGCGCGTCCCTCGACAATCGGCTGGACCAGGTGCGCATAGTCGCGCGGGTCGTACTCCAGATCCGCGTCCTGAATGACGATGATGTCGCCGGTTGCGCGTTGGAGCGCGGTTCGAATCGCCGCGCCCTTGCCCTGATTGCGCGCATGGCGCAAGACGATTGCGCCATCTTTTTCCGCTTGGGGCAGCAGATCGCGCGTGCCGTCGGTCGAACCGTCGTCAACGACGATGATCTCTTTTTCGAATGGGGCGGCTTGCACGCGCTGGATGATCTCTGGCGCGGTCGCGCGTTCGTTGTAGATCGGGATGAGAATAGAGAGTTTCACAGTCAAGACTCCTGGAAGGCATCGCGAGCATTATACGCGTTTACTGCGCCGGGTCAAAGGCGGGTGATTACCATTTTGCCACGGAGCACACAGAGCGCGCAGAGAGCAATTCAATTGTTGGCAAGAACTGCTCCCGAGCATGAGCGACGAGCAGATCACTGGCTGGCATACCCTTGCCGAATGGTCCACGAAAGATGTCATCGCTCATTTGCGGGCATGGCAGCAAATCTCGGTGGTGCGGATGGAAGCCGTAGCCCTCAATCGGGAACCCAAGTATCCCCAGTGGATTGCAGAGTTACACGAGGATTGGGAAGAAAACGCGGCTGGTTTTGGATAGACTTGATATCCATAGATCAGGAAACCCGATCCGAGTTCCGAAAAGAGGCGAAACTGGGCAACAAACGCTTACGCGCAATGCCCGCGAGCCTGAGAGAAGAAATCCGGATGACAAATAGCGCGATCAACTCGAAAGTAATGAAAAAGACCCACCGATCAAGTGGGTCTTTTGATTAGCGCAAAAAAGAGTTGCCGCACTGGCCTACTCTCCCAGCGGTGCGTACCGCCAGTACCATCGGCGCTGCTAGGCTTAGCTTCCAGGTTCGGGATGGAGACTGGGCGTTTCCCTAGCGCTCTAAGCACGGCAACCCTATTTTTGTCGAGAGCAATTGCAGAGAGAACTGAACAGAAGGTCAATGGCAACTGGCTTGTTCGTTGTCGAATTCGTTGTTAGGTTTCAATGCATCAATATCCCGAGAGCAAGCCCTCGCGCATTAGTAGTAGTTCGCTCAGGACTCACATCCTTTACACGTCTACCCTATCAAGGTGATGGTCTATCACCGCGCTTACTCTCATAAAGAGATGGGGGATCTCATCTTGGGGCATGCTTCCCACTTAGATGCTTTCAGCGGTTATCACTGCCGAACTTGGCTACCCAGCAATGCTCTTGGCAGAACAACTGGCACACCAGCGGTCCGTCCACCCCGGTCCTCTCGTACTAGGGGCAGCTCCCCTCAAATCCCCTGCGCCCACACTGGATAGAGACCGACATTCTGTTACCATTCCATGTTGTTACACGGAACGAGTTGGTCATTTCTGCCAACTTCTGCATGTCGCCATGCAGATCGGACTATATCTTTCCTGATGATTCAGGATTCGGCGTATAGTCTCTGAGGATTCTTACTTGAGCGAAGCAAGGATTCTTTCCTTGCTGTAGCGCTTTGTTCCAGAATTCATTTCACTCGCGATTTCAACGATTTCCGCAAATCCTTCGCGTGTGAGATGTTTTCTCTGTTGGATAATCAACAACACGGTCTTGAATTTCTCGAATTGATTCCGCTTGTCCGATTGGATCGGATAGCGTTCAAAGAATGGAACAACCTGGGTCAAGAGGTCTTGCTGGTCACGAACGACGAATACTGACGTTCGATCAATCAGCGAGAGCCGATGGTTTCGTTTGATCGTTCCACACTGTAAACGCTCGCGGAAGGTTTTGAGAATCTTCGCCCCTTGCGGATTCTGACTGACTCGGAATTCGGTTATGACTTGCCAACCGAATCGTGCTGTCTTTGCGGGAACGATTCCCACATAAAAGCAACCTTCGCCGTCAGCAAATCCCGCAAGATAATCGTTGCTAATTTCCCCGCTCATAAGTCTTTCCTGCTGGTCATCTGCACTGGTCATATTTTCACTCGAACGAGTAGTGCCAGATGCTCACCAGATTTTCCAGCATACAGCCGAATTTAAGGACAGCTCAACTTTTCAGTCAACTGTCTCACGACGTTCTGAACCCAGCTCGCGTACCGCTTTAATGGGCGAACAGCCCAACCCTTGGAACCTATTTCAGCTCCAGGATGCGACGAGCCGACATCGAGGTGCCGAGCGAAGCCGTCGCTGTGAACGCTTGGGCTTCACCAGCCTGTTATCCCCGGGGTA
>DHFK01000074.1 GCA_002400365.1 Anaerolineales bacterium UBA4826 | reverse complement strand
TTCAAAATGGTCGCCGGGCTATCGCCCGTGTTAGCCAGCACCACTGCCGGGGATTGCTCGAGCTCAACGCTGCGTGAGACATACGTCGTCCGCAGCGAATGCCAACTAATCACAAAACCCAGCCCCCGCTTCGAATAGCCCTGGATCATCCGCTCCACCGTCTTTGCCGTCATGGGAAAAAGATATTGCGGCGGCTTGGGCAGCGAGTTCAAATACTTTTTGATCGCGCCCAGCGCCTCCGTCGTCGGCATGACCGCACGCCACTTGTCCTTCTTCTCGTCCCAGATCTTGATCAGTCCGCGCTCAAAATCAATCTCGCTCGTGCGGAGCGTCACGACCTCAGACACACGCAGTCCAACAGATAATCCAAGCCGAATGAGCGCGTCGTCGCGGATGTTGTCAATCGAAGTGAGGAGAACGCGAATCTGCGCCTCGGTCAGCGCGCGGTTGGGATGGCGCTTGCGCTTACGGATCACCAGCGATCGCGCGTCGCGGCTTGCCGGCCGTCGCGAAATGGCTTGATTTTTCATGTCTTAGGGTGTCTTTGCGGCGTCTGATTGCGCTAAATCTTCCATCATTTTCTTGGCAGTATCGCGCAAGGGGGGCAAATCTTCCTGCACCGTCCGCCAGACTACCTCCAGATCAACGCTGAAATATTCGTGCGTCATTTTGTCACGCATCCCGGTGACTTGTTTCCAAGGAACCGCCGCATACTTGTCGCGCATGGATTTGGGTAGATGCCGCGCCGCTTCGCCAATAATCTCCAGGGTCTTGACGACCGCAAAGATTTTTTCTTCGTTGTCGCCAAAATCGTCGAAACTGACATCTTGCATAAACCGCATGGCTTTCTCGGCGTAATCCACGATATCTTGCAGATAGTCGGCGTAAACGCGCTTGGCGCTCATAGCGGCACGACCTCCGCCAGAATGTAGCGACCGATGTGGGGTTTGAGCGTCTTTTTCATCACCAAATCCACTTTGATCCCGACCAAATCGCTCAAGTGATCTTCGAGTTCGCCATATTTGAACAGCGAGGGTGCGCGTTCAAACTCCACCAGCAAATCCAGGTCGCTCTTTTTTTTCTGCTGCCCGTGCACGTACGAGCCAAACATGCCCAGTGACGTGACCGAATAGCGCTCACGCAGGGCGGGCAGATGCGCGCGCAAGATGCGTTTTGCGCGGGTCAGTTCGGGATTTCGGGGGATGCGCTTGGACGGATGGGACTCTTTTTTTGGCATTGGATCAACTCCTTCGTTTGCCATTCAGGCACGCGCAGACCAACGGACAATCCAAGTCGAATGAGTGCATCGGTGAGCGATCTTCCCGCGCGTCTTGCCGGCCGTCGCGAAATGGCTTGTTTTATCATGTCTTATTCTGCTCAATAATAAGACAATGAGGCGCAAAAGTCAATCATTTGGCGCAAAAGTGCCGCTCCACGGGTTGATTTTGTCCTATTTGGTGTGAAATAGGACAGGCCTTGGAAACATGGTGTATGGAAAACTGAAGTATCAACTGCCAAAATCGCGCGTGCGAGCATCATTGAGTTTGCCGCGAAACACCAAGGGCGCACGATCACCCAGGCGGAGATTGACCGATGCACGGTGGAATAGCGTGAGATGCCGATTGGTGTCGCGAGCAGACCTTATCTCACCTTTGCTGCCAGCACTTTGCGGATCGCTCGCGACAAATTGGTGTCCACGCGCCGCAAGTAATCCACGTGCGATTTGAAAAACGTGATCGTATGGCGCTCCAGGGGTTCAGGCGCGCGATTGCGTCCCGCGCCCGGTCGCGCGCCGCCGCGCGTCAAGTGAACGCGCCCGGCGAAAGGGTTGGGTTTCATCTTGCGCGGATCAAGCGGAAACTCGGCTGGTAACTCATAATCGTCGAGTTTGGCGATCCGTTCCGCGTTGGGGTTAATCTGGGAAACTTGCTTTCTCTTCATAGATCCTTCGCTCTCTGGGAGTTGCCAAGCGCGCGCTGAGGATGCGAATGAGGTTGAGGGCACGCTGAAGCCATGAAACCATCAGCAAACGATTGCGCGCCGAGTATCCGATGATGATTTGACGCGCTTCCTCATCCGAATGTAGTTCATCTTCTTGGATAAAGGCATGACCGTCTTCAAAGACTGTTGTCCCTTCCTCAAAACTGACACCGTGCTTCTTCAGATTCGCGGCGGCTTTGGCGGCATTCCACTCAAATTTCATTGATGGCTCCGGCATCGCTTGACGCTCCAGTGTATTTCTAGTTTGATTCTATCATTCTTTTTCTATTGGGTCAAGAGACACCGACTGGAATGCGCGATATTTAGAAGACACGACGACACTGCGGGTGCAGATGCCGAGCGAACATCTGGCGACTCGGGCATGATAAGAAACCTTCGAGGCAGTTCATCGCCTCGAAGGTTTTTTGCTGCTGGGTGTGTTTGAGGCGGAGAAGAGAAATCCCTCTCCATCATCCTTGTGGCACAACCACCTTCTCTAGATGTTTTGAAATCTGACCGATCCAAAACACATCCAGGACATGCAATGCGCGAGTCAGCGCCACGTAAAGCAACCGGCCGTCGAATTCGGTCTCGGTGTATGTCTGTGCATCTGCATCAACAACCAGACTGGCTTCGAATTCCATACCTTTCGCGAGGTGCACAGGAACAATGACGATGCCCCCCTCGTATTTGAAATCAAAGGACGTAGCGAGGCGGAAATCCACACCCTTCAATGTCAGCAAATCAGCGATAACTGAACATCGCGCACTGGTCTTGCAGATGACCGCAATATTGCGATAACCATTCTCCTGGATTTGGCTGAGGACTTGTGCAAGAGCATTGGACAGTTCGTCAGCGTTCTGCACGTTATGCATTTGTGGCGATGCTCCATGTCGTTTTAGGGGCTCTGGTAACGCGACTGGACGCCCCTTGCGTGGAACCGACAACAGGGCTCGTCTAGCAAATGTCATGATCTCATAGGTACTGCGATAACTCTTGGTAATTTCTTGAGAATTGTATTTCAGATTAGGAACAAGATTCGGAATCGCGTTGGAATCACTCATCGTCTCATTCTTTCGCTGTTTCGTCGCTCTTGTTATCGTTCTCGACGCAAGTAGCCGACACTTCGTCAATCAAGCGGATTGCCTCGGAAAGTTTCTTCCGCAAATCCGCTTCTTCGTCGGCGTAGGTTTCAGTGACGATGAACGTTGCGATTTTCGTGCAAATCGCATCCAGATGCTTTTTGCGAAGATTGACTGCCATCGTCTCTCCTTTGTGTGATTGGGTGGAATGACATTTTCAAAGCAAGCGGTCCTGCACGGCGCTTGCCGATTTCTTCTTGCTCTCCGCATCGAGAGCGGTCGCACAAACCTGAAGTGTTTCCAAGATGTGACTGAGTCGGCGCGCCCACGCACGGACTTGGTCCTCGCCCTGTGCAGACGCAACCATTTCCGCGATGAGCGCATTCAGTTGATTGAGCGGATCGACCTCCGCATTGGATTGAGGAAGAGATGTAGTTACATCTTCGGTCTCGAACAAGGCGGCGTAGTTACCATCAATGCCCTCGGCGTCGGAATTAGGAGTCTGTGATTCATTTGCACGAGTTCCTTCGTTCGCGTGTGTCTCCGGGCTGTTCTGGCGAACAAGGCGCATCACCCGACGCGCGTCCACTCGGAGTTTGACCTGCCGCGCGGAGAGTGGTTTGGGTGATGAGTGTATCTCTTGGAGAACTGCGGCTTGGTCTGTGTGTTCCAACGGCACGAGCGCGCGTGCGTCTTCGTACGAAAGCGTGCGGACGTGAAGGGCGTGCTGGACTTCGGGATGCAGGTCAAGAAGTTGCAGATGTTGATAGACGTGGCCAGTCTCTTGTCCCACAAGATTCGCAATTTCTTCGGCGGTTGCGCCCTGTTGGATGAGCCCGCGGTACAATTTCGCCCGCGTGAGTGGGTCGAGATCGGTACGCTCGACATTCTCAATCAAGCCGATTTCGATAGCCGCGCGTTCGGTATCGATTTCACACACGCGTACGGGAACGGTTGCCAGCCCCGCGCGTCGCGCCGCTTCGAGTCGCCGTCGCCCCGCGAGGAGTCGTCCGCCAGGCGCGACGACGAGCGGATGCAAAATTCCACGCGCACGAATCGACGCGACGAGTCCATCAAGATCGGTGGCTTGAGCATCTCCGTTCGGGCTGACCAGAATTGAGCCAATGGGCATTTGCGTAATGGATGCATCAGCCAATCCCCAAGATGTCGCCGCAAGCAAGGTGAAGGCAGATTGCGCTTCGACGGGCATCTCTGCCACATTCTCATTTGGTAAAGTGAGCACAGCACTCATGGCGTTGCTTGGCTTTCGGGGACAAGTGCCATACGCACATTCGACCATTGACCTGCGACAGGAACAATGAGGTGCGTAATAGGCTTGCATTGAGCGAGTGTCCACTGTGGCCAACCCTCGGGTGCAGAATAGACGTCGAGTTCTGCGTCGTACGTCGCGTCGGGTCGCCAGTGGCGCGCAAACTCGCGAGCGAAGCGCGACGCAATTGCATCATCTTGCGCAAGCACGAATTCTTTGTGCCCGTAAGTGCTACATCCGTCCTGAACTTCAAGGATGAATTGGTAAACCAGCATGAACCTTTTTCTCCCTTCAGGCAAAATGGCTGAGAGCCAAGTTGCAGAGCGCACGATCCAGGCAAGCTGGCTCTCTTGGGCAAACGGGAAGGTGATCTCCTTCTATACAGCAGTCGGGACGTCTACCAGTGGCATCATCACATGGACAAAATCGGTGTCGCCTACAGGCCGCACGACTACTGGCATCGGTTGACCACCGTTTTGAAGAAACTCAATCGCGATTTGCGGGGCGGTAACGCGTTCCAACATCGAGAGCAAGTACGGCGCTTGGAGGGAGACCTTGAACGCCTCACCTTCTATCGCCGCATCGATGTCGCCGACGCCATCGCCGCGTTCGGCGTGCGCTCCCATTACGATCACGCGGCTGTTCGCGGCATCCGCTTCGAGGCGAATCCCATTCGCCTTGCCATTCTTGTCCACAAACGCGCTCACCATTTTCGTCGCAGTCAAGAGCTCGCTCGCATTCACGACGGCGCGGCTTGTGTGCGTTTGCGGAATGATGCGCGAGACGTCAGGGTACGCGCCGTCAATCAGTTGCGTGATGACCTCGCTCGTCGAGAGAACAAAGCGGACTTGGTTTCTCTCCGAAGCAACGATCACCTTGACAGGTTCGAGTTGTCCCACACACAGACGGCTCACTTCTTGCAACGCCTTCACAGGAATCACGAGTCCGAAAGGTTCGACGTGCGAATCGTTTCCGATGCCCGTGTGTTGCACCGATAGGCGGAAGCCATCCGCGGCAGCGAGCGTCANNACCATTCGTCCGCTGACCACGCGCAGCGTTTGTGTTTGCGCGTTCAACGTCAATTCAACTTGACTCTCTCCCAGCGTGCTGACGAAGTCGGTAATGAGGCGCGCGGGAACTGCAATTGCGCCAGGTATTTCAGTTTGAGCGGGAATCCACGCATTGATTCCGATATCGAGATTCGTCGCCGCAAAGCGTACACGTCCATCATTTGCACGCGCATCAATGAGGATGTGCGAGAGGATGGGCAAAGTTGCGCGATTAGAGACCGCCGTTTTGACAGCAGCGAGTCCATGGGACAGATTTTCTTGCGAACAGATTAGGTGCATGAGCCTCCTTTGGAAAAACAATTGCGGCATCCCCAGTTCCTAAAGAAACCTGGGATGCCGCTGTGACCAAATGTCAATTTGAGCGCAACCCGCGATTCGGCTTTCTTTGGATCCGCGTCGCGGAAAAAAACTGACGCCTTCCTTCAAGTGAAAGAGGGCGTCAGTAAACTGGGATGCGTTTCGCCGTACCAGACAAATGCCTAATGGTGTTCCGCTGCGTCGGCTTCGGCTTTGGTTTTGTGCACGGTTCCGTCTGGATGCTCCGGCGGCGTGTAGACGGTGTACAGTTTGAGGGGCTTGCTGGGCGAAGGATTGATCACATTGTGATAGGTTCCCGCCGGCACGACGACCGCGGCGCCCGCCCCCACCACATGTTCATCGGTTCCGTCAAAGACAAACTTGGCGCGTCCCTCCTCGATCCGGAAGAATTGGTCGACTTCGCCATGCACTTCGTTGCCGATTTCCTCTTTGGGTTGCAAGCACATCACCACGAGTTGGAGATGCTTGCCGGTGAACAACACCTGCCGAAAGTTCTTGTTCTTTTCCGTGAGCTTTTCGATAGGTCCGACGTACGCGTTCATTGGACTTGACTCCTCCTGGTTCAAGAGATTGGATGCCCGGTTATGGGAATAGGCAGCGAGTCATTCGGAAACTCTCCATCCAGAAATCGACGTGAGTCTCCGAATGCATCAGCGCCGAATCAGTTTCCGCAGAGTCTCCCAGTTTTGCCGGAACTCGCGCGGATCGATGTCAAACTCTTGCGCGCGTGGCATGGCTGCCTGCACCATCGTCTCTAAATCTTTGAAAGCGATCAGTTTGCGTCGCAANNCCCATCCGTTTGTGGCGTTGATCGGCGCCCTTGGGCAGCGGAATAAACTCTTTGAAAGTTACCTCTTCGAGATCGAGGCGCATTTCCTTGGCGACTGCGAACATCGCTTCACGCAGTTCTGCGTCCTGCGAGGACAAGTCCACCGCGTAGTCGAGATCAACGGTCGGTCGTGGATTTCCCAGGAGGCATACCGCTGCGCCGCCCAGGACGTAGAGGGTACCTGGACGCGAGTACCGCTCTCCCACTTTCTTTAAGAACGTACGGACGTCATCGGCGGTGATAGCGTTCATAGATACCCTGTGAAACGTCGAGTTGCCGGACGAAGCGTTCAGCAGCATGTTCGTACGTGCCCAACCAATTCAGAGCCAAACCACTTCGCGCGCGGTGCTTGCGTGCCAAGATGCGCAGACGAGCATCTGGATCTCCACGAACGGGAACGCCCAGTTCACCCGAGTACCAATCCGCTAGAGGAGTAAGCAGTCCCAGGGATTGTTCGAGACGCGCGGCGTATTTCTGCTGCAAGATCATTGCAGCGGTGTAGTACAGCTTGAGAACATCACGCCGACGTGGAGAGACTTGCTGGACCGCCTCTGGCACAAGGGTCGCCCAATCCGGATGCCGCAAGAGGAGCGGAATGATCCCGAGTCGCAACCGCGCCTCGTCTTGCTCAGCCAGGCTGACCAAGAGAGCGACGGGGCGCTTGGCTAGTCGCAGTCCCGAGACCTTCCCTGTTCGAGTGACAAAACGAACGTCCAGTTGTGCCAGGGCTGCGGCGACCATGTCTGGCGATGGTTTCCGCTTGTTTGATTTGAAGCCTTTCATGCCCACATCCGTATTTTATCACGTATCCACATGCTAATCAATTTGACGCACACTGCTTTTGATGTCGCCTGATCATGCGTCGTTTTTTCTCGCTACGTTGACCGCGCAAGATGTTCGATCAGAAGATTCAGCGTGAATCACTCCGCGCAGAATCGGCTCAGACATTTCTCAGGACCCGATCCAGTTGCTCAAGATCAACCCAGAAGCACTTGGCGGAGCCAGCGGCTCGCTTGGCTTCATCGGTAAATCCTGATTTGGAGAAGAAGGCGTAGTAGACCTTCCAGTCTTCCAGGGGACCGGGGACTACCGTGGCGGTTCTTTCCAAAAGACCGAGCACCGTAGACCGTCCAAGCGAGTCTGCCGTCCATTTGCACTCTCCAAGCAGGATGGCGTGATCATCTTCGTTGATAGCAACCACATCGACCTGAGGTCCGGGGCGTTTCCAGAATGAGCCAACCCGTCGGGGCACGAAAGGCAAGCGGCCGTCCTCTCCCTGCCGCAGCACCCATTCGCGGGCGAGGTCTTCAAAGCCGAAGGTGCCAACAAATTCTTCAAGGTGCTGACGGATCGTTGCCCAGACCTGCTTGGTGTATCCCTGTTCGAGTTTCGTGCGCGATGGAGCAAGAAAGCGATAGTAGTAGCGTAGGTAGGGATCGGCAATGCGGTACCGACCTTGCTTGCTCTGCTCGGGACGATTGGCGGTGGCGGGAACCTCACGGGTGACAATTCCCAATTGTTGTAGGTTGGCCAAGTATTGGCTTTCGCTGGAAGGATCCAAATCTGCCATCTTTGCGATTTCTGTTCTGCGGGTGTATCCGGCGACGATATTCTCGATGATCGCTACATAGTTGCGCGGCTCGTTCAATTGGTCGCGCAAGAGTGTGCCGGCATCATCCAGGATGAGGCTGGAGGTGAGCAAGCGTTCGAGATTTTCTTCGGCGGTGATACTGGGATCGCACAGACGGAGATAGTGCGGGACCCCGCCTAAACACGCATACAGGGTAACCCGATCCGCCATTTGATAATGCGGGAAGAAATCGGACATTACCCCAAACGGCAGGGGTTGAAGATGTACGCTTTGAGTGGCTCGACCGTACAACGGAGAGCGATAGGTGAGGGTTTCGCGCACAATCATTCCTGCATGGGAACCGCTCAGCACCAGGAAGATCTTGGAATGTTGCAGACGATGATCCCAGATCCGTTGCAAAACACTCGCCAGCCCGGGGTTGGCTTCCAAGATGTAGGTAAACTCGTCGAGGACGACGACCATGCGTTGTGATTCGCACAGCCGGGCGAGTTCGTTGAACACAAGCTCCCAACTGGCATAGGTGAATTCCGGCGGGACGGGGGTGTGGGGATCAATCAGCGTATGGAGCAACTGAGAAAAGGTGCGCAACTGATTGGCCGCCCCGGTGCGATCGGCTGTCCAGAAGAGAGCAGAGTGCTTGCGTTGGTTAATCCAATGGGTCAAGAGCGCCGTTTTTCCGATGCGGCGCCGCCCATACAAGACCAGCAATTGTCCTTCGGAGCGACTGAACAAATCATCCAAGATTCGCAGTTCGCGTTTTCGATCATAGAAAGGCATCGCAACCCCCTTGATTTCCCGGTTGGAAAGAAATAGTGGTGGTTGTGAATTATGATAATCGTCTACCCCCATTTTATCTCCTTTGGGCATTCTGTCAAATTTCTTTGAACAGCATCTGGTTGATGCCGAGGAACACATAGCCCTTTTCGAGGCGATGTTCTACTTCCGACTGCCGACAAACCATGACCTGAATGCCCTTTCCGGATTTCTTGCCCCAATCGCCTGCGCCAAACCTTCTGGCGTGATGAATCGCGAGCGCGCGCTGAGCACATCTAGGTTGCAGTACGTCGCAAACGTCGTCAATCCTG
>DHFK01000215.1 GCA_002400365.1 Anaerolineales bacterium UBA4826 | reverse complement strand
CTCGATGCAATTCAAAAATACGCATTTGAGATCGCGTCACCCGAGGCATATCCGATTCCAATCATCGCCGAAAGCGTTGAACGGATGCGCCGACCCTCGCGCCAAGACCTGTTGTGGTATGAAGCCGCGCTGCGCGCGATTCCAATTGTTGTGCGCGATCACTTGAAATCAGATGGGCGCGGTGATTACAAACCAATCGAAACGACGCTAAAAGTGCCGACGCACACGGGAACGATTTCGGTCGCGGTCAAGTACCCCGCGGGTGAAATCCCGCTCGCCGCGCAACCCGCGCAGCGACTTGATTGGTCGGAAAAGGACGACGATAAGCCGCCCGCGTTCGACCGCCGCGNNTTGATGTACCGCGCGTTCGAGACGACGAATCCCGCGAAGCGGATCGCGCTCGCGCACGACGCGCTGGCGATTTCGCCGAATTGCGCGGACGCGTACGTCCTGCTCGCCGAAGAGGAAGCGGATACGATTCAGCGCGCGCTGGAATATTACGAGCAAGGCGTTGCCGCGGGCGAGCGCGCGTTGGGTAAGCGATTCTTCGAGGAGAACGCGGGACATTTTTGGGGCATCCTGGAGACACGTCCGTACATGCGCGCGCGGCAGGGACTCGCGGATGTGTTGTGGCGGTTGAAACGCCAAGACGAAGCGCGCGAACATTTCCGCGAGATGCTGCGACTAAATCCAAACGACAACCAAGGCATCCGCGATCTGCTCCTGGTTTTACTGCTGGAAATGGAACGCGACGACGAGGCGCGCGCACTGCTCAAGCAATATCCCGACGAATGGACCGCGACGTGGTTGTACACGCGCGCGCTCTTGGAGTTGCGGCAGCACGGCGCGGACGCGCGCGCGAACAAGGCACTCGCCGACGCGCTCGAAGAAAATCCGTACGTGCCCGCGTATCTCACAGGACGCAAACGCATTCCGAATCGCTTGCCGTCGCTCATCGGCTGGGGCGACGAGCGCGAAGCGATTGCGTACGCGTCGGACCACCTCAATCATTGGCGGCGGACGCCTGGCGCAGTCGAATGGGTGAGCGAAGCAAAACCCAAGCCCAGACTTCGCAAACGCAAACGCGCACGATAGAAAGACACTCACAATGTCCAAACACAAATCCAGGTCATCCAGCAAAAACTATCGTACCGAAGAATTCGTGATGTTCATTCTGCGCGCGGAAGTGGGCATCCAGGAAGCCGCGACGCTCGTGCCAGCCATCCGCGACGGCGACGTGACGAACGCGCTGAATCGCTTGTTGCGCTGGTTGGAAACGCACCCCGTGTTGCCGCAGATCCCCGGTGGCGAAGTGAAGGATGGCACGTTGACGATTGACGCGGGTAAGGTGAATCCTAGCGATCTCATCGCCGCGCAGATCGTCAACAACTGGTATTTGGCGATGGAAGAGTACGGCGAACGAAGCAACTCTGATCTCGCGGGCTGCGTGCGCGTCATCCTCGACTCGGTACGCACGTGGACGCGCGGTCCGAAATCGCGCGGCTATCTCGCGTATGCGGCAGCGTTCCTGAAAAAAGGCGGCGTCGAAATGAAACGCGTGCCGTCCGACGAGCACGGCAAGCCCGTCGCGGATTCCACCGCCGCGTTGCCTGAACCGCCGCCAGCCCTCGACGATCTTTCGCTGGAAGACTTGACGGCGCGCTGGATCGAACAACCCAATGCTGAGGATCTGTTTGACGCGTTTCTACATCGCGCGCTGTACTATCTCGTTTCGGGACGCGGCGAAGAATTGATCGCACATCTGACGCCGCTCGTCACGCAAGCAAAGAACGATACGCAACGCGCGCGAACTTTGTGGGTGCTTGGACGCGCGCATTTGCAACTCGAACATGGACTCGCCGCGGTGGATGCGCTGCGCCGCGCGGTCAATCTCGAAGCGCGATTCATCGAGGCGTGGCTCGCGCTCGCGGAGGCGTATCAAGCGATTGGCAGTCAGCGCGCCGCCGCGCACGCGTGGGAACAGGCGCGCGCGCTCGACCGCAAGCGCGTCGAAATCTATCCACGGCTCGCCGCGACCTATCGCGCGCTCGGCGATGTCGCGTCCGAGATCGCGACCTGGGAACGTTTCGTCGCGACGGCAGGGCGCAGCATCTTCGCGGGCTACGGACTCGCCCAGGCGTATCGCCGCGTGAAACGTGACGCCGACGCCGCGCGCGAATTGGCGCGCGTGCGCAAGATGGAACCTGCCGCGCGCGGGGCGGCGCCAGCCGATTGGGCGGTGTGGCTGCGCATGCAAATCGAAGCGGGATGCATCCAGCAGACTGCGCCGATTCTGGAACGCGCGCAGCGACGCGCTCCCGAAGCGAATTGGTTCATTCCGTTAATCGCGCTGGCTGCCGCCGAAATGCGTGGCGATCCGAATGCCACCCGGGTCGCGCTCGATGAAATCGCGAGCCAGAACCAGCCGTGGGATGCGCCGCGCCGCGAGATCGAACCAATCTTGCGCGAAATTTTGGCGCCGACAAGTCGCCTGCGGAAACCATTACGCGCCGATACGCCCATCGAACCAACAATCGAATTATCGCCGCGCAAGGTAAAGTCGGTTGACGCGCGAACGTTGGAGCGCTTGGAGGAAATCACGCAAGAGGGCTTTGCTTTCATCCAGCGCGGCGATTATGCTGCTGCCGAACGCGCCTTTCGCCGAGTCCTCGCATCGGTAGAGGGAGACGCCGCGGTGTACGGGTTGGGCATCGTCTGCGCGATGACGAATCGCACCGAAGAGGCGTTTCATCGCTTTAGTCGCGCCGTGGAGATCTGCGATGAAGACACGGACTATTGGTTCAACCTGGGGATGGCAGCGGAGCATACGTGGCGCGTGAACCGCGCGCTGCAAGCGTTGGAACGCTGTTTAGAGTTGGGACTGAAGGAACGCGATCTGAACCGCGAGGTCGAAGAACACATTCGCGTCTTGCGGCAAGGGATCGCCGAGTTGCAGAAGGAATGGGGCAGGCAATTATCGCGCGAGGAGATGATTCGGCACGAGGATTTGTTCGCGCGCGGCGTCGCGGCGATGGAGCAGGGTGAGCGTACGCGCGCGATCGAATTGTTCCGCGAAGCCGTGACGGTCAATGAGCGGCACCATCAAAGTTGGGGCAACCTGGGCGCGTGTCTCCTACAGCGCGGGGAATTGGACGAAGGGGAACAGGCGTTGTGCCGTGCGCTCGCCATCAAGCCCGATTACGAATTCGCGCAATTCAACTTAAAGTCGCTCGCCCAGGTCAAAGCGAGCGGGACGGCGTCCCAACTTCCAATGCTCATCAGCAACAAGCCGACCTCCAAGCAACCTGGGTTGCGCTTCCGCGCCTAGAAAAAAGCCGACGGCATTTCTGGCATAAGGTCGCCTCTGACCAGGTGTTGCGCAATCCAGCGGCACGCAATTCCTGAAACAACGGATGGCGCGTCTGGTAGCGCGCATAGATTCCATTGAGCCGTTCTTGGAAAATATCCGCCTGCTCTTGCCGCGCTGCGGCCTCGCGCAGTTGCGACAAAAGTTGGACGGCTTGCTCACAAGTCTTGGCGCTCGATTTTTGCGCCAATCGTTCCACTTTTTGCCAGGCTTCACCCTCGCGCCGCGCCAAAGCATCCGATTCTTGGATCCGTTTCTCCTCTGTCTCTTGCGCTTGCCCGTCGTTTCTCCTCTTCGCGTGTGCGTTCGGCGTCAGTCAGCAACCGACCCAGAACATCACACCTTCTTCATCAAAGCGGATATCCAGCATGACGTGTACATCCGTTTCTCGAAACTCGATGACATCTTCGACTGCGTAGGGTTGCGTTTGCGCGAGATCAACGCGCGACTTGAAAGCGGAACATCAAGCGGCGCGTGCCCCAGTTTGCCAGGTAGAGCATCGCGTCCAAGTACTGCTCCAACACCTGCGCGGGTCTGCCGCGAAAATCGCCGAACTGGTACGTATTCGCGTTTAGCCATGCCGCAAGCATAATCCAACCCCGCAAGATTAAAGTTACAACACTGGGGCGATAGCGCGCGTGGTTGGCTTGTTGGCGCATCAGGGAGAACGAGTTGCTCATTTGGATTTGTCCTCGCTTCCAATCGCGGTGCAGATCGCCGCATCGGTGATACCTGTGTACG
>DHFK01000027.1 GCA_002400365.1 Anaerolineales bacterium UBA4826 | reverse complement strand
ACGCCGTGCGCGAATCCGGCGACACGCTGGAGATGATCGAGCGTCCGCACGGCGGTTTGTCGTTCGTGCTGGTGGACGGCCAGCACACCGGGCGCGGCGCAAAAGCAGTCTCGAGTCTGGTCGCGCGCAAAGCGGTGTCGCTGCTCGCCGAAGGGGTGCGCGACGGCGCCGCCGCGCGCGCCGCGCACGATTACTTGTACACCCAGCACGATGGCAAGGTCTCGGCGGAATTGCACATCGTCTCGATTGACCTCGTCAGCAAGACGATCGTCATCTCGCGCAACAGTCATTGCCCGGCGCTCGTCGGCGACGCGAGCGGCTTGCACGTGCTCGACGAACCCTCGTCGCCGATTGGCGTGCATCGGCGCATGAAGCCGATCATCACCGAGTTGCCGCTGGCGCTGCGCACTACCGTCGTCGTGTTCACCGATGGAGTATTGGACGCCGGCGTGCGCGAGGGGCGAACATTCGACGTTGCCACGTTTGTCGCGGAGCGCCTGCGCGACGCGGACATCGGCGCGCCACAACTGGCGGACGCGATCCTCGCGCGCGCGGTCGAGTTGGACCGCGGCAGACCGCACGATGACACGAGTGTGTTGGTTGTGCGCGTCGCGCCGCGCACTAGCGCAGACGAGGCGCGACGCTTGACGGTACGCTTTCCGATTGAGTGAGGTGCGAGATGAAAATCGGCATCGTCGGTCCGTGCGCGGCAGGCAAGACGACGCTGCAAAGCAATCTCAATCGCTTGGGTTACGACGCGCACGCCATCGCGCAAGAACACTCGCACGTCCAAACGATGTGGCAGCGCGTCACGCTCCCCGACGTGGTAATTTACCTCGACGCGGCGCTGCCGACGATCCGCGCGCGCCTGCGCGTGGGCTGGGAGCAAGGTTACCTCGACGAAATGAATCGCCGCCTCACGCACGCACGTGCCCACGCGGATTTCTACGTCAACACCAATTCGCTCACGCCGGAACAAGTTTGCGCTCAGGTCGTCGAATTCCTCCGCACCCCTCCCAATCGAAAATCATAAATCCGAAATCGAAAAGCGTCTGATTTGCCTCTTTTGCCCACTTGGTTTATAATCGCCCACGTTTGCAATCTCCTATCTCCAATCTCTAACGACGAAAGGCAGCAATGCGCGAACGTAACTACATGATGCTCGTCGGTATCATCTTTCTCGCGCTCGTCGCGGGCTGGATCGCTCTGCCCGATAATCCCGGCCTGCGCCTGGGTCCGATCAACAAGGACATCAAGATTCACGAAGGGCTGGACTTGCAAGGCGGTCTCCAAGTCTTGCTGCAAGCCGATGTGCCCGATTGCGCCGCCGTGACCAACGATTCGATGGACGCGGCAAGAGCGATTGTCGAAAATCGCATCAACGGACTGGGTGTGACCGAGCCGCTGATCCAGCGCTCAGGCACGTGCCGCCTCGTCGTGCAGTTGCCGGGCATCAACAACCCGGACGATGCGATCAAGACCTTTGGCGGTACGGGGTTGCTCGAATTCATTGATGCGGGCGACACGTCGCTGACCGAAGGTGAAATCGTTCAGACGACTGGTCTCTCGACCATCGTCGTGCCGGGTCAGCCGACACCCGCGCCGGCGACGGCGACCGTTCAACCCACCGTCGCTGTGACGACGACCGCTGGCGTTACGACCACGACAGAGGTTACGCCGACTGCTCCCATCACCGCGACCGCGCCGGTCACTCCCACGTATCGCACGGTGATGACCGGAGCGCAGTTGCGAACCGCCAGCGTCGCGTTTCAACAAACGACCAACCAGCCGTACATTCAATTCTCGCTGACGGATGACGGCGGAAAAATCTTTGGCGATTACACGAGCAAGAACGTCAACAAATATCTCGCGATCACCATGGACAAGCGCGTGATTTCGTCGCCCATCATCAAGAGCGCGATCACGGGCGGCAGTGGCATTATCGAGGGCAAGTTCACTTTGGACGAGGCGACCCGCCTGGTGGTCCAGTTAAAGTACGGCGCGCTGCCGGTGCCGCTCAAAGTCGTCCAGTCGAGCGCAGTCGGTCCCACGCTGGGGCGCGATTCGGTCAACCGCAGCATCACCGCCGGCGCGATCGGCTTGATCATCGTCGTCCTGTTCATGTTGTTGTACTATCGTCTGCCCGGCTTGCTGGCGGATGTTGCCTTGACGATCTACGCGCTGATCGTTCTCGCGATCTACAAGTTTGGCATCCCCGGCATTTTCGACTACGTGACGCTGACGCTGCCGGGCATCGCCGGTTTTATCTTGTCGGTCGGGATGGCCGTGGACGCCAACATCCTGATCTTTGAGCGCATGAAAGAAGAGTTGCGCGCGGGGCGCACGCTGCAGATGGCGATCGAAGCCGGTTTCCAACGCGCGTGGCCCTCGATCCGCGATTCGAACATTTCGACGCTGATTACCTGCGGCATCCTGCTGTGGTTCGGCGCGAGTTTCGGCGCGAGCATCGTCGCCGGCTTTGCGTTGACGCTCGCCATCGGCGTGCTGATCAGTCTGTTCACCGCCGTCACGGTCACGCGCACCTTCCTGCGCCTGACGCTCGATATGAACGTGACCGAGAACCTGTGGTGGTTCGGCGTTTCCAAGCCTTCCTGAAATAAAAAACGCCCCTGTCAATTCGACAGAGGCGTTTAAGGAAGGAGGGAGGAGCACAATAGGGCCGCACCGCCCGCTTGACTCCACCCTCATAGTACCAGTACCAAGTCCAAGACTGGTCAAAACGCGGTCAAATGTTTGTGCATATTTTCCCAAGTGAATCTCGTTGTTTGGAGGACGCGTGCTCAACATCGTAGGAAAGCGCTATTGGTATTTCGCATTTTCTTTGCTGGTCATCATCCCCGGCTTGCTCGCCATGGGCTTGCACTGGGCGCAGACCGGACAGCCCTTTCGCATGGCGATTGATTTCACCGGCGGCACCTTNNTTCGGGCAATTCGGCTTTAGCGCGAACGAGGTGCAGGTCCAGCCCTCGGGCAATGACACGCTGATTATCCGCACGAAAGAGATCAAGCCGGAAGACAAAGTAAAGATCGAGGACGCGCTCGCCGCGCGCTTTGGCAAGTTCACCGAGAACCGCGCGGAATCGGTGGGCCCTGCGATCGGAGCAGAAGTAACGCAGCGCGCGTCGGTCGCGGTCACCCTCGCGGCGATCGGCATTTTGCTGTACATCACGTGGGCGTTCCGCCGCGTGCCGCAGCCCTTTCGTTACGGTGTCTGCGCGATCATCGCGATGGTTCACGATATCCTGGTTATTTTGGGCACGGCGTCCATTTTCGGGTTGCTCTTTGGCTGGGAAGTGGACTCGCTGTACCTCACCGCCCTCTTGACCGTCATCGGCTTTTCCGTGCACGATACCATCGTCGTGTTCGACCGCATCCGCGAGAACCTGTCGCGTATGCGCGGCACGCGGTTCGAGGACGTGGTCAATCACAGCATCCTGCAAACGCTGGACCGTTCGATCAACACGCAGTTGACGGTGCTGTTCACGCTCGCGGCGCTCATCCTGTTCGGCGGGCTGACCATCCGCCATTTCGTCGTGACCCTGTTCATCGGCATCCTGAGCGGTTCGTACTCCTCGATCTTTAACGCGTCGCCGCTGCTCGTGGTGTGGGAGAACAACGAGATCGGACAGTTCTTCGATCGGTGGTTTGGACGAAAGAAAGAAGCGACGGCGTAAGATAATTTTCGATTTCTGATCCTTTGCCTCGCTCAGGACAAGTTTTTCGATTTTGGATTTCAAGGCTGCTCTTCGATCGAGGGGCGGCTTTTTCGTTTGGAGGAATTGTGGTAAGATATGACCATGACGAACTCAATTCAAGTGCGCGTTGCGCGCGCCGAAGATAAAGACGCCGTTCTCGCTTTCTGTCAAAACACGTTCCGCTGGGGCGATTACATCCCTCACGTCTGGGACGCTTGGCTCGCCGATCCCACCGGCGTATTACTGGTCGCCACGGCGCGGCAGCAGCCCGTCGCGATCCTCCGCGCGGCATTTCTCGGCAATGGCATAGCGTGGCTGGAGGGCATGCGCGTGCATCCGGCTTTTCGACGCCAGGGCATTGCGACCGAGATGGATGTCCACGCGCGCACCGTGGCGCGTCAGCGCGGCTGCCGGGTTGCGCGCTTGGGAACCAGCATCAAGAACCTCCCCGCGCAAAAGACTCTGGCCGGCGAGGGCTATCAGCGCGTCGCCCAGTTCAACGAGTGGGAGGCGGAACCCGCGCGCGTGGATTTTGCGAGCGCGCGCGTGGCAACGCCAGGCGATGCGCCGGCAATTCTCGCGCGCTGGCATGATTCCGAGATCCGCGCGGCGAGCCACGCGGTCGCAATGACCCGGCGCTGGCGCTGGACCGCGATCGACGCGGCGCGCCTGCACGAACAGATCGCGGCAGGCGAAGCGCGTGTCACGCCGCGCGGTTTTATGCTGCTCCTCGCGTTCGACGAGGTAGATTGGAGCGCGCTCAACATCCACGCGCTCGACGGCGACGCGGAAACGCTGTTGACGCTTGCGCTTGCCGCGCGCGGCGAAGCCGAGTATCGCGGCTACCCTCACGTGGAGGCGACATTGGCAGATCACGCGCCGCTAAACGACGCGCTTGCCCGCGCGGGCTATCGGCGCGCCGGCGGCATGTTCATCTACGAGCAGGAGTTGTGATGAAGGCAGAAGGCGGAAGGCGGAAGGGTGAAAGAAAAAGGCAGAAGGATGAAGGCGGAAGGATGAAAAAACAGCGTGAGCCATCTTTCTTCCATCTCACATTTCTCGATTTCATCCTTCATCCTTCTGCCTTCATCCCTTGTTTTCATCCTTTCTCTTTCATCCTTCTGCCTTTGCTGCTTATCGCGTGCGCGCCGGTGCCAATCCCCACGACGACGATCCCGGCGCCCACTACAATTCCAACAGCGCCCGCGCCCCCAACGCCACAGCCAACATCTACCGACGCGCCGACGGCGACAGCCGCTGCCATCGGAACCGCATCACCGACCGCGAAGCCAACGGCTCTGCCAACCGCGACGCTCGCACCCATCGCATACGATCGCAACCCGCGCGCGATCCTGATCGAGGCGGACGTCGCGGGCGGGCTGACGATCGTGCCGCGCGACGCGCACGTCCCCCGGTTTCGCTTGTACGCCGATGGGTTGGTCGTCTTCGCCGGCGAACGCGCGGCGCTTTCGACCGGACTCGATGCGATCGTGCGCGTGGGGCATTTGTCTGACGCGGAAATTCAGAATTTGCTCGCATACCTCAGCCAAATCGGCTTTTACGATCTCAAAGAGTATTACGAGCCGCGTCCCAAGCCAACCGACATGCCGACCGGACGAATCAGCGTTTACCTGAACAAGGTCAAGACCGTGCGCGTTTATGCGCCAGGGTTTCAGGGAACGCCGCCAATCTTCTCCGACGCGCTGGCGCGCATCACGCAAACGATTCCTGCTGACGCGCAGACGTTCACGCCGACCGACGGCTTTTTGCAGTCCATTGACGCCGGCGCCGTCGGCACGTTCAGCCCAGGATACAGTTTTGTCGAATGGTCGGGGCTCGGCGTACGCCTCGCCGATGCGACCGAGGGCATCACGGTTTCGGGAAACGCGTACGACAAAATCGTTGCCTTGCGCGCGAACAACCCCACCGCGATTCTGTTTCGCGAGGGCGATCGCGTGTATCGCCTGCGCTTTTCGCCGAACCTGCCGCGCGCCGTTCACTTGACCGACTGGCTCGGCGCGATCGTCGGCGCGCCGCGCGAATTCGACGGCAGGGTATTCGACATCGTCGGCTATTTTCGCGGCTGGAATCTGCTGGGCGAAGCGCGCGGCAACCCACCGGTCACGCGCCGCGACTGGGTGATCGCCGACGAAAGCGGCGCGATGTACGTTGCCGGCGCAACGCCGCCAGGACTCGATTCATCGGCGCGCGCGGACGCGTGGAACGTCGTGCGGCTGCGCGCGGTCGTCGTCTATGTTCGCAACGGAACCAGTTACTTGGAGGTGCGTCGCGTGGATAATCTGACTCCAAAGGCAACGCCAACCGCAGCATCAATGCCCATCGCAAATGCCGACGCCGCGATTGCGTTCGTCAAGTCGAAATTCGGCGAAGTCGCCAAAATCCAAAGGACGGCGGCGGGACTCATCGGCGCGTCGTCCAATATCTGGGTATTCGAGCGCACGGATGGCTGGGACCTCGCGTTCTGGGAGGGCTGGGGTGACTGCCCGTCCGGGTGTATCAACAATCGCTATCACTACTTCACGGTGAAGAAAGATGGGCGCGCGACCAAGGTCGGAGAGTACGCGCGCATTTACAATGCCGACAAAAATTCCTTCGACACCGCCGGCGCGCCAATGTGGGGTGTGCCCGCCGAACCTTCAGTGCGCTATCCGCGCGCGCCGGATGATACGCAAGCGACCTCCGTCGCCGGCAGAGCGGCGCGGCATCTCGCGGGATGGCTGCATACGCCGATAGAAGAAATCGTTTTCGTTCGCGTCGAGCCAGCCCAAGCGCCGCCGGCTACAGTCGAGTCGTGCGGATCGCGTTGGGAAATCGAAGACAGCGGTTCGCCTCCGCCGCCCGGCGCGCCGGGACAGTTGATCGTTTTTCAAGTCGGCAAGAAAAAGTACGGATACCATGCCGTCGGCGCAGCGCTTTTGCTCTGTCCGATTTCTGTGCCGTGAACAAAATGGGTAGAACGACAAGCCACCTGGCAAAGCACGACCAGGTGGCTTTTTCATTCGACCGAGTGCGGCGCGATCCGTTGACCTCCGGCTCTGCCCTGGAGCCATCGGTCAACGGGTCATGTCAGGTAACTAGCGGTTCATCCACGGGAAGAAGAGCCGAACCACCGGCAGGATGTTCACCGGCGGCGCGGGCAGGTTCGCCCATGATGCGCCCATGTTGTAAAGCGCAACACTCTGGTTGATCACGCCAGTGAGCGCGTTCACCGTGGTGCCAAAGCCAAAGTTCACGCTACCGTTGTGATCCACGTACCCAGTCCAGCCGACCGCGACGGTCGCTCTGGGCGATCTCGCTGCCAGTTGCGCTAACGGCTTGCCGCTGGCGACTGCGGCGGCGACGTTCGCGCAAGTGTCCGATAGCGGGACGGCGCCACCGGTAACCGAGCCGTTGACGTAGCCGACCTTCGAATCCAACGTGACGCACGCGAAGAGGTTGAGCGCGTTACCGTCGTTCTTCGGCAGCCCATAGTTCCAGGTCACCGTGTCGTTGAGATTCGTCGTCGTCTTGTTGGGCATCAGCGCGCCCTTGTAGTGCGTGTTCCAGATCTTGACCGTTGCCGTCGTTCCATCGGCGGATTGGTCCACGATCTGCACGTGCCAGCCATAATCCACGCCGGAATCCCTGGGATTGCCAGTGTTGTTAGCATCGGAGTACGGGACGTACCAGAAGCCGTACCAACTGGCTTGGCAGAGACCTGCCGGATTGGCAAAGCCCATCATCCGGATACCCGTGGCGGTGGTCAAGCCGGCACCCCCCCTCGTCTTGGTGGAATAGAATCCGCGCGCCGGGACTACCGCGCTCGAATCCCATTGCATGTCGTACCACTGGGTTGCAGCGCAGGGATCGGGACCGCGCTTGGCGTATTCGAGACCGGAATAGTAACCCAATCCGTCGTCAAACGTGCTCGCCGCGGGTCTGCCGTTGAACCACGTGCCAGTGTTCATCGGGTACTGGAACCCCACCGTGTCCTTCAGACTGAACGGCGCGTCGCGCATTTGGCTGCGGGCGGTCCAATTCGCGATCGCGTTCGGGTAGGTCGAAGCTGGGTTGCGGTACGGGTCAGAGTGCGAGTCAATGACCAACATCCGCCCCTTGGGTCCAAACGAGGGCCAGTCCTCTAGNNTAGCGCCAGCGCGGGTCGCCCAGCGCGCTATCATAGCCGCCGTTGCTCGCCACGTTGCGCCATTGCAGGTAATAGTTCTGGGTGAACGACCGAGAACCCGTGCTGCGCTGCCAAGGCGCGGCATAGTTCCAGTTCGCATCACCGCTCTCGGCGTTGTCCGAAAACTTGGTCGTGGCATCCACCGTGACTTGCACGTTGTCCATGAATGGACCGGCGCCGGTCGTCCCCCAGTCGGTCATGTACCAAAAACGCAGGAGGATACTCTGACCGAGATAGGGAGTCAGGTTGAAGGTTTGGGTTTCGGCGACCGGATAGGCCGGGTTGTGACCGGTCAAGCCACCGATGCCCGCCGCGCACAGATCGTCGGGGAAACCGTAGAGTCCGCCGATCCAACTCGGGTCATGCGTGCATTGGGTATTAGCATTGGTCAGCGTCGTCCATGACGTGCCACCGTTCGTAGAGACCTGGGTCCACATAAAGTCCCATTGATCCTCGATGTCGTAGACCAGGTCGTACGAGAGTGTCGCCGCCGCCCCGCTGCCGAGGGCAATCGCGTTCTTGGTCGTCATCATGCCATTGGCAAGGTCTTCTTTGCCACCCCACCAATAGTAACTGCCCTGCCAGGGTTGGACGGGCAGCGGCGCTGCGCCATTCGGCAGTTGAATCTTGACCCCGCGAAAGACGTTGGCACCGCCGGGGAAATTGCTTGCCTGACCCAGCGTGACCTGATAGACCTGGTTCGGGTCGAAGATGACTTTGGGGTTCAGCCAGCCCCAGTTGTCCAGATGCCACGGGTCTGGCGCGGGCGGCTGAAAGCCGATCGGGAAGCCGGTCCAATCGTCCGCCATCAGCGTCCAAAAGCCCGCCGAGGTATTGCCATTGCCGTAGGCGTACAGATCATCCGCGCCCAGGTTGTGACCGTACTCATGCGCGAACACGCCGATGCCGCCGTTCTCCGGCATCATAATGTAGGGTCCCGCGGAGACGCCCCCCCCTACCGGGTATGGCGGCGTGACGGCTGACGAGTGCGACCACATGGACGCCTCGCCGTAGGTGGTGCGATTCAAGAGCGTGGTGTTGTCTTCCTCGCCGTAGCCGGCATGGACGATCCACAGGCGGTCAATGATGCCATCGTTATTCAGATCATAGTTCTTCCACGAGAAACCGGGAATGGTGGGACTGATGGCGTTGACCGCGTCCAGCGCATCGCGCACCAACGATCTGGAGCCGCCCGCGCCGGGGATCGCGCCAGCCCATGAAACGCCACTCGCTTGGGTTGGGACCGAGCGCGCGCCGGGGCACGAATCCGCGCCGTACCACCAGGTAGAGTGTGGCAGTTGCAGCCAGCCAACCACGTCGCCGTTGACGTTGTATGCGCCGTTCGAGAATTCCTGATAGTACTGTTTGACCGACTTGCCAGTAAAGTCGGCATAGACCGACGAGCCATCGGTACGATTGTAGTTGATGGTCACCCCGTTCCCGAACATAAAGCCCTTGAACCAGTCCGGGCTAAAGTCGGCGGTCCAGATGCTTGTGCCGGACGCATCGGTCGCCGAGGTCGGTCGTGGGATCTGATTGTGCAGGGGACCGGTGTAGGTAAACGTCGTGGTCGTCGTGATGATGCGCGAGCAATCACCTGGCGTTCCCGTCCATTCGGTCGAGTCTGCTTTGCCTAAGGGATCCCAAGTGGATGTGCCGGCGGTCCAAGTGAAACTATCCGTGCCGGCAAACTCGACCAAGACGACCAACACGCGATCCGTGGTCGCCAGCGCCAGGTTCTGCGCCCGCGTCGTGTTGCCCGCTTCCAGCATCCGCTGCCGCTCGCGGTTGCGCAGAAAATCCTTGAGGTTGGGCTGGTCAATCGGTTTGACTTTGACGGACTTGGACGCCACGGGGTCAGTCCCAGGCGGATTCTGTGCCGGCTTGGGGGTGGGATCTTGGGTGGGTGGGTTTGCCAGAGCAACGGCAGGAATCAAAGCCATGAGCGTCAGCAAGATGAGCATGATGGCTAGACGCTCGCGAGTGCTTCTGTGCATTTTCTCCTCCTTGAGTTTTGGTTACTGTTCATCCTTGCGAAGGTTCGATAGTCGCCCACGAATGAAACGCGTTTTTCTACGCCACGAACCGTTGCTTTCGCAAGCCCTTCCGCAACCCTCGCAAGGTTCGCAGTTACAAGATGAACGTGCCGGTTCAACACGCTTGCGCTATGGCGGATCACAATTCACCGATCATTCACGCCCAAATAGGCGATCACCCCCTTTCCGTAATGGCCACAAAACAAAAAGAGACATTAGCCAGAGCAAGCCCCTGTCCAATATCTCTTGCAAGTCTGATGTTGCGCCGCGCTTACTACTTTGTACAACGCGATACATCCTGTTTGACCTCGGTACCGAATGATTCCCCGGCGTCCCACCCGGAGAAACACAATGCCCCTCGAATACCGCGCGGTTCCTATGCAGTGTCTGGGGAGCAACTCATCACCCGCCAGCATGGTGTCTTCATCAACCCTCGTTCCGCACAAGAGCCGCTGAACACTCGACGAGAAATTTGGATTCATTATAGCCGAAAAAACTTCCGCGTCAACTTTCGCTCATCTATTTTTGAGCCACAATTACCATTGCGTTTTTCCCCGATTGGCGATAGAATAGCGCGGCATGAGGATTCATCCATCCATCGTCGCGCGCGCGCTCGCGCTGTGCGGTGTTCTGGCTTTGCTGACGAACGCGCCGACCGCCCGTGCGCAAGCGCCGAACGCCGCCGCCGATCTCGCCGCGCGGATCAATCGCGAACGCGTGGCGCGTGGACTTGGCCCTTACGCCTTGTCCGCGCGACTGACCGCCGCCGCGCAGGCGCACGCCAACGACATTGCGCGCACCACGCGCTACAGTCATACTGGCGCGGACGGCTCGACGGCGCAAGAGCGCAGCGCACGCGCGGGTTATGGCAAATACAGTTGGGGCTGGCGCGTCGGGGAAAACTGGGCGCACTTTCACGATGTCGCAACAGCGTTCGCCGCATGGATGGATAGCGAACCGCATCGCAACAATCTCTTGCATGCGCTTTATCGCGAATTCGGCGTCGGCGTCGCGGCGACTCCCGCCGGCGCATTCGTCTACGTCATCAACTTTGGCGCGCAGCCGAACGTTCTGCCGATCTTTATCAACGACGGCGCAGCCGAGACGCGCGCGCCAGAGGTCACGCTGACGTTGAGCGACGAGCAGGTCATGCCCGGTGGCGACGGCGCGAATGTCATCGGACATCCGGTCCAAATCGAGGTGTCGAACCGTGTGGATTTTGCGGGCGCCGCGTGGCAGCCCTTTGCGTCGCGCGTCAACTGGACGCTGACGCCGGGCGGCGGAACGAAATCGGTGTACGTGAAATATCGCGACGCGCGCGGGCGCACGACCACAGCGAGCGCTGCAATCATGCTGAACATCCCAACGACGCCGACGCCGCGTCCGACGCGCACCGCCACGCGCACGCCGCGTCCAACGACGACGCCAACCTCGACCAAGACGCCAGCGCCGACAGAGACGCCAACCGAAACACCGACCGAAGCGCCGACCACGACGCCGACTCTAATGCCGACGCTCGCGCCAACTACAACGGCGACCTGGACGCCCATCGCCGCATGGTCTATGTCCGTGATCCCCGCGGTGGGCATAGACGCAATCACAGTCATCGCGCCGACTGCGCTTGGCGCATTTGGACTGGTACTCGCGCTGGGCCTCTGGGCGATCATCCGGCGCGTCAGAAAAGATTGAGGATTAGGAGTACTCCCTTGCTTCGCCGAATCACGGCACTGCTCCTTCTAACATTCATTCTATCCGCGCTAACCGCATGCGGCATAGAGCAGAACGTCCTGCCGGTCGCCTCCGCGCCAGCCGGCAACTATATCCTCTACACCACGCAGCCCGGGGACACGGTCAGTCAAATCGCGAGTCGGTTTCATCTGACGATCGAACAACTGATCGCGTTGAACGCCGATCAGTATCCCGCCCTCGCGCGCGACCCCTCGTCCCTGCGCGCGGGCTGGCAGTTGCGCGTGCCCAGTCCCGATCAAACCTCCGCGCGCGCGACGCCGGAGACGCGGCGCACCGACTTGAATCAGGTCGCCGTCGAGATCATCGAGGGCATCAATACCGCGCGCGCCCAGAAAGGGCTGGCGCTCCTGCGCTCCGACGTGGCGTTGACGCGCATCGCCAGCAACCGCAGCCAAGATATGATCGCGCGGGATTATTTCAGTCACTACGATCCTGAGACCGGGCAAGAACCTTTGCTGCGCTACCTTCAAGCCACCCGTCTGTCCTACCGCTACGCGGGGGAGAACATCGCCGAAGTGAAAAACGATTCCGGCTGGGTGCCGCCGTGGCTCACGGTCGCCACGCGTTACAGCGCGAGTGAACTCGCCAACCAATTTGTCACAGGGTGGCTGAACAGCCCGGATCATCGCGCCAACCTCTCGCGCGCATATTACCGGCGCACCGGGGTCGCGCTCGCCGTCGGCGCCGACGGGCGGCGGGTGGTCGCGACGCAAGTGTTTTCGGATTGAACCTCACCCCCAACCCCCTTCCCTCTCTCCTGATGCAAAGTTCAGCGTCAGGAGAGGGGNNGGATGGGGGTGAGGCAGGAGGCATCCTTGACTGACTCACGCACGCAGACCGATCGCGTCTTGGATCAGGTCACCGAGCAACTGCAAGACCATCAACCTGCGCTTGCCGATTTGGGTTCGCGCTTGGAGAGCCAGATCAACGATTTGATCGCGGCATGGACCAGAGCGTATGGCGAGGTCGCGCCGGCGGAGCGCCGGCGCGCCGATTCCCCGGCTTCAGAATACCTGGCCCGGGCGGTCATCGGCGAACTGAAACGCGGCAATCCGCGTTCGGCGCTGGCGCTGTTCCCCAAATGGAGTCACGGTCTGGCGCTCGGCGGTTGGGCGTACGACCGCGCGCTGAAACTGGCGCGCGCCTACCAGCGCGCCACCCTCGACTTGATCGTCCGATTTTTTTCCCAAGACCCCCGGCTGCCCTTGCTGCTCGACGCGTGGGAGGACTTGTTCGATGGCGCCGTGACCGTCATGGGCGCAGGATACGTGGATGCGATGCAAACGCGCATGATCGGCGTGGCGCGTCTCCAAGTCCTGGGCCAACTTTCCGGCGGCGCCGCGCACGCGCTCAACAATCTACTCGCCGCGCTCCACGGGCGCGCACAGTTTCTGACCGAACGCGTCGGCGATCCAGAAGCGCGCGCGGAACTCCAAGAAATCCAGAGCACCGCCGCGCTCGGGGCGCAGATGGTTCGCCGGCTTCAGGACTATGCGCGTCCGGAGCAGGGCGACAAACGCGCCGTGGACGTTCACCTCTTGCTGCGCGACGCCGCCGAGGTGACGCGGTTTCTCTGGCGAGATCAAGCCGAAACGATCGGCATCGTCATTGACCTGGTCAAAGATTTCGCCGAGGTCCCGCTCGTCTTGGCGCAGCCCGCCGAACTGCGCCAGACCTTCGTCGCGCTAGTTCTGAACGCAATCGAGGCGCTGCCGAACGGCGGCTCGATCACGCTGCGCACCGAACGCAAGGGCGCGGCGGTCCTGGCTTCGGTCATTGACAACGGCGAAGGGATGTCCGACGACGTGCGCGCGCGTGCGCTCGATCCTTTCTTCACGACGAAAGAACCGCCCCATCTCGGACTCGGCTTGACCCTCGCTGCCCGAACGATCGCCGAGCAAGATGGCGCGCTGACCCTCGAAAGCAAAGCCGGGCGCGGCACGAACGTGACGGTCGCATTGCCGCTGGCGCAGGAAACACCGGCGACAAAAGGCGCCAAACCAGCGCTCCCGCGACGGGTTGCCAATGTACTGATCATTGACAACGAGCCGTCGGTCCGCAACTTGCTGGCGCGCCTGCTCAAGATGGAGAATCACCAAGTCGTCACCGCCGACCGCGGCGTCGAGGGCATCGCCGCCTTTAAGAAAAACAAGTTCGACATCGTCTTCACCGACCTGGGGATGCCGGAGATGTCCGGTTGGGAAGTGGCGCGCGAACTCAAGAAACTGAATCCACGAGTCTGGGTCGTCCTCACGACCGGCTGGCCCGTCGAGATGTCGCCGGAAGAGATGCGCGCGCGCGGCATCGATCGCGTGGTGCCTAAACCGTTCGACATGCCGCAGTTGTTCAAGTTGATCGGCGAAGCGCTTGCCAGCCAGTGACGCGGAGAGGAGGCGTTAAGCCGGCGTGTGGTTGATGCGCGCAGATTGTGCGCGCGCTAACTTGGACTCTCTAGTTTCAATTCCCCGTTCTGAATCAACTCGACCGCGCGTTCGATGTCCCCCGTCAGCACGCGATCGTGAGCGAGAAAGGGAATCTGGCGGCGGATGCGCGCGTGCACGGTGCGCGTGCCGCGCCCCAACATCTCGACGCCGCGCCCCAGGTTCTTGAGACGCAAGTCAATTCCCTGCGCGGCGGCAATCAATTCGATGGCGAGGATGCGCGTCGTGTTCCAAACGATTTCGCGCGCGTGCCGCGCCGCGTTCGCGGACATCGAAACGTGATCCTCTTGATCCGCGCTCGTCGGGATCGAGTCCACGCTGTCGGGATGCGCGAGCGTCTTGTTGTCCGATGCGAGTGCCGCCGCGGTGACCTGCGCCATCATCAAGCCACTGTTCGTCCCGCCACCTTCAACGAGCATCATTGGCAAGCCGTCGCTGAGATGAGCGCTGGTCAAGCGAAAGACCCGCCGCTCTGCGATGCTGCCGATTTCGGCGACTGCCATCGCCAATAGATTCGTCACGAACGCGACCGACTCGCCGTGAAAGTTTCCGCCTGACCGCGCCTTGTTTTCCTCGGCAATATCGAGAAAGATGAGCGGATTGTCTGTCGCCGCGTTGATTTCTTCGCCGACGATTTTGCGCGCGTACGCAATGGCATCCCGCGCCGCGCCGATGACCTGGGGTGCGCAGCGAAACGAGTACGCGTCCTGCACCTTGGGGCTGGAATCAATCAGGCGGCTGCCGTCAATCAACGCGCGGACATGGCGCGCTGTTTCGATTTGCCCCGCGTGTCCCGCGGCGCGCTGAACCCGCTCGTCGAATGGCGACGCGCGCGCGCGAATCGCCTCCGCGCTGAGCGCCAACGCGATGTCCGCGTGGCGCGCGAGGTTTTCCGCGTCGGCGATCGCGAGCGCGGCGAGCGCGGCGGAGACGGTTGCACCGTTGTTGAGCGCGAGTCCTTCTTTCGCCCGCAACTCGACGCGCGGAATCCCGGCGCGTTCCATCGCGCGCTTGCCACTCATCCGCTCGCCTTTGTAGAACGCCTCACCTGATTCCTCTTCTCGGTCTTGGGCGTCGCGCGACATCACCAGCACAAGATGTGACAACGGCGCAAGGTCGCCGCTCGCGCCAACCGAACCTTTCGCGGGGATGATCGGGTGCACGCCGCGATTCAGCATTTCGAGCAGCGTCTCGATCACGATCGCGCGCACACCCGAAAAGCCCTTGGCGAGTGTGTTCGCGCGGATCGCCATCGTCGCTCGGACGATTTCTTCCGGGAGCGGATCGCCGACGCCGGCGCTGTGACTGAGGATTAGATTACGCATCAGGCGCGCGGATTGATCGGCGCGGATAGGCACATTCGCAAAAACGCCAAAGCCGGTGTTGATGCCATAGACCGTCGGCGCGCCGCGCGCGAGGAGATCGTCCACCCACGCGCGGCAAGCGTCAATGCGCGGGCGCGCGGTGTCGGCGAGCGCGCTCGGGCGCGCGCGGCGCGCGACCGCGACGACATCGTCAAGCGTGAGATGTTCGCCGTCGAGGTAAATGGGATTTGCGTTCATGGTTGGAATGGGCAGGGGCGTTCAATTGAACGCCCCTACGGCATGTGCGCCCCCGGCGCGACTCGAACGCGCAACCTCCAACTTAGAAGGTTGTTACTCTATCCGATTGAGTTACGGGGGCGAGAGCGAGATCATTCTACTACGAAACGATGGGCGGGTCAAAAAGACTATGACTCCGGCAACCGCCCATGAATCCCGGTTAGTTCTCTCAGCCGCGCGGCGATGCCATCGTTCAGCGCGCCGGGCAACATGCGCCAGCACCAGTTCGGCGCGCCGATCGTGCTGGGCGTATTCATGCGCGCGGAATGTCCCAGGTTCAACAAATCCTGCGCGGTCGTCATCGCCGTGTGCGCGACCGACGACCACGCGAGCCGGAGCATGTCCCACGCGATATCGGAACCGTCGCGCGCGAGATAGCGGCGCGCGTAATCGCGTTCTTTTTCGGTCGAGGTCTCTTGATACCAGCCGATGGTCGTATCGTTATCATGCGTACCGGTGTACACGACGCAGTCGCGCTTGAAATTGTGGGGCAGGAATGGATCGTCCGGTTTGCCGCCGAACGCGAACTGCAGCACCTTCATCCCGGGATAACCGAACTCCTCTTGGAGCGCGTCCACCCCGGCACGCGACTCGGCGTCGAAATCGCCCAGGTCTTCCGCGATGATCGCGACCTCGCCGAGCGCGGCAGTGACGGCGCGGAAGAACTTGGCGCCCGGTCCTTTTACCCAGCCCCCTTTGATCGCCGTCGTCTTGCCGGCGGGGACCTCCCAGTAGTTGTAAAATCCGCGAAAGTGGTCAATCCGCACGATGTCGGCTTGGGTGAACGCCATCCGGAAACGCGCAATCCACCACGCGTAGCCGTCCTGCGCCATCACATTCCAGCGATAGTGCGGATGCCCCCACAATTGCCCGGTCGCGCTGAAATAGTCCGGCGGCACGCCGGAAACGACGAGCGGCTGCAGATCACGGTCGAGCATAAAGAGCGACGGACTTGCCCAGACCTCCGCGCTATCGCGCGCGACAAAAATCGGAATATCGCCGATGATGCGGATGCCGCGATCGTTGGCATAGCGTTTGACCGCGAGCCATTGGTCAAAGAATTGCCACTGGCGGTACTTTTGATTCTCGATCTGGTCGGCGAGTTGTTTGCGCGCGTGCGCGATGGCTGGCTCNNCGAAACGCCGCGCGCTGCTCTGCTGGCGCGCAATTCCGAAAATTATCAAACGCGCGATCGAGCAACCCGGTTTTGGACTGGATGACCCAGCCGTAATCCACGCGGTCAATCGGGAACGCCGGTACGTTAGCAATGTCCGCGCGCGAGAGATGTCCCAGTTCCACTAGTCTGTCCGGGCTAATGAGTAACGGATTGCCCGCCAGCGCGGAGAAACACAGGTACGGAGAATCAGCGTAACCGGTCGGATTGAGCGGAAGGACCTGCCAGTACGATTGACCGGCGGCTTGGAGGAAATCCAAAAAGCGATACGCGGCGTCGCCCAGATCGCCGATGCCAAAGCGACTGGGTAGCGACGTGGGATGCAAGATGATGCCACTCCGGCGTGGGAATTTCATTTCGTCCTCAAGAACCTTGCGAAGGTTTGAAACCTTCGCAAGGTTGACTTACCACATCTCGATGCTGTAATCCGCGATCACCGCATCCAGACGACTGCGCTCGATGTTGTCAACCACCTTTTCCAACAATCCGTGCGCGTACTTTTCGTCCGACGAAACGCAGACGATGCCGATCGTCGCACGCTGCCATGAATCGTGAGAATCCACCTCCGCGATGGAAACGTTGAACGATTGGCGCACGCGCGCGATCAGCGACTTGACGACGCGCCGCTTGTCTTTGAGCGATTGACTCGCAGGGATATCGAGTTCGAGCGTGCAAACCCCGATGACCATGTAGCGAATAGCAGATGGCGTATAACCGATTGCTGATCTACGAATCTCGAATTACGAATTTTGAATTGCGCGGTGCACTTCTTCAGTGATAAGCGTCTCCAACCGCGCAAGGTCGGGCAACCCAGGAGCACGCGCACGCGAGGGGTGGCGTTCGCTCACCGGGCAGGCGTTGCACTCGACGCACACATCGCGCCCCATCTGCGCGAAAACGCTCTGGCGCATCGCCGCGAGTTTTTGAATCGCCTCGGGCGGGAGTGGCTCGAGCGGCTTGCCCAACGCTTGTTGCGCGGCGAGCGTCACTTGCGCGGAATGTTCGACACGCTCCAGCCGCATGTACGCTTCCCACAAATCCCTGCCGACCGTGACCGAGCCGTGCCGATCGAGCATCAGCGCGTCGTAATGCTTGATGAGTTCGCGCACCGCGCCAGGTCCCTCGGCGCTCGCCGGTGTCGCGTAAGGCGCAGTGGGAATCGTACCGAGATCGTACACCACTTCGGGCATCACACACTTTGCCAGCGAAATTCCCGCCAGCGTGCACGCGATCGCGTTGGGCGGATGCGCGTGGATGACGGCGTTCACGTCGGCGCGCTGACGATAACATTCGAGGTGAATGCGAATCTCGGAAGATGGCTTCAAGTCGCGCAACCTGCCAAACGTCGGCGCGATTTTGTCGCCGTTGAGGTCAACGACGATGAGTTGCTCTGGATCGAGAAAGCCCTTGCTAAAACCAGTCGGCGTAACGAGCAATCGCGCGCGATCGAGCCGCGCCGAAAGATTCCCGTCGCCGGCGGCGACAAAATTCTTTTGGTGCATCAACTTGCCGATTTCGACGATGCGCTGGCGCAACTCCTGGTCGGTCGTCACTTTCAACTTCCTCCAGCCGAGCGAAACGCAGCAAGAAACCGCTTGGGTTCGACGAATTGAATTCCCCGAAACTCACCCAGCGATAGCAAGTCCTTGTCGCGCGTGATCACATAACGCGCCTCACCTGCGACTGCCGCATCAACAAATTTGTTGTCGGTCACATCACGCGTTGCCTCGAATCGTCGCGCAAAAGAATGAACCCTCGTCACTTTGGCTGGATGGGAAAACCACAGTCGCCAGTATGCCAGCGAAGTTCTCTGCACCCAGCGTTCGAGCACCTCCAAGTATTCTTCTGCGATATCGTCATTCACCACCAGCTGAATATGTCCCGTCTTCCACAAGTTCAAGACGTCGAGCGCGGCTCCGCCCCACCCCAATGCGGCGACAAGAACGCTCGTGTCCAGCACAATTTTCCAACGCAGGAGCCGTTCTTGCTTGCGCGACCGCTTGGTCATCGCTTGCCTCTAGCGCGTCGTTCTGCGCGCACCTGAGCCAAGAGGCGGTCTGCATCTGCCTTTGAACGGACACCCGCGCGTCGCATTCCACGTCGAGTTTCCGCAATCATTTGATCGAATGCCTGCGGACTCAAACACGCTTGGTCATCCAGCCACTGGTCAATCATTGAGCGACGAACACGCCATTCCTTGCCGATTTTCGCGGCAGGGATCTCCCCGTTTTGCACTTTGCGCCGAATCAAACTCCTGGGCAATTGCAAATAGGTAGCAAGTTGTTGCAGCGTCAAGATATCTGGAATCACAAATCCCCCTCTCTCCTACGCTCCGTACCGTTCTAGCAAATCGTCCGCGATTCCATTTTCCTGCGCGATGCGCGCGTAGATTCGCGCGCTCGGACGTGGCGTGCGTGTTTGCGTTGCCGGGTCATTCGCGATCAAGCCAAAGCGCAAGTTCCAGCCCTCTTTCCACTCAAAGTTATCCACGAGCGTCCAATGAAAATATCCTTTCACCGGCGCGCCTTGTTGAATCGCGCGGTGCAGCGCGGCAAGGTACGTAATGAGCACGCGCGGGCGAATTTCGTCATGCGCGTCGCAGATGCCATTTTCGGTGATATAGATCGGTTTGCCGAACTGTGCGAGCCATCGGGTCATGGCGCAGAAACCATCCGGGTCGAGATCGCCATCACCAAACCACTTTCTCACCTCTTCGTCAAAAGATGTGCCCCACGGCTTGGCAGGCATCGTGCGTCCAAAGAATCTGCCCGGCTGCCGCAGGTCGAACACCACGCGGCTGGCAAGATAGTAATTTAGTCCAATGTAATCTTGCGTTCCAACCAGTTCAGGCAGAACCGTACGCGTACCCATCGGAAATCGAATGTGACCATCTATCAACGACAGGAAGAACATGCGGTTGAAAATGTAATCCTGAATTTGCGTAACCGCGCGATCAAGGCGCGCGTTTGGGTTTTCCGGTCGAAACGTGCGAAGATTGTGCGCGATGCCGACGCGCGCCTGCGGTTGGACGCGATGAATCGCGTGGTACGCGGCGGCGTGCGCGCGCANNCTGACCATGTAAACCGTCGGCTCGTTGATCGTCACCCAGAAATCGCACAGGTCGCCAAGTTCTTGTGCCACCTTCGTCGCGAAGCGCTCGAATAGCGGCACGATCGCTTCGGTTTCCCACGCGCCCCGCGAAGCGTGCGCGAGCCAGCGCGGGTTCGTAAAGTGATGGAGCGTGACCGCCGGCGTCATACCGCGCTCGCGCAGCGCCGTCAGCACGCGGCGATAGAACGCGAGCGCGTCCGCGTCCCATTCGCCTTCGCGCGGCTCGATGCGGCTCCACTCGACGGAGAAGCGATGCGCGTTCTGGTTTAGCGATTCGGCAAGATCGAAATCCGCGCGGTAGCGTTCGCCCTTCCACCAATCGCACGCGACGGCGGACGTATCGCCATTCTGAATGTGCCCGGGCGTTTGCTCCCAGTCCCACCAATCGTTATTGTCGTTCGCGCCTTCGACTTGATGCGCGGAAGTCGCGGCACCCCAGAGAAAGCCGTCTGGAAATTCCAGCGTCATTGCTTTACCCGAATCTCTTGTCTCGCGTGATTGAATTCGAACGTAAAATGGTCGAACACATCGAGGCGTCCGAGCAGCAAACTCACATCGTCCGTCTGCGCCCAACCGACCCGTACCGGCACCGTCGTGCTGGCGCCGATACGAAGACCCACCCGACACACGATCAATGGAACAGCCCCGCCGCCTTCTCCAGAGAATAGAAAGGGGCGCTCACCACGCGCGACCAAACCAAGTCGCTTACCTCCGCGAAGCGGCAAGACGGTCATGTCTGCCCCTGAATCGAGGTATGGCTGAATCTCCATTTCGAACCCTTGATGAACAAGGGTGGCTACAATCATGGGTTCGGACACGTCCCCAAAATCTGGATCAAACGCAGGCGCGAAGTGAAAAACGGCAATGGTTTTCAAATCCTGCGCCTCGCGACTTTGAGAAGGTTTACCTCATTGGGTCTCTTGCCGTAACGTTTCCACACTTCCTGCAACACCTGATCCAGATCCTGTCCGTGCGCCAAGATACGTCCATCTTCAAAGGCAATGGTCTCCCCACGATACTTGTCCCAGTCGTGCGGACCCAGCGGCACAACCGCACGCGGATGTGCGCGTGCCGATGGCCGCGGTGATCGGCGCGCGCGCGGCGCGTAGGTTGCCGCGCGCTGTTTGACTGTCCGCGCCTTCTTCGGCTTGATCCGATACGTCGCTTTCGCCGCCATTCTGCCTCCTCAAACAATCCGAAACGCGTCCACCAGCACGCACCGCCGTTCGCGCGTAAAAGTGCGCGGACGCGTCATCCCCTCGCCGGTAAAGCCGGCAATCGAAAACGAAGTAAAGCCCTCGCCGCCATAGCCCAGCCCGGCGAGACACGGCCCATTCTTGACGAAAATCGAAACGTTGATTTCTTTCGCCATCCGGCTCAAGTGGTCGAGATGTTTGGAATAGATGACGGCAGTGTGCTTGCGCCCGCCTTCGGCGGCAATGGCGAAAGCAATGGCGTCGTCCGCATTCGGCACACGCACGAGCGGGAGGATCGGCATCATCTGTTCCGTCCAGACGAGGGTGTGCTCGCGCGGCACCTCGGCAATCGCCAAGCGCACTTCGTCGCCAAGGGTGATGCCGATTTCTTTCAGGATCACCGATGGATTCTGCCCAATGAACTTTTTGTTCAACCCGGTCTGTTTGCCCGGCTTGACCGGCTCAGAGAAAATCACTTTTTCGAGCCGCGTGATTTCATCCTGGGACAGGATGCGGCAGCCCAAACCGCGCAGCGCGGCGATCAAACGATCGGCGACCGCGTCCACGACGATCAGTTCCTTTTCGTCGGTGCAAATGATGTTGTTGTCGAACGATGCGCCCTTGATAATGTCGCGCGCGGCTTGGTCAAGGTCCGCCGTCTCATCCACGACAATCGGCGGATTGCCCGGACCGGCGCAGATCGCGCGCTTGCCGGATTGCATCGCCACGTGGACGACCGCTTCGCCGCCGGTGACCAGCGTCAGTTGCGTGCCGGGATGCTTCATCAATTCCTGCGCGCTTTCAATCGTCGGCTCGGCCATCGCGCAGACCAGGTTTGCCGGACCGCCGGCTTCGCCAATCGCCTGGTTGATGACTGCAACCGCGCGCCCTGAGGATTCTTTGGCGCTCGGGTGCGCGTTGAAGACGACGGCGTTTCCGCCCGCGATCATGCCGATACTGTTGCCGATGACCGTCGCGATCGGATTCGTCACCGGTGTAATCGAACCGATGACGCCGAACGGCGCGCGTTCGAGCAGGGTCAAGCCGCGATCGCCGCTCCACGCGAGCGGCTCCAGGTCTTCAATGCCCGGCGTCTTGTTGATGACGAGCAGGTTTTTTTCGATCTTGTCTTCGTAGCGACCGTAGCCGGTCTCCCGCCACGCCGACCACGCCAAGACCTGCGCGTTCTCGCGTGCGCGCTCGCGCACGTGGGCGATCACTTCCTTGCGCTTTTCGAGCGGCAACGCGACCCACATTTTTTGCGCGCGCGCCGCTGCCACGACCGCGCGCTGGATGTCGGGAAACAAGCCGGCAATCGCCGGCGCTTCGCCACGCTGGTCTTTCAGTTCCGCCAGAACGTATTGGACGATGTTGGTTATGTCGCGCTCGCTGAGTTCAGGCATAAAAACCCCTAGCGTGACGTGTGGCGTGTGACGAGTGACATGGTTCACCACTTTTCGTCACTCGACCCTCGTCACTCGTCACTTTTCAGATTCACCGAATCAATCACGCCAACGATCGAAGAGCGCACCGGCTGATCCTTCAAGCCCATGATCTGGCGCGTCGAGCCGCCCTCCTGGCACACGAGCACGACATCGCCCACGCCGGCTTGCGCCAAATCTACGGCGACAAAGGCATCGTCCGGTTTTTCGCCCGGCAAATGCAAACCCTGCACGAGCAGGATTTTTCGTTCGTGGTACGCCGGATGCTTGACGGTAGAGACGACGGTACCGATGACTTTGGCAATCAACATTCTGGTAATCAGTAACTGGTAATTGGTGATTCCAAATTACCAATCACGTGTAATATGAATCACCAAAGGGCAATTCCAGACTGCCCGGATCAATCGTGTCCCAATGATCAATCACGCCAACAATCGCCAGGTCGGCGGGCGCATTCGGCACGATGGCGTACGAAGCGTCGCGCGCACGCACCAGAAAAACAAAATCGCCGATGCCGGCATGTACGGTTTCAATCGCAACCTGCGGACGACCGATCGGCTCGCGCTTGGGATTGAGTAATTGGGTAATCAGCAATTTGCGTCCGTGGACGGATTCGTCTTTGATAGTGGCGATAACTTCGCCGACCACTTGACCGAGGATCATCTCTTGCGTCCTGTCATTGCGAGGAGCGGTCTTTGCGACGAAGCAATCTCCACAGTGCTTTGGGGATTGCTTCGCTTCGCTCGCAATGACACTTCATTGCAACTGCCCCACCACCCGCCGCACGATGCGCTCGATCAGCGCGGCGTCAACACCGGGACCCAACTTGGCAATCACATCGGCTTTCACCTGGCTTACCACTTGCTCGACATTTTCGCGCGGCGCGCTCGCCGGCGCGGCGGCAGACGCCGCAACTGGTGCAGTCACCGCGCGCAGCGCGATGCCTAGTTTCTCGGCGCGCTCGCGCGCGACATCGGTGAGGTACACATCCTCCGTCACCGCGATTTCCTTCACGCCGCGCTGCGCGAGATCGTCAATGTCGCGTTCGGTGTAGATTATCTTAGCCATGCCAACCCTCACGTATCACGTCTCACGCATCACGTCTCGTCACTTATATGCCCTCAATGGACTCGAGCGCCTGCACCGCGGCTTTTTTCGCGGCGAGAATCTCCGCTTCGGTGCCGGAGAGCCACATGCGCCCGAATCGCCCAACCGACGAAATGTGAATGATCTTGATCGTCGCGTATTTCTCTGCTTCGTTTGCGGCGAGGTTGATGTACGCCGCCGGCGCGCACTCGAGGATAAAGAGCGTTTCGCCCGCGACGAGCATCGCGCCGCGGCGGAAACGATTCAGCAATTGCACCTGGTACGGATCAACGTTCGTGATGACCTGAATGGACGCAATCTCCGGCTTTTTGCGATCGGCGATCTTCAAGCCCAAACGATCCAGTACGACTTTGCCGGCTTCCAGCACCTCGGCTTGCGAGAACGAGTGCACCTCGAACATGCCAAATTCGCGCTCGACCAACTGCGCGCCCGGCTTGGCTTGCGTCGCCTTGACCGCAATGTCCACCAGGCGAAACACTTCGTTGCCCGGCGCGACTTCGATGTACAGGTCCGCCATGCCCTGCACCGGCAAATCACCCTGCGTGATCGTGCCAACGAAGGCAGCGTACTGCGGCTGCATCCGGTCGAGATAGGCGTAACAACGGAGTTCGAATTTGTCTGCCAAAGTAACCTCATCCAAGATGCCAAAAATCCAAACGTGCGAAATGTGCCAAATGTACGGTTTGGCACATTTGGCTTGTTTGGCTCATTTGGCATGTTTGTCAATGTCGTTCATCGCAATACCCAACGGAGTTACAAACAGTGGCTGCGCCGGAATCACCGTCTCGACGCCGGTCATCTCTTCGACGACCTGACCGATGCCCTGAAAGTTCGCCGCGCCGCCGACCAGGTGGATCGTTTCGACTGCGTGGCCGAAAATATGCCGCGCGACAATCGTCCCGACCTTTTCCATCACCGGGCGAACCAGCGGATACAAGCGATCCTGCTCGCGCGCGTCCACTTTGAGTTTCTCCGCTTCGTCGAACGAGATGTTCAACGCGCCGGCGATGACGAGCGAAAAATGCGTGCCGCCCGTCGCCTCGTCTGCCGTGTAGATCACGCGCCCATCGCGCACGATCGCGATGCCGGTCGTGCCGCCGCCCACATCCACCACCGCACCGTCGCGGATTTGGAGTATCGCGTTCGCCGCCGATGGTTCGTCAATTTCGGCGCGGCAATCAAAGCCCGCCGCGCGGACGACGTTTGCGGTCGCGCGCACTTCGGCAAGGGGAACGCCGGGTGGAAAACCAGTCGCCGCGTGAGTCAGTTCAAAGCCCAACCGCGCTTCGACCTGGCGTTTGAGATCGCGCAGCAGATCAATCGCGCCGATAAAGTCAACAACCAAGCCATCGCGCACGACGTTCGCAAAGCGATATGTACCGGCGAGCGGTCGGTAGGTTTCATCGAGGACGAGCAAGACCGTGTACGCCGTGCCGAGGTCAACGCCGACGTGCGTTTCGCCATGATAGTCAGCGCGCGTGGCGGCGGTCATCGCGCGTTCGGTCTGCGCCAAGAGCGCGGCGAGGTTTGGATTCAAGGGCTAGGAGCGCTCCTGGACGTTTTTCCATTTGGTCGCCAGATACGGCAAGCCATCTTCCGAGTAATGCGCCACGCGGGGCCACGGCCGCGAAATCAATTCACCGCCGACGTACACCTCGAGTTTCCACTGATTGATGAAATCGTGCGCCGATGGGCTAAAGCGCGTGCCCGCCGGAAACTCAAACCGCGTGACCTTGCCTTCTTGCCACTGCTCGCGCAGTTCTGCTTCGGTAATGAATGTCATCTTGCTTGCCTTCCTACGTCCCGCTCTTTGCCCCGGTCCTCAAAAACTGCCCCGCCAAAATCAGCAAACCGATCAAAACCAGAATCAGGGGCCAACCCTTCTCCACGAGCAGTTGCGCCTGCGGGACGCCTTCCGCGATGCCGACCAGCACCAAGATGCCGCCGGGCACGAGGGGCCACCAATGCGACGCGCGCGCCACGATCAATTGCACGGCAAAGATCGCGATGAATCCCAGCCCCAAGCCCACTGGCACGGCGACGGGTGTGCCGAGCGGCGGACGATCGAAGATCAAGCCAATGCCGATGCCAGCGAGAATGCACCCGGGGATCAACAGGCCGTAACTCCGCGTCAGAACGTAAGGAACCAGAAAGACAAAGCCCAGCAACAATAGCAACAGTCCGGGCCCAAACTCAAAGTACTGCATCAGCAGAAACGCAATGCCCAGAACGATCAGAGTCATTCCAGGGATCAACCGGGCGCGATTGGCATTCATTGTCATTTCCTCCCGTAGGGAACCTCGCCGCCGCGTTCCCGCTCGTCGCCGCGTTCCTGAACCAAACGGCGTTCGTTCCCTACAACATGCACGCGATAGACGCGCGACGGATTCGTTCCTTACGTGCCTGGTCGTACACAATCCAGTCCGGTAGTCTGCGCGCAGAGTTCCGCAGGCTTGGCGGTTGCGCCGCGTGCGCACGGCCACGCGCGATTCGGTCACTCGGGTGCGCGTACGCGACGCTGCGCCAAACCCGCGCGTCTGACCCTACGCTTTCCAATTCCAGTCGCGTGCGTCGGCGCTCTGAGCGCGGGCCTCACACGTTCGCGACAACCCACGGCGCGCGCAGCGTCTCGTCCGGTGAGGCAAAGTCTTTTGCTCATTGCTCACCTCAGCCGCTTGTCTTCGAATCGGGACGACTGCTTACTGACCGCTGGCAGCGCTCTCGCCGCCGCTACGTCCGCCGAAACCGCCCTTGGTCATCGTGGGCAGAATCATTTCGACGTCGCCGTGCGGACGCGGGATCACGTGGACGCTCACGAGTTCGCCCACGCGCTTGGCGGCGGCGGCGCCGGCGTCGGTCGCGGCTTTGACCGCGCCGACATCGCCGCGCACCATCACGGTGACATAGCCGCCGCCGATGTATTCGCTGCCAATCAATCTGACGTTCGCGGCTTTGACCATCGCATCCGCGGCTTCAATCGAACCGATCAGCCCACGGGTCTCGACCATGCCGAGCGCGATCATTTCTGGGGCAACCATACTGACCTCCGTTAGGGAAATGGGATGTTGGATTTTGGATTTGCGCTTGCGAATCGTTGTTTTGCGTTTCACGCTCTACGTTCCAAGTGTCATCGCACAATCCGCGCCGCCGCGCGCGCGGCGCGGGTCTTTTCGCCGCAATGCCGGAATCAGACCGCTCAGTTCGCGCGCGATCTGCCGCGACCCCAAACCCGCGCCGACCTTCTCGTTAACGCTGTTTCCGAAACCTAACTTGGCCCTGCACTTCTAGCGAGTCCACGATCGCGAAAATCACGGCGTCGGTCGGCGTTTCTTTCGTCACGTTGGTCTGGCGCGCCGAACTGCCTTGGGCAATCAAGACGACGTCGCCAGGGCCCGCGTCCACCGTGTCTATCGCGACAATCGGTTTGCCGACGATCTCGTTTTCGGTCGTGACTTCGCGGACGATCAGCAGTTTTCGTCCGATGATTTTGTCATCCTTGATGGTGGACACAACGTCGCCAACGACACGCGCGATCAGCATCGGTATCTCCTATCCGCTCGAATTGTCCTGATTATATGTCAGAAGGGATGAAAGTCAAGAAGGGACATGCGTCTTGCGCCTGGCAAAGAAAAAAAGACCTTTCAGGTTCTTGAAACCTGGAAGGTCCTCACGCGGCGATCCTTCCGCCTTCCGCCTTTATTTCACCATTCCCATTGACCACGCGGCAAGGTTCAGCAGCGGCTGAGGATAGATGGCGAACGCGAGCACGAGCGCGGCGGACACGACGAGCGAGAGCGTAACCAGCGGCGCGAGACGAATCGGCGTCGCGTCTTTCGGCGCTTCAAAGAACGCTTGGCGCACGACGGCGAAATAGTAAAAGACGGAGATGACGCTGTTGATCACGCCGATGGCAGCGAGGTACAGCCAGCCCTCGCGCAGCGCGGCACCAAAGACGAAAAACTTGCCAATAAAGCCGACGGTCGGCGGGATGCCGGCAAGCGAAAGGAAGAAAATGACGAACAGCGCGGCGACGAGCGGCGCGCGCTTGACCAACCCGGCGTACTCGGGAATCTCGACGATGCCGGTCGCGTTCTCGATCGCGATGACGCAGATGAACGCGCCGAGGTTCGTGAACAGGTAGGCGAACAGGTAGATCAAGATGCCATTCAAGCCGGAGAAAGGCGAGTTGCCGGTGAGGTTCACGGCGACCACGCCGATCAGCATGTACCCCGCTTGGGCGATCGAGGAGTACGCGAGCAGGCGCTTGACGTTGGTCTGGCGCAGCGCGATGAGATTGCCCAGCGTCATGGTGATGATGGAAACGACCGCCAACACCAGCGGGATTTCTTTCACCGGCGCTGGCGGCGGCGCGGGCAAAACCCATTGGGGCAGCGCGGTCAGCGCGACGCGCAGCAGCGCGGCAAAGCCGACCGCTTTTGGTCCGACCGAGAGGAACGCGGTGACCGGCGTCGGCGCGCCTTCGTACGCGTCGGGCGCCCATTGGTGGAACGGCACGAGCGAAATCTTGAAACCGAGTCCAGCCAAGACGAGCATTGTCGAAACGAGCGCGATCATCCGCACCGTGCTATCCACCGTCGCCGAAAAGGCCGCGGCGATGTCGGTCAGATTGAGCGAGCCAGTGACGCCGTACAACAGCGACAGACCGTAGAGCATCACCGCGCTCGTGACCGCGCCGTAGAGAAAGTACTTGATCGCGGCTTCGTTCGATTTTTTGTCCTCGCGCAGAAAACCAGTCAGGAGATATGACGTGTACGACAGGAATTCGATCGAGAGGTAGATCATGAGCAAACTGGCGGAACTGGCGACCAGCATCATCGCCAGGATCGAGAAGGTAAAGATCGCAAAGAACTCGCCGCGGTATGGCGTGCGCTGGCGCAAATAGTCAATCGAAACCAGGGTGATGAGGATGCCCGCGAGACTGGCGACAACCTTGAAGAAAAGCGAGAACATGTCAACCATGTACATCCCCGCGAACAGCGAAATGTTCGAACCCCAGATGTACAGCGTCGCGGCAAGCGCCAGCGCAAAGCCGAGAATCGCGAGCCACGGCAGCGCGCTCTGGCTTTTCTCGCGCCAGATCACGTCCACCAGCAGGATCAGCAACCCAAAGATCGAAAGGAGCAGTTCGGGTGAGATCAGAGTCAATGTTTGAGCATCAGGCATAATAGTCACCTAGTCGGGTAGTCGCGTNNAGAATCGCCACCGAGATCGTATTGATCGTATTCAGGACGACCGACGGCACGATACCGACGAGTACCATCAAGAACAGGAGCGGCGCGAGCGTCACAACCTCGTAGCGTTCCATATCTTTCAAGCCAGCCCACTGCTCGTTGAACGCGCCGAGCAAAACGTTCTGAATGACTTTCCACAACAGCATCGCCGCAGTAAAGATGATGCCCAGGACCGCCACCGAGGTAATCACGGTCAACGTCGCGAACGAGCCGCGGAAGACGAGGAACTCGCTGATGAATCCCGCGAGACCCGGCAAGCCGAGCGACGCCAGCGACGCGGTCAACAGAATCGCGCCGTACACCGGAATCTTTGCGCCCAAGCCGCCGAACGCTTTCAGATCGCGCGTGTGCGTGCGCTCGTACAGGATGCCGACGATAAAGAACAGCGCGCCCGTGATGACGCCGTGATTGAACATTTGCAGGGTCGCGCCGTTGAGCGCGATGCTGCGATCGGTCAGACTCGCGCCGCCCACGGCGACGGCTGCCGCGATGCCGAGGATCACATAGCCCATGTGATTCACGGACGAGTACGCGATCAAGCGCTTGAAATCGGTCTGCGCCATCGCGACGAGCGCGCCGTACACAATCGAGATCGTCGCGAGGATCGCGATCAAGACCGCATTCGCCTGAAAGACTTGGGGGAAAATCGGGACAAGCACGCGAACGAAACCGTACGTGCCAAGTTTTAGCAAGATGCCTGCCAGGATGACCGAGCCAGCGGTCGGCGCGGCGGTATGGGCGTCCGGCAACCAGGTGTGGAACGGGAACAGCGGCACCTTGATCGCGAACGCGAGGAAGATGCCCCAGAACGCCAGCGACGCGAACGTGAAATCGTTGGCGAAGGGTCGCTTGGCGGCAAGTTCAATAATGTCGAACGTGCCGGGCGTTGTCGCCGTGCTCGTGTTGATGTACATCGCGATGATGGCTAGGAGCATAAAAACGGAACCCGCCAGCGTGTAGAGAAAGAACTTGATCGAAGAGTAGAGCGGGCGGTCTTCGGCGTGTCCCCAGATCGCGATGAGAAAGTACATCGGCACCAACCCGACTTCCCAGAAAACGTAGAACAGGAAAAAGTCCAGCGAGACAAAGACGCCGAGCATCCCGACTTGCAGAAGCAGGAACATGAAAAAGAATTCGCGCACGCGCTCGTGGATCACGCGCGAGGAATAGTACAGCCCGAGCGTCGTCAACAGCGTCGTCAGCCAAGCGAGTGGGATGCTCAAGCCATCCACGCCGACGTGATAGCGCACGTTGATCGAACTGATCCACATGTACGCCTCTTCGAACTGCATCTGCGCCGAGTTCGGGTTGAACATCCAGAACCACAGATACGACGCCAGCGCCAACGGGATCAGACTCCAAAGGGTCGCGAACCATCCGATGCTCTTGTCCGCGTTCTTCCCCTTGGGAATCAAGAGCACGATAATTGAGCCAATGAGGGGCAGGGCTACCAGGACTGAGAGGTAAGGAAAGGTCGTCATTGAAGAGTTCCTCCGACCTCACCCCCTACCCCCGCACCCCCTC
>DHFK01000007.1 GCA_002400365.1 Anaerolineales bacterium UBA4826 | reverse complement strand
ATCTGCTTACCAAAAGAAAAATCGGTTGCATGTTGGACCCGCGGAGCAACTGGATTCGCGGACGCGATCTTGATTTGCCCGATGATCGGCGTAATCGCCGCCCCATTCGGATCGAGCGCGGGGAGGTCGCGTTTGTCCTCGCGCGTGTAAAGCGAAATCTGGATCTGCGCGACGCCCGGCACGGCATCGGCGGCAATCGGCAGCCAGTACGGATCGCGAAGGATTTGCCCGGCGGACCACAAGCGCGTCGGCAACAAGCCATGACCGGGGTAACTGTCGCGCGCGCCGACGACGCGCTGGTTCGCGTCGAGCAAATGAATTCCGATGGAATAGTCATCGTCCATGTGCGCCAGGGATTGCCAGTAGAGCGTGAGCGTCACCGCGTCATCCGGCGGCGCGCGGCGTGGCGTCACGTCATAGCCGAGTAGTTTCATCTTGCCGTCGTAATTGATGTCCACACGCTGAAGCGAGTTCGGCACGTCGTTCGCGGTGAGCCAAGCCGGATACGCGTACGCGGGCTGAAGCGTCGTCAGCGGCGCAACCGCGGCGAGGATGAACAACAGCGCCGCCGCGCCGCGCGCGCTGAACGGCTGCAGTCTCAACGGAACCCATTGCGTCAGACCGAAAACGGCGAGTGGGGCAATCGCCGGCAGAACTGGAAAAAACAGACGCCCGTGCGGCGCTTGCGTGATTTCCATCCAATGCAACAGTTCCGCGAACGCGACGACGATCCAGAACGCCAGAACGAAAAATGGCAGCGCCTTGACGAGCGTCACGTGAAACCGATCGCGGCGATGGAAGAATCCGAGCAGCAAGCCCGCGATGCTCAGCGCAACCAGGACTTGGAGCGACGTATAGACCGTCGGGTGCGCGCGGATATTGCCCCAGCCAAAACCGACCCAGAACGTTTCCCACACCTCGCGCAGTTGCGCGATCAATTGCAGCGCGGTAAGCGGAGCGTCGCGCGCGCCAAAGATCCGCACCATCATATCCGTCCCGGTCAACTCGCCGTAGAGCATCCAGTTGCGGGCGTACCACCAACCGGCGACAAGTAAAAAGATGAAAGTCAAAAGCGCAAGGTTAAAGAGCGCGGCGCGGATTGCGCGAATTTTCGACCCTTCGGCTTCGCTCAGGACAGGTTTCTGATTGCCGATTTTCGATTGACCCAATTCAGCCGGACTGCGCCACGCGCACAGCATCACGACAAGCAGCCCCAAGACGAACAACCCCAGCCCACTCACCTTCGCCAGCGCAGCTAGGCCGGTCGCCGCGCCGAGCAGAACCGCGTCGCGCAGGCGTGGCTTGACCAGGAACAGGCGAATCGTCATCCAGAGCGAGAGCGCGGACATCGCGACGATCGTGCTGTCGTTGCTGACCGCGCTGCTGACGAACAAAAACTGCGGGACGAAGCCGGCGAACGCCCCCGCGCTCGCGGCGAGAAATTTCCGGTCGGGGAAGATTTCCAGCGTCAGCAAATATGTGAACCATACTCCGAGCGCGCCCATCAAGACCGAGAGCCAGCGCGCGATGTGAATCGCCAGCGTCGCGCCGCGATACGGAAAACTTTCGAGCGCGGTGTGGACGAAGAGATTCTTGTTGTCGTTGACGATGCCGGGGACGTTGTAGCCATAGTGTGGGTTCTCCCAAACGATCCCCGGATAATCGGACGTGTCAATCCAGAACGTCGTCGCGGCAGCCAGCAAATAGTACAGCGGTGGCTGGCTGCCTTCCTGTCGCGCGAGATGCGTCGGCTTGCCGAGCGTTTGAACCGGCAAGCCGCGCCCGGCGGCGACGTGTTGGACAAAGGCAAAATGCCATTGCTCGTCCGGCGCTTCAAAGAGCGGCGTCGTCGTGCTGTAGATGATGCCCAAAACGATGAAGGTCGCCAGCACCAGCAAGATTTCGCGGTGCTCGCGCAGAACATTACTCAACGATTCACCTCTAGCGCGGTGTCGAGTTCGATCGAATCGCCAACGCGTCGATCGTTCGCGTCGCGCACCGGCAAGCGTTCGCCGGTCTGGAGATCGTACCAACCGATCTTGACGCTGTACCTGCCGATCGGCGCGTCCGCCGGAATCTCCAACTTGAAATCGTCGCGCACCGGCTCGCCGGCGTCCCAGATCGAAGTCGGATAACGCCCGGCTTGCGGCTGATGATCGGACTGGGTGACGATCTTGCCTTCCGCATCAACCACATGCGCGAAGAATGTGTAATCGCGATCCATCAACGCAAGCCCTTGCCAAAAAATCGCCAGGCGAAATTCGCGCGGACTATCGCCCGGCTGAATATCGTAGCCGCTGAGCGCGGCGCGGTTGTCGAAATTTGCGCGCTGCGGATAGCGCGGATTGTACGCGATTGTCTCACGCGGCGCAACTTTTGCCCAACCGACGACGACGCGGCTATCCGCCGGGTTCCCCTTGTCGTCGAGGACATCCAGACGATTCTGACTGAGCGCGTCGTACATTCCAGTTTCGACGACGTACTTTCCCGGCGCGGCGCGCGCCGGCACTTTGATTTGGTGATGCGTCGGAATAATTTCGCCGGGCTTCCACAAGTACGTTGGATACGCGCCGAGCGCGGGCGTAATGTCCGCGGTCGTCAACACCTCGCCGTTGGGGTCGAGTAGATGGACAAAGATCACATAATCGTCGGCAGTCCTTTGCGCGATCCGCCAAAAGAGCGATAGCGCGATCACCCCGGGCGGCTTGATGGACGCATCGTTCAACGCGGAGGTGACGAGCGCTATGCCCCGCGAAAACGCATACTCCTGCGGCGGGGGCACACGCGCCAAGATCAAGGGGTTGTTCGTTTCGTCCACGCGATACGCGTTCGCGACCGCTGCGCCCGCCGCGTCGCGGATCACTTCGCTGGGCGCGCGCGCCTGCAACCGTTCCTCCACCGACAAACTATCGCGACTCACCGGCGGAAGAACGAACGCCGTATTGCCCACCACCGATACGTACGCCGCCGGGTCGTTGACGTAGAGAATTCCTTCTGTGCGCGGGCGCATTGGCTCAAGGGGCAAGACGATCCACGCGCGCGCTGGCGCGGCGAGCGCGTTCAGCGACCCATCTGCGCGGAGTGCGGCGCGCAAATACGGCGCGCGCGCGCCGACGAGGTAATGCGTCGTACTGCGCGCGTACTCGTTCAGCGGCAAATAGACCGGCTCGGTCTGGCGCGCGATCCACGCGGCTTGAGCCACTTCGATGCGGCTCGTGTTGAAATCGTCGTACTCGGCGCTCGCGCTCGACGCAGCAATGCGCTGAACAAAGTACGCGTCCCAGGTTTGCGCCGCGCTCCACAGCAGCGCGCCGATTACGAGTACGTAGGGCAAGTTTCTAAACTTGCCCAACAAGAACGCCGCGCCCGCGCCGACCATAAAAAAAGTCGGCGGAATGATGCCGATGGAACGAACCTTGTTGACGACCGGCTCGTTCGCGGCGAGCAAATCCGGCAGGAACATGATCGCGAGCGTCACCGGCGCCCAAAACCATTCGATCCGTTTCCAGCGCCAGACACACACGGCAACCCCAATCGCGAACAAGAGAAAAATCGGGAAATCCAAAAGTGGTCGTCCGAACGTGCTGCCCTTCCACTCGATCCCGAACATCGTGACATAGTTGAGCAACTGCGCGAGAATGACGTTCATCAAGCCGTTCGTGGCGACAGCCGGGTTCGTCAGCAGATTGACCTGGTGCGCGCGCGACAGCGCCGCGTTCGGATACTGCAAATGAAAAACAATGCGCGGCAACGCGACGATGCAAGCAACCGGCAACATCCAAAACGCCAAGCGCCAGCGCGCACGCCAGGTCGCGCGCGCGACCAGGAACTGGTGCGCGCCGAGCGCGCCGATCACCACGGGCAGCATCAACGCCGACGGATAGGTATAGACGCTGAAACCCAGGACGAGTCCCGCCAAGATGAAATCGCGGAGCCTGCCGGCGCGCCAGCCGCGCGCGACGAACAACAGCAGCAGCGTTTCGAACAGGGGAACGAGCATGAAACGCAAGCCGGCGCGCGCGTCGTGAATCGGTTCCAGCGCGACCGCGAGCGCGAAGGCAGCAACCAGCGCCGTGCGCCAGTCGCGCGTCCAGGCAAGCGCGGCGGCGCACAACGCGGCTACGGTCAGGATGCCGGCAAGCGCAGAGACGATTCGCAACGCGAACACGTTCGCGCCGAACAGCCAGACTGTCACCGCTTGCAGGTACAGAATCAGCGGCTCGGGCGCGCCCATCGGCATCACAAAGAACGGGCGGATGCCATCGCGCAAGATGCCAAGAATGTAAACGCCGTTAGACGCGGCATCGTATTTCAAGCCCGGCGGCAACGTCGTCAACGCGTCGAGTCGCATCACTCCGGCAATCAACACGACGACGAGGAACGCAAGTGCAGCAATACCTTTCCGATGACCGATCTGCACGTTCAACGCGAACCCGCCCCAGGAAGATCAATGACGATTTTGTCTCCGCTCGACAGCCCATTCGCGCCAATGACCGGCAAGCGCGCGCCCGAATCCGCGGCATACAATCCGACTTGAACTTTGCCGGAGAAATCAGCGGGCAGATTCAGAGCGAGTTCATCCCGGACCAGTTCGCCGACATCCCAAATTGACGTGGGATAATTCCCGGCTTGTGGCTGCTGATCTTGCTGCGCCACGAGGTTGCCCGCATCGTCCACAGCGTGAGCAAAGACCGTATAGTCGCGGTCGAACAGCGCGATGTCCTGCCAGTACAGCGTCAGTCCGAGCGCGCCCGCGTCGCGGCGAATATCGTAGCCGATCAAGCGCGCCCGGTTGCCGAAATTCGCATCCGCGCGCGTCTGCGGCGCGTACGTGGGCTGTTGGCGCGCGGCGACCTTGATCGCGTCCAGCACGACGCGGTCCTCGTCCGATCCCCTCATTATCAGCCGCTCATCCGGCTTGCCGACCGGATACAACCCGACTTCAATCGAGTACTTGCCCGGCAGCGCATTTGCCGCGACCGGAATCTGCACGACATCGCGGAGCGTGTCTCCCGGCTTCCAATAGACCGTGGGAAACGCGCCGCGCGCGGGAATCACATCCACCCCACCCGCGCTACGATTCTCGCCGCCGACGAGATGCGCGAACACGCGGTACGATTCGTTCATCGGCAAGAGCGCGCGCCAGTACAGCGTGACGCGCAGCGTATCGCCTTGCCGGACCGAGCGCGCGTCGAGATCATAGCCGAGCAGTTGGATCCTACCGGCAAAAGCAATCTGCGTCGGATGCGTGACGCGCGTTAGAGCCTCCGCCGAAAGCAACGCGGGGCGCGCGTACGCNNAGCCAATGAGCCAATCGAAATTCGAAATTCAAAATTCAAAATTCGGGAGAGTGAACGCGCAAATTCATTCAAGCCGACGACGAAGAAGAGCGCGATCGCGCTAATCGCCGGAAAGAGATAGCGTCCCTGGTCCGCGCCGACGGTCGTCTGGATGAATCGAATTTGAGCGATCAGAATGAAACCAAGCCAGGCGGCAAGAAAGCCAACCATGATGCGTGATACGTGATGCGTGGTGCGTAATGCGTAAAACGTAAAGCCAAGCGCAGCCAATAGAGTTAGTGCGGCAAGCGCCGCCAGCAGCGCCGGCGCAAAATCCCCTGGCGTGGGACCGCCCCAGAAGGTTTGCCATAGCCACGGCAGCGAAATCTGAAAGAGTTCCGGCAGCGTGAGCGGACCCGCGCGCGGAAAAGTCGCCGACTTGAGCATTAGGTTGTACGCAAGCGGATCGCCGTAGAGCGCGAGGTTGCGCGCGAACCACCAGCCGGACAAGAGCGCGGCTACTGCTAGCATCGCCGCATTGCTACCAAGCGCCAATCTCCAATCTCGCTTTCTCCATGCCACAACGCCAAGCGCCAAAACGGAAAGCGGGATCAGACCTAGCGCCGTCGTCTTGGTCAGCAGCGCCAAGCCGATCAGCGCGCCGAGCCACGCGGCGCTCTTCCAGTTCAGCGCGCGGCGTCCGGTCAGCAATTCGACCCACATCAGCAATATCAGCGCCGAGAACGCGGCAAGCGCGGTGTCGTTGGAAACGAGCGCGCTGGAGAACAGAAAACTGGGATTGAACGCGACGAAAGCGGCAGCAGCGAGGGCAATCGAGTTTTGAATTTTGAATTTTGAATTCTGGATGATTGTATCCGCCAATATGTACGTCGCGGCAACCGTCACCGCGCCGAAGAAGATCGAAAGCAGACGCGCCAAGTGAACCGCGAGCGTGGTGCGCGTGAACGGAAAGTTTTCCGAATCGGTGTGGTAATAGATGTTGCGCCCACAGCAAGCCGGGTCGCCGACAAAAGTAACCGCGTAGTTACGCCAGAGATGTTGCTCGTAGTCGGATGTGTCAATCGGCGTGATCACCAGCGCGGCAAACGCATAGTACAGCGGCGGCTGCCAACCCTGATGCCCTGCTGCGCCGCCGCCCGGCTGGAACACTTGGACTGGCAGCGCGCGTTGCTCGGCGAGAAAGCGCGCGTAGCGAAAGTGATCGTCCTCGTCGGGACCTTCAAAGATCGGAATGATCAGCGCATAGAAAATGGCGAGCGCGCTGTAAACGATCAACAGCCCGGCTAATCGTCTGCTCATGGCGCCGTCAACTCCAACTGCCCGATTTCGATTTGCCGGTTCACCAACTCCTGTCCATTACTCTGCGCCGCGACCAAACGCTCGCCCGAACGCGCGTCGTACATCCCGACGACAACTTGGTACCGCCCCGGCGCCAGGTTGAGGGGCAGCAAAAAGTCATCGCTTACTTGTTCTCCCGGCGACCAGAGCGTGGTCGAGTAGCGTCCGTTCCCGGGGGTTCGATCTTGCTGCGCCGCGACATTGCCTTGTTCGTCCATGATGTGCACAAAGACTTTGTTGTCTGCATCCATTTTAGAAATGGCTTGCCAGTAGAGTTTCAGCGCCAGCATTTGTCCAACGCGCGCAGTCAGCGTCCCCTCATTCCCTGCGACCACATTCCCGCGCGTATCCCGGATCGCCAAATCATAGCCGCGTAGTCGAATTGCCGCGCCGAGCGAGACATCGAGCGCGTGCGCTGGCGGAGCGACTGGGGCTTGCAGCGGAACCTTGATGACGCCAAGTTCTATTTGATCGTCTGGCGATGAACCCGCCGGCATTGTCACCGGCAATCGTTCCAGCGTCTCAAAACGATACAGCCCGGCGACAAGCCGGTACAAGCCGGGCGAGACATCGCTCGGCAACGCGAGACTGCGCCGGTCAGCAACGATTTTTCCCGGCGACCACAGCATCGTCGGATTGAAACCATTATCCGTCAACTCGTCATGCTGCGCAACCAGGTTCCCGTCGGCATCGAGCAACTGCGCGAACACCGTCAAGTCCTCGTGAACATCGCGGTCGGCGCGCCAATAGAGCGTGAGCGGAACAATCTGTCCTGGCCGCGCAACCGCTGGCGCGTCCAAGCCGACGAGATGAATNNGAGCCGCGCGTTCGAGTTCCAGCGCGCTTACAGGAACGAACGCATTTCCAGAGAACGCGACCTCCAGCGTGTACTTGCCGGGCGGTATCGTCGAATCAAGTGACAAGTCGTAATGATCCTCGACGATTTCGTTAGCGACCCAAGCCGCGGCAAACCCGGTCCCATAGCGCGCCAGTTGTTCTCGACTTGCCCAAGCGCGACCCGAGCCATCCACCAGTCGCCACGCGAAAGGTTTTTCCGAGAGCGGCTGCTTGACCTGCCAGTACACTTGCACATCGAGCGACTCGGTTCCTTGCTTAAAGCGCAAGCCGATGAGCCGGAGTTCCGGCGATACATCCACTTGCGTTGATTGCAATGCCGGCGATTGTCCCGTCAACGCGACAACGACAATGATCGCGCCGATGACAAACCCGCTGCCGAGAACGACGGCGACCAGGCGCGCCTCGCGTTCGCGGCGAAAGGCAAAGCCGGTCAGGGCAACCAAAACGATCACGCCCAAGCCCGAGAGCGCCGCGCCGAGTTGACGCGGCAGCGTATCGCCAAATGAAAACGCGACGCGATGGCTTCCGCCCGGCACATTCACCGTCAGCAAACCCATCGGCGTGCTGGGATAGACCGGGGCGGGCTGTTCGTCTATCGTCGCTTGCCAGCCGGGGAAATAAAACGCGCGCAACGAAATCGGAACAGACCGCTCCGCCGATACCGTGAACGCGCACCGCGTCGAATTGCACTCGACCAAATTGATTGTCGGAGGCGATGTATCTGTTCGCGGCGAATTCAACTCGCGCGGCAATGCCTTGACCGTCAGCGGCAGATACTCGCCGAGCGAGCCAAAGCCCAAGCCGCGTGTGTTCGTTTCGAAACGCGCCATTTGGCCCAAAGTCAAATCGCCGCGCGGATTCTCCAATCGGCGCGGCGACAGGTTCGCCAAGCCGTTCCAAATCAACAGTAGCGCGAGCGCAGCCAAGACGATGCTAGAGAGTCTTTCGCGGTTGCGGCTTGGAAACGCGTTCGGCAACGAGCCGATCAACACAGCCACGCCCAAGCCGATGACGACCGACACGCGCCACGGAAATTGCACGGTCCTGAGCAATGGCACGTTCAACCAAATGCCTTTCGCCCAGTCCGGCAAGAGTAAAGCAGCAGCCAACGTTACAACGCCGAAAAACAGCAACACGCCGCGCGCCTTGTCGCCGCGCTGCACTGTGGCGATCAGAGCCAGCGCGCTCAAGACCATGGGGACGAAACCGAGCGGGTACGGCTCGTCGTGGTACTGGTACGGCGCAGCCAGTTGAACGACATCGGCTGGCGCGAGAAACGTGAACATCGCCGCCAGTTGTTTGCTCTCGCGGCTGATGGCAACCAACGACAATTCCGCCAACATCGGCAGCCAGTAGAGCGCCGCGAGCAAAACGCCGAGCAGACCGGCGGCAATCGCGCGCCCCAAGGCGTGGAACCGGGGCGCGATCGGCAAATGGAAAAGATCGAAGAGGACGAACGCGCACAACACCGGCGCGGCGAGGAGCGTCGTCAAATTGTGCGCGAGGATCAGCGCGGCAAGCGCGAGCGCGGCAATCAATCCCGCGCTAATCGTCTGGCGAGTGACCGCGCGGCGCAATGCCCACAGCGTCCATGGCAAGATGGCTGCCGCGAGCGCTTCGGCAAGCGCGCCGCGCACGTAAATGTCGAGCAAAAAGTACGGGAAGCAAACGTAGGCGACTGCGGTGAGGATGCCGCTGCGGCACGGATTCGACGCGGCGGCGAACAGTTCACAGCCCAACGCGTACGCGCCTGCAACCGCGAGCGCGAGGATCACGAGAAAGGTCGCGTCCAATGCGCCCGCCACGTCCAGTCCGAGGAGGTGTAACGCTTCGGCAACATAGTACGCGAGCGGAGGGTAAAAGTTAAAGAGCGGATAGCCATAGCCGTACGCGAAATCGGGCGCCCAGCGTGGATAGAGAACTCCTTGCCGCAGCACCCGATCAAACTCGAAGAGACGAAAGAGGTGCAGAAAACCGTCGTCCAGAAAATAGAATCTGGCAGGAGGCAAGAACGGGAACGCGGCGACGATCGCCAGCGCGAGCAGCGCACATCCCGGCATCCAGCGTCTCATGGCAGTTGCTCTTGCAAATTCCCCTCGCCCGCTTCGATCAGAGGCGGCGCGTTCCCCAACAGCCCCAGCCGCTTGCGAAAAAGAAAAAAGAGATTGTAAAATCCATCGCGCCAGATCCGCAATTTGCTGACGCCGTGCCGTTCCTTGTAGTAGATGGGCAATTCCTTCGCGCGGATGAGTTTCTTTTTGCTCATCGCCTCCAGTTTGACCTCTTCCGAAAACGCCATGCCGTCGCTGGTCAGGTTCAGATGCCGCAAGATGCTGCGCCGAAAAACCCACATGCCCGATTGCGAATCGCGCACGCGAAACCAGAAGAGCAGCAAGATGAAGAAATTTAGCACGTCATTGCCGAACACGCGCAGCCAGTTGCTCGGCTTGTCCTTGTGCCCGGTGCGGTCGCAGGTGATGAAATCAAAACCCTCGTCAATCATCACGTCAAGGAGAATCGGAATAAAGTTGCGCGGATACGTGCCGTCGCCATCCATCGTGACGATGATGTCGCCGGTGGCGCGGCGCAAGCCGGTTTTGTACGCCGCGCCGTAACCTTGCCTGGACTCCCTGACGACCACCGCGCCAAAGTTTCGCGCGATCTCGATCGTGCGATCGGTCGAGTTGTTGTCAACGACGACCACTTCGTCCACGCTGGCTGGCAAATCGCGGAAGACTTCGGGCAAGCCGTGCTCTTCGTTGAAACACGGCAAGACAAGTGAGATGCGATGGTTCTTGTACATGAGGGTGGAACGGAACACGCAGCACGTCCCTCCGGCTTCGCTCGGCAAGATTTCGTGTTGCGTGTTCCGCAGGTTCAAATCTCCACGCGATAGCTTTCGATTGGGCGCGGCGCGGACTGCATCACCCCCGGCGCAAGACCGTGTCGCAATTGCGCCCACTTTAAACTTGCCCACTCTTTCAAGATGACCGGATACATCAACGGGTTGAACAAGATGTTGATGGTCAGGAAGCACTCGTAGGTGCAATAGCACTTGGTCTTGGAAATCCACGCGCGCGTTTCGTCTGCTTTCTGGCTGAACCAGATCTTTTTGAAATCGTAATCATAGTCGCGCACGTTGCCGAGAATTTTCTCTTCGAGCAATTCGCACGCGAGCACGTCGCCATTCGCGTACATCGCGCCGCCCAGCGAACCGGCGTAGCATGGAATCACAAAACGTCGTTCCTTCACCATCTGGGTGATGAGTTTCGGGCGGATAATGCGCTTGGCGTTGATAAAATCGCCAAACGGCAGTTTGTAATACCCCGATAGTTCGCGCGCCTTGTTATCGCGCTCGAGGCGATAGTGGAAATCCATATAGTTGTCAATGTCGAACTGGTTCGCCTTGGGGTCAATCGGCGGCGTGAACTTGGCGGCAGGGTCTTTGGGCCCGCCGCGCAAAAGGAGCGTAAAGACCGTGTTCACGCCAACGTAGGTGCGTAGATAGCCGTAGATTTCTTCGAGCCGGTCGTGATTGTACGCGCTGACCGCGATCTGGATGCACGCCGAAAAGTTATGGTAGTGCTTTTCCAGCACACGCAGTTCGCGGTACGTGCGGATCGCGCGGTCGAACAAACCCTTAAAGCCCCTGAACTTGTCGTGGTCTTCCTCGACGCCGTCAATCGAGATGTCAATGTGCAAGTCCATCTCCGGGCATGCGTTGAGCATCTCGCGTACGCCATCCACCACGCGGCTGGTGAGCGATCCATTCGTCGGGATGCCGACGTTGGGCGCGTGGTTGTTCTTGTGGAAAATCTTGACGATCTCCGGCAAGTCCTTGCGCAGGAACGGCTCGCCGCCCGTCGGCGTGAAGAAAATCATATCGTCCATCGACGCGCTGACCTTTTCGATTTCGTCAATCGTCAGTTCGCCGGTGTGACGTTCGTGCGAGCCGAGCAGGCAGTGCCCGCAGCGCGCGTTGCAGTTCTTGGTGATGAAGAGAACAAAGTATAGAGGCGACGCGCCCTTTTTGTAGAGGATGCGCGGCGCGAATTTCACATAGTTCATCAAGGACATTCGAGTCTCCTTCCTCGTCGTGCTATGGTATCGGGGAGTTTCGTCCCGGGGATTTCGAGTTATTGCCTTTAGGCAGTAGTCATATCAAACTCTGCGAGGGGAAAAGAAATGGCTCGCTGAATCCGCTCACGTTGACGAGCGATTTCTTCAAGGCGCTTGTAGACTGACGCATCAAAGTACTCTTCGCCACATTTATTGCAGACCCACGCTGGCACATTTTCGACATAAATCGTCTGACCCTTGTAGCGAAAGCGCGCCAAAATACGTTGCTGCTTCATTTCTCCTTCGCAGAATTCGCATTTATCGGTTTTCACCTCAGCATCCTCACGACTTGACTGTGCGCATCATTTCTTCAACCCACGCGGTATCTTCCGCGCTCAAATCAGCCAATGGTCGTGA
>DHFK01000009.1 GCA_002400365.1 Anaerolineales bacterium UBA4826 | reverse complement strand
GCGTTCGCGCGTACTTTTTTGAGATCAACCTTTTCGATCACGCGGTCGAACTCCCGCAGGCGCAAATGCGATTCGACCCACACGAACCAAAAGCTCCAATGATCGATCTCAGGTTCTTTCAGATCATCCGCCCATAGTCGGCGCGCCGCATCAAAATTGTGAGCGCGCGATTCGACGATGCCAAGCCAGTGGTTGCGCGCTGGTTCGCTCTTGATTTTTTGCGCGCTTGCCCGCGCGCTCTCAAGCTCGTTCCGTTGCATTTGAATCTTGGCGAGTCCCAAATAGTCTTTTTCGGCTTCGTCATCGCCATCGTTCATCTCGTGCCAGAACTTTCCTGCATCGTCCACACGGTTGAATTCGAGGAACGTTTCGATGATTTCTTCGTACACGAAACCCTGGTCGTCTTCAGCCACGTTTTCCAGACCGCGCCGCAGCGTTGCAATCGCATCGTCGGGACGATTCAACAAATCGCGTTGGACCGCCGCCAGCGTCGTGATTGCCGCGTAACTATCGGGTTCAACTTCAATCAACTCATTCAACTCGCGCACGGCGCGATCCGTCTCGCCGCGCTCGGCGCGCATCTCGGCGATGTGGGCACGCACCACGTCGGGATCACCAGGATCGAGCGCGAGGTGTTCTTCGAGCAGCGCGATCCCATCATCATAGCGCTGGAACACCGCGAAGCGATAGCCCAGGTGTGCCAGCGTTTCATCCAGGATGTTGATAAGATTCCAGGTTTGGGCAAATTCCAAATCATCCTCGCTGGCAATGGGATACCTGGCGCGGAAGGCGCGCCACGCGGCGAGCGCGTCGTCCACGCGATCATCCTCCGTCAATTGGTAAATTTCATCCAGCGCGCTTTTCATCTGGTCTTCGAGTCGCGACTCGTCGAGCAAGTCCTGGTCGGTGATGCCCAGTTCCTGTTTCAATTCCGAAAAATCGTAGGCGATCTTGCCATCGCGCACGCGTGCGCTTTCGGACGCTTCGATCTCTTTCAGCAAGCGAATCACGCGCACGCGCCCGCCAAACGTTTTCACCGCCTCGCGCGGCGTCTCGTTTTCGAGCGCGGGAATTTTCTGGTCGAGCCACTCGCGATGGAACTGCGCCTCCATTTCGGCTTGCATCGCTTCAATCTCTTCAGGCAGTTCCTCTTGATCGATTTCCTCATCGGTTTTTTCAGGCATCTGAGCAAGCGCTTCGGCAATGGATTTGATTTCGTCGCCGCGATGCTGAATCGCATTGCCGAGTCGCCGCGCGAGCAAATCCTTGCCCGCCTCCAACCGTCGTCGCGAGGTCACGTCGAGCGTGAGCGTTTCACGCGTGAGCACCAAGTGTCCCAGGTTGCGGAAACCGCCGCGCCCCACGCCCAGCGCGGGTTTGTGCTCGAACGCAGGACCGTGCGCGCGCAACAGTTCGAGCGATGGGCCTTCTTCGCTCCAGCCAAACGAAACCTCGTCAGCCTCTGCTTCGTCTTCGACCAATTCCGCCGCGCCGCGTAGACTTGCCAGCGCGACGGTGTAATCCAACACGTCGAAGGTGGCTTTGCAAAATTCGCTCACGTCGCCTTCCGCCGTAATCATCGTGGGCGGCGCGGTGAGCGCGGGCGTCACCTCGTCTTCGATGAATTGCACGAGGAGTTGCGACGACGCATGCAGAAAATCTTCGTACGTGGATTCGGGATGATGGAATTGATAGTGACGCCATTGTTCGGCGAGGTGGCCGCGCACCCAGTCGCGGTAGCGCGCGGGCAAGCGCATTCCCGTTGCGCCGCCCATTTCGTAGTGGTCGCCCGTCCGCATCAACCGCGAGACGATAATTTCCCAACGATTCAAATCTTGCGTGCCGCGTTTTTCGCGCACCTCGAATTCCTCGCCCGAAACCAGATCGCGCAGACGCATTCCGACGCCCTGCTCGACCGCGATGACTTCGAATGCCGTCAAGCGCGAATGTTGCCAGCCCTCGATCAGCGCGCGTTCCTCCGCCGACAGACGCTTGCCGTGCTCTGCCGCAAAACGTTCAATCACCCGCTTATCATCGGGCAGACGATAATCGTGAATGAAATAATCGAGTGCCCGTTGGAATTCAATCATGCTCTCTGCGTCATGCGGCGCTTGAAATTTGCGCCCGAGAAAGAATTCGAACGCATTCTCGAAATCCGATTTGAACTCGCGTTGCAGCGCATAGGTGTTGAGTCGTTGAATTAGGTTGTTGTGCATGAGAAGACGACTGGTCTCAACAGCGTCCTCGCGCATGTGACAATTCTTGTATTTCTTGCCGCTGCCGCACCAGCATGGATCGTTGCGACCTGGCTTTTGTTCAGGTTTGGATGCCATTAGCAATCTCCGCTTTTCTGGAACATCATTCTGCTGTTTCCCAGCGTGTTAGCGCGTGGGCAAGCATTCCTTCGACTTGCATCGTTGAGTATAACATATTTGCTGGGGAGGCACAAACAAGCGAAATGGGAATCTTCTGCTTCACACTTGCACCTGCACAAACCGCAGGTGCAGTGCAGGTGAAGGCAGTTGTCCTCACCGATTGAACGATCCCGGAATGTTCATTGATAGCGGGAGATAGATTCGAACTGTCGGTCTCGACCTTATGGGGGTCACGAGGACGGCCGCTCCTCTATCCCGCTATGAAGCTGGCGGGGCAGGACTCGAACCTGCCTCTATCCGCAATAACAGTGCGGCGCATTCGCCCGGATTGCTACCCGCTATCGAGCGCCCCCGGCGCGACTCGAACGCGCACGTCTGGTTTCGACGATGGCGCGTCCTCGATGGGTTGCCATAGGCAACGCGCTAATGTCGCTCCATCGCAGCACTCTGTCCAATGGGGTCACGGGGACACCAAGCCGCGCTCCAAACCTATTGACTGCCCTGCCGCGATTCGAACGCAGATTTTCCGATCCAGAGTCGAACGTGCTACCCGTTGCACTACAGGGCAAGTCAGAACGGATGGA
>DHFK01000196.1:18151-18397 GCA_002400365.1 Anaerolineales bacterium UBA4826 | reverse complement strand
CAATTCGATGCCGCGCTCGCGAGCGGAGTCGCGCAACTCAAAGCCGCGATGGACAAGGTCGCCGCCGCGCTCAAGTCAAGGCAAGGGATTGACGATGCTATCGGCGCGTGCGCGGAATTGCTCGACACGTTGAACGCGCAGTTCGATCAACGCGAGCAATTCCTCGCGACCGGCAAGAAACCGGCAATGAGCATCCTGCCTCAAGGCAAGCCGACCGAGTCACCTCTCGGCGCGCTCGAAGCGAAG
>DHFK01000196.1:0-18136 GCA_002400365.1 Anaerolineales bacterium UBA4826 | reverse complement strand
ACCTACGACGGCGTTGACTATGTTATCGCCGGCAAGATCACCTACACGATCGCCGCCGGATCGTTCTGGGCATTCCTCTTGCAAGACGGCAAAAAGAAACTCTGGCTGCGCGTGGGACCGGGCGGCGAACTAGCCGTTTGCCAAGAAGTCAAACCTGATGTACCATCGCCTCTACCCGACACACTCCAATACGACAATCAGGCGCTCGCGCGCGGCGATTCTGGGCAAGCCAAAGTGAGCGTGGAAGGCGCAGGCGGCGTCAAGCGCGGCGCGGTCGAGTACGCGCGCTATGGCACAGAGACCGGCGCGCGACTGTGGGTTGAAAACTTTGGGACCGAGACGCGCGTGATGTATGGGCAGACAATTGAGGCAAGTGAGTTGAAGGTGTATCGGAGATAAATTCTAAATTCAAAATTCGTGATTCAAAATTCGAAGCGTCCGAACCAGAACCTCGAATTGCGAATTTTGGATTTCGATTTACGAATTTTGAATTCCTGAGGAGGAAACCATGGGCATTCTCGACCGCATGAGCCAGGTGTTGCGCGCGAACATCAACGATCTTTTGACCCGCGCCGAAGATCCGGAAAAGATGTTGAACCAGATTCTGCGCGACATGGAAGATTCGCTGAAGCAAGGGCAGGCGCAGGTCGCCGAACAGATCGCGCAGGAGAAAATGATCCAAAGCGATCTCGACAACGCCAAGAAGAGCGCGGACGAATGGGGCAAGAAAGCGGAACTTGCTGTGTCGAAAGGCAAGGACGACCTCGCGCGCGAAGCGCTGCATCGCCAAAACGATTACACCGCGCAGATTGACATCCATCAAAAGCAACTCGACGTGCAGCACCAGGCGGTGCAGAAACTCAAAGCCGACCTCGACGCGCTGGAATCCAAGTACGAGGACGCGCGCCGCAACAAGGACATGCTGATCGCGCGCGCTAAACGCGCCGCCGCGCAAAAGCAGATCGCCGGCGCTGCCGCCAAGATCTCGTCGGTGGACTATTCGTCCGACCTCGCGCACATGGAACGGCGCATCCAGGAAGAGGAAGCGCGCGTCGCCGCCGCGAACGAAATGCAAGCCAGTTCGACCGACGAAAAGTTCAAGGAACTGGAAGCCGACGACTCGGTGGAACAGAGACTGGCTGAGTTGAAAAAGAAAATGGGAAAATAGTCAGTAGTCAAATAGTCAGGTAGTCGCATGGTGTCGGACCGACTGCCTGACTATCAGACCATGCGACTATCAGACTAGGAGACTAGGATGCCAAGAATCATTGATGTCGTCGAGTTTCTCGACAACACCGGCAATGAAATCGTCCACCGCGAGCCGCCGGATGGACCGGGCGATTTTCGCTTGGGATCGCAGGTGATCGTGCGCGAGAGCCAGAATGCGGTTTTCTTTCGCGACGGTAAATCGCTCGACGTCTTTGGGCCCGGACGCCACACGATCACGACCGCGAACGTCCCGATCCTCGCCAGCCTCATCGGCTTGGCGACGATGGGCAAGTCGCCCTTCCCCGCCGAAGTCATGTTCGTCAATATGAAAGAGTTCTTGAACGAAAAGTGGGGCACGCCGGAACCCATCGCCTTTCGCGATCCAGAATTGGGCATGGTGCGTCTGCGCGCCTTTGGCACGTACGCGTTTCAGGTCAAAGACCCGGCACTGTTCGTCAACGGCATCGTCGGTCAGCAAGGGATTTACACCACCCTGGCGATCGAGAATTTCCTACGCAGCATGATTATCGCCAAGATGACCGACTTGTTAGGCGAGCAGAAAAAATCGGTGCTCGATCTGCCCAGTCTCTACAGCGAAATCGGCGCGGGGACCAAAGGACAACTTACCGACGACTATGCGCGCGTCGGCTTGGTGCTCAAAGCGCTCTACGTCAACGCGATCACGCCGACCGAAGACACTGCCAAGGCGATTGACGAACGTGCGGCCATGGGCGCGATCGGCGACATGGACAAGTACCTCAAGTTCAAAGCCGCGCGTGCGATGGGCGACGCCGCGAATCAGCCCGGCGGCGCAGGCGGCGCGGCGATGCAAATGGGTGTGGGCTTGGGCGCGGGCGCAGGCTTGGGCGCGGGACTCGCCGGCATGATGTCGCAGGCGATGCAGCAAGCGCAGGGCGGCGCCAAAGCCGCGGCGACGGTCGTCTGCCCCAACTGTCACACGGCGAATCCCGCCGAGGCAAGATTCTGCAACTCGTGTGGCGCGAAACTCGTCGGCACGATCAAGTGTCCGACGTGCGGAACAGAAAATCCCGCCGGCGCGAAATTCTGCAGCAACGACGGAACGAAACTGGGTTAAATACGGCAACAGCCAATCGCACGCTTGTGTCTTTCTCTGGAGAAATGGAGAGTGCGAGCGTGCGATCTTTGCAAATTGCCCTTTTGTCCACAAGTCCTGCACTGAGGAGCATGCATATTGTCATATCGAATTGACTATTCTCCTGACGCGGAAGACCACATGCGCGTACTGACCGCGCGCCAAAAAGCAATCGTCTTGGATGGAGCGGCAGATAACACACGCACACGACAACGGCGGGGCGGCNNGTCCGCCACTGTGTGGTGCAAGCGTTTCCATTTCTGGCTGCGCCGCCGATACGCTGCGCCATAGGCTTGCGAGGCATAGAGGACGTTTTTCTGCTCGATTTTGCTTTCCGTAGAGAACGGCGTAAAATGAACTCCGTAGTCCAAATCCACTACGGAGTTTTTCTTCCAATGAAACCACTCGTTCTTGCGCATCGCGGCGCGAGCGCGTACGCGCCGGAGAATACGCTCGCCGCGTTCAATCTCGCGTTTGACCTGGGCGCGGATGGAATCGAACTTGACGTCACGCTCACCCAAGATGGCGTTGTCGTCGTCATTCACGACGACACGGTTGACCGCACGACGAACGGACACGGCGCGATCAAAGCGATGACGCTTGCCGAGGTCAAACAACTCGACGCGAGTTTCAAGTTTGAAAAACAGCGCGGCGAGAGAATTCCGACGCTCGCGGAAGCGCTGTCCGCCGTCAAGCGCGGCATTGTGAACATCGAACTCAAAAGCACGACGCTCAAAACCGACGGCATCGAAGCCGCGACGCTTGCGGTCATCGCAGAAACTCGCGCCGCCGACCGCGTGATCATCTCGTCGTTCAATCCGTTCGCGTTGTACCGCATGGCGCAACTGAATCCGCGCTTGCCGCGCGGGTTGCTCTACTCCGCCAATCTGCCGCTATATTTGCGCCGCGCGTGGCTGCGCCCGCTCGCGCGTCCGACCGCACTGCACCCCGACTATTCGATGGTTACGCGCGAGTACGTGACCTGGGCGCACGCCAAGGGGTACAAGGTCAATACGTGGACGGTGGACGATCCCGACGAAATGAAACGGCTGGTCGAACTCGGCGTGGACGCGATCATCACGAACAAGCCGGACGTACTGCGGCAGATCGTAGGACAAGTTTGAAAACTTGTCCTACTTACTCTCATGTCCCTCGAAAACGAATTTGACTTTCTAATGCTCGGTCACTTTGCCAAAGACCGCAACGTCGTGGACGGTCAGGGTAAGATTGAATCGGGCGGCGGCGTTTACTTTGGCAGCATAGTTCTGCGACGCATGGGCTTGCGCGTCGGAATCGTCACGCGCTTGCGCGCCGACGATTTTCCGCGCCTCGACGAATTGAAACAGGCAGGCGTCCGGGTTTTCGCTACACCTGCGCCGGAAACATCCGGCATCGAGAACGTCTATTCTTCGAACGATATGGAGCGCCGCATCTGCAAGCCGCTCGGCTTTGCGGGAAAGATCCTTGTCGCCGATCTGCCGGCTGTCACCGCACGCATCTATGCCATCGTTCCGATCATCGCCGGCGAAGTGGACCTGCCTTTGCTGGAAACACTCGCCGCGCGCGGACCGGTCGCGCTCGACATCCAGGGCTTTGTGCGCGTCCGAGACGGCAACGACTTGGTCTTCCGACGTTGGGAACAGATGGCTGAAGGACTGAAGCGCGTGACCTATCTCAAAGTAGATCGCGCGGAAGCAGAACTACTGACCGGCGAAACCGATCTCGCTATCGCGGCGAGACGATTGAGCGCGTACGGTCCACGTGAAATCATTCTAACTCAATCATCGGGCGTCACGGTTTTTGCCGATAAACAGATTCACCACGCGCCATTCACACCGCGCGCGCTCGCCGGTCGTACCGGTCGCGGCGACACGTGCTTTGCGGCATACCTCGGACGACGATTGACCGCCTCACCCGCCGAAGCGTGTCGTTTCGCTGCGGCGGTGACGACGTTGAAGCAAGAACAGCCCGGACCGTGGCGCGGCACGTTGGTAGAGTAGGACAAATTTGCAAATTTGTCCTACATTTTCGGAGGATTCAAATGCCAAACCGAGTGAACGTCGGTGTTATCGGCGCGGGACGCATTGGGCGGGTGCACGCCGGCGATCTGGTGCGCCAGGTCCCCGCGGCACGCGTCGTCGCCGTCGCCGATGTGATCGAAGACGCCGCGCGGAAACTCGCCGCCGATTTTCAAATTCCCAAAGTGTTCGACGATCCGCGCGCGATTTTCGACGACAAGGAAATTGACGCAGTCATCATTTGCTCCAGCACCGATACGCATGCGCAGATGATCGAGGATGCGGCGGCGGCGAGGAAACACATCTTTTGCGAGAAACCGATCGCGCTCGATCTGGCGCGGATTGACCGCGCGCTCGCGGCGGTGCATCAAGCCGGCGTCAAACTGCAGATCGGCTTTAACCGCCGCTTCGACCCCAGTTTCAAGCACGTGCACGACGTCGTCGCGTCCGGCAAGATCGGCGCGCCACACATCCTGCGTATTACAAGCCGCGATCCTGCGCCGCCGCCGCCCGGCTACATCAAGACCTCCGGCGGCATCTTTCTCGACATGACGATTCACGATTTCGACATGGCGCGTTACCAGGTCGGCAGCGAAGTGGAAGAGGTTTACGCGGTGGGTAACGTGCTTGTGGATCCGGCAATTGGACAAGCCGGCGATATTGACACGGCGGTGATCACCTTGCGCTTTGCGAATGGCGCGCTCGGCGTGATTGACAATAGCCGCCAAGCGGTCTTTGGCTACGATCAACGCGTCGAAGTCTTTTGCTCGAATGGCATGGCGTCCGCCGGCAACAAATTTCCCGACACGTTCACGCAGAGCGATGCGACCGGCATCAGCACATCGTTGCCGTTGAACTTTTTTATGGAGCGGTACAGCGAATCCTTCATCGCCGAAATGAAAGAATTTATCCAAGCCATTCTCGAAGACAAACCGACGCCGGTAACCGGGATGGATGCACGCATCCCAGTCGTCATGGCTTACGCGGCGAAGAAATCGTACGCGGAGAGGCGACCGGTGAGGTTGAGCGAGGTGGATATGAGGTAGACGTTGGTTGTCATTGCGAGGCACGGGCTTTGTGCCGAAGCAATCTCCCTACTGCTGCTTTGGGGATTGCTTCGCAAACTACGCTCGCAATGACAATCTCTGAAATATCGGCACGTTCAGCAAATCAACCAGCGACTTGCAATAGTAATCGGCTTTGGCTTCGGGATCATAATTTACTGCGACTGTTTTCATCCCCGCTTGGCGCGCGCCTGCGAGTTCGCCGGCATCGTGTCCGACAAACGCCGCCTCGCCCGGTGGCAGGCGCGCTTGACGCAACGCGTGCAAATAGATTTCGGGATTCGGTTTGTGCGCGCCGAGAACGGTCGAACACGCGACAACGTCAACAAACTCGGCGACGCGCGCGCGTGCGAGCCAAGCCATCTTCCATTCGACCGGGTACATCGTGTCGGTGACGATGCCGAGAACAAAGCCGCGCTGCTTTAGCCCCCGCATCGCTTCTCTGCCGCCTGGAATCGCCACGACCTGATGCACGTGCTCGACGATTTGCTTGACCATGGTTTTGCGCTGGCTGGCGTCAGTCACATTTCGCAACCGCAAGAACGCGTCCCAGTATTCTGCGTAACCGATGCGCCCCTCGGTCGCTTGTTCGCGCAACGACTGGAGCCGCGCCCGGTCCTCTTCCGAGACGTCAGCGCGCAAGCCCAGACTTTTGAGCAAGTTCAGCGCAAAAGTCGTGGCGGATTCGCGGCGTGCGTAGAACACATCGGTCGCGTCGAAAAAGATGCCTCGAATCATCGGCTCTGCCCTGGCGATCGGGCAACGACATCCACGACCTGCAGCAGATTCTCGACAACCGCATCGGGCTGTTCGGTGTCGGTTTCTTTATCAGCCACTGCCGTCAGAAACGATTTGATTTGGATTGCCATGCCATAGCCCGCCCGGCGCGCGCCGACGACATCGCGCGACACCGTGTCGCCGACATACGCGCACGCCGAGGGAGGCAGTTCCAACAAGCGGGATGCCTCCAAGAAAATGCGCGTGTCGGGCTTGCGCCGACCGAAAACCGAACTCGCCAAGACGACTTGAAAGTACTGCGTCAATCCATAGCGCGCCAGGTTGTGCGGCACCGCGCCGCGACTGTAGACGTTCGAGACCACACCCAACCGAAAACCGCGCTGACGCAAAGCATCGAGCAGCGGCTTGGTCTCAGGGCGCAGTGTACGCCGGTAAAAGTTCAAGTCGTAGAAGCAAGCCAGTTCCTCACCAGCGGCGGCTAGACGTTCTCCGGGCAAGCCCAGGTCGGGCAAAACAAACTCCGACCACATCCGCTCGGGAGATAATTCCATCTCAGTTTCTTCTCGCCACGCGTTGTATTTCTTCATCCCGGCTTTCACGACCGCGCAGAGATCGGCCGTTTTCAGACCGGGGTCGAGCCCGCACCTCGCGAGAATCGCTTGGAGACCTCGCGTGGCTTGCAGGCGCAGCGCATCGTCATAGTCCACGTCTTCCAGCGTGCCACCCATGTCGAAGAGGACGGCTTGAAGGTTTGGCATTATGCGCTCACGCAACCTTTCTTGACGAGCCATTGGACGCCTGCTGTCACCTGCTCCGGCGAAGTGAAATTCTGAAACTCGCACGTACGCATCGCCTCGGCGGGCAGATACGGCGCGACCATGTCCCAGTTGACCTGCCCCAATCCAGCCGCGCGGTGGTCGTCAACGCCGACGACATCGTGCAGGTGCACGCCGACGATGCGCGACGCGAATCGTTTTAGCCATTCCGCGTGTGCGAAAAAGCCGAGTTGGTCCAACGCGTGCGCGTGTCCGACGTCGTACCAAAAGCCGACCACGTCATCATAGCCAATCTCTAGCAGGAAACCGAGTTCAGCCGGCAGTGGAATTTCGTGATAGTGATAGCGATTCTCCAGCCCCAGCCGGATTCGCCGACGACCCGCGTACTCGGCAAGTTCGATCAGACTGCGCCGCGCCGCGCGGAGATTTTCCTCCGCGCGCGCCGCGCGGATCGCGACGTATGCCTCTTTCGCTTGCCGATACTCTGCCGTGTTCGACTTGCCGCGCTTGTACAACGATCGCAAAGTATCTTCGGGCGCGGGGTCAATATCTACTTTGCCGGGATGTACGACGATGACCTGCGCGCTCAGTTCACGCGCGAGGTCAATGCTTCGACGAATCGCCGCCACGCCTTGCCGGCGATTCTCCTCCTCGGTCGCAGAGATGAGCCAGCCACGGCTCTTGAGCGTCGAAACAGAAATGTCCGCCGGGCACGGTTCGTGCACGCTGGGAATCCGATAGCCGTTAAGGTTCAGTCCTCTTAGCATCGCGGAATCTACCGCGTGATTCAATTCGAAACGCGACCAGCCCAGCGCGCGCGCGTTGGTGAAAAACTCGTCAAGCGTCGGAAACCTACCAATGCCCCACATTGTAGATAGCGCAACATCTGGCACAACCAACTCCTTATTGTCGTTCTGTCATTGCGAGGAGCGTTTTCTGCGACGAAGCAATCTCCACAGGCGAACAGGAGATTGCTTCGCTTCGCTCGCAATGATCGGCGTCATCGCGCCGGGAAAATGTCCAAGAGGTCGCTCAACGCGTGAATGATCGCGTCGGGCTTGTACACCGCGTCGCGTTCATCCTCGCGCGGCGCGCCGAGCGGCTCGATGATGATCGCCATGGCAAAGTCCGCGCGCTTGGCGCCGACCACATCGCGCGAAATCCGGTCGCCGACATAGGCGCACCGCGCGGGGTCAACGCGCATCTCACGCGTCCCTTGCCAAAAGATCTCTGGATCGGGCTTGCGATGCCCGGAGAGAGAAGACAAGATGACAATTTCAAAGTACCCTTTCAACCCGTATTCGTCCAGACGGCGCGGGGTGTCTACCGAAGAAATCGTATTGCTGATCAACCCCAGACGATAGCCGCGTTGGCTCAACTCGGCAATCACTTGCCGCGCATCGGGCTTTGGCACTGTGCGTCCAGAACGCTCGCGCCACAGCAGCGTTAGCGTTTCAGCCATCGGCGCGATGCGCTCACGCGGATACTCGGGCAGCATCCAGCGCGTCCAGATTTCTTTCTCAGAGGACTCGACCAGATTCTCTTGCGCCCAGCGCGTGTAGGACTGGAAGCGTTGCGCCAGTTCCTGCAAGAGATCATCTGGCGCATCGGCGCGATCTAACAACTCGGCGAGCCGCGCGCGTGCGTTGCGCTGTACGTCCTGGTCTGGGATGCGCGCGTGCAGTGTTCCGCCCATATCGAAAAAGATCGCTTGTATCTCGCGAACACCAGTTGTCGAGATCACCCTATTCCTTGTTCTTGCGAACCAACGCGCGTGTGCCCGCGCGCGGGCGGCGCGGGATCGTGGAGACTGATGAGAAAAGTCGCTGGGGTGGATTTTGCCGGAGAAAGTGTCCCGGTCTATTCCGCTGATTTCGAAACAGCGGAATCCGAGTTCCACCCCAGCCGCGAACATATCGCGCGGACGCTCAAAACGTCCGCGCAGCGAAAAGGAGGAGCGTGCGAGAGCCGCCGCAGGCGCGCGCTCTACTTTTTCAGATTCGCAATCCAAAAGTCACGCACCTTGATGGCGTTGTTGTACACGTAGGTATTGTCGGTCCGCCACATCAACTTTTGGAGTTGAGCCCAAGGGGTTGCCCCTTTCGGGTCAGCCATGTCCTTGCGAGGGCTGGGATCGCCAGGAACAAAGTAGGGTGCGTACCCCTTGCCGCCTTTCTCGTCGCCCATCACCCAACGGACCATCAGTTTCGCCGCGTTGGGGTGGGGCGCCTGATTGGCGATTGCCACGATAAAGTCGTCGTAGGCGCCGATGACCGGTTGCATGCCCCACATCACGTCAAAACTCAGATCGCCCTTGATCACGTCGCGAATCTTGGAGTACGAAGTCATCGCGATGGGCGGGGTCTTTTGTCCCTTGGTGCCCGCGGCTTTTGCCGCATCGCCGCTGCTGGAGGTCAAGACCGGCTCGTTCTTGATCAGGTCCTTGATCCACTGATAAGCCGCATCGGGCACGCCGGCATCCAGTTTGATCGGTTTGCCGAAGGCGGTCTCGTAAGCCTTTGCCATCGCTTCCGGATTCTGGGTGTAGGCGGCTAGAGTATTGAGATTGCCCGCGCTCTTCTGCGGATCAGCCAGCACGATCCGCCCCTTCCACTCGGGCTTGGTGATGTCCCAGATGTTCTTGATGGGAGGCTCCTTGTACACTTGGTTGTTGTAGATCCAGACCGACAGACTGAAATGATGAATGAGGAGAGGGTTGCGAAACTCTGGATCAATCACCGCTTCCAGTTCCTGCGGCACAAAGTTCCACAGGTACTTGGTGGGGGGATTGACCATCTCGTTGTAATAAGTCGGCGCGTCGCCGCTAAAGATCACGTCGGCGGTGTACACGCCGGACTGCTGCTCCTGGCGCAGCTTGGTGACCAGTTCCATCGCGGCGATGTCATAGCCCTCCACCTTAATGCCGGGGTAGGCGGCTTCGAACGTTTTTCCATAGTCCGCCACGCGCGACGACGCGGAATAGACGACGACGGTGCCTTCTTTCTTGGCTGCGGTTTCAATCGCCGCCCAGTCCTGAGTCTTGGGGGCATACGGACCTACCTGGGCATTTTGCGCCCACTTTTTCTGCGCGTCGGTCAGTCCTTTTAGCGCCGGGTCCTCGGTCGGCTTTGCGGGCGCTGCCGTGGCGGTGGGCAAAGCGGCAACGGGGGCTGAGGTGGGCGTGGGCGCCGGCGCGGGCGCGCACGCGACTGCCACCACGATGGCGAGCAGCGCAAGCATCGTCACCGACAACGCAACTCTGAAACGATTGTTGCACAACACAGTGCACCTCCTTGGTTTTCCAATTTCCATTTTCCAATTGCCGATTAAAGATCGCGGATCGTCTTTGACCACCTCCTCACGCGGGCGCGCCGGAGTCGCGTGGCGTGTCCCTCATCACCTACGCGGCTGGGACCAGCGCGCTGGTTTGCTTGTCGTACAGGTTGATCGTCTTGGCATCGAAAGTGAGCCAGACCGGGCGATCCATGTCAATGGCGATGGCGCGCGTTTCTTTGATCGTCAGCATGAGATCGCCGCGGCGCACGTTGACGACAACTTCCGAGCCAGCCGGCAGGACGGAGTAGACAGTGAATTCGACTCCATCGGGTCGGGGGGTGAGCGAAAGATGAATGTCCTCGGGACGGATCGCGGCGACGATGGGTCCACTCGCGCGCGCTGGCGCGCCGTGAATCTCGAAGGAATCCAGTTTCAAGCACGTTCCGCCCGTGGTCCAAGTCGCCACGGCATCCAGCAAATTGATCTTGGGGTTGCCGATAAAGTCGGCGACGAAGAGGTTGGCTGGATAACGATAGACTTGGGTGGGGTTGGCAACCTGCTGCAGCCGACCCTCACGCATCACGGCGATTCGCGTGGACATGGTCAGCGCTTCGAGTTGATCGTGTGTGACGTAAACCGTGGTCGCCCCTCTGTCCTTGTGCAGGCGCTTGAGTTCCGAGCGCATGTCCATCCGCAGGCGCGCGTCCAGGTTGGACAGCGGCTCGTCGAGGAGAAAGATCCCGGGCTGGGGCGCTAACATCCGCGCGAGCGCAACGCGCTGCTGCTGTCCACCGCTCATCTCCTGAGGATAGCGTTGTTCCATCCCCGTCATTTGCAGATCAGTGAGAATCTCGCTCACGCGATGCTCGATCTGCGGGCGCGGCTGTTTCGATAATTCCAAACCAAACGCCACGTTTTGAAACACGGTCATGTGGGGCCAGAGGGCGTACGATTGAAAGACCAGCCCCAAGCCGCGCCGCGCGGGCGGCACAAAGATGCCTTCCCGGTACGAAAAGACCGGTTTACCATCAATCAGAATATCGCCCGCGTCCGGTTCCTCCAGACCCGCAATCATGCGCAAGACCGTGGTCTTGCCGCAACCGGATGGACCCAGCAGCGTGAGAAAATCTCCTGGCTCGACCACCAGGTTCAGGTCATCCACCGCCACAACTTTTCCAAACCGCTTGCTCACATGGCAAAGTTCAATGCGGCGCATAGAACTACCCTCCCAATCGGAACTAGAGATCAATAAAGACTTTGAGACTTGTCTCTGGCTGATGCGCGATCAGGGCGTACGCTTCGGCGTACGCGTCCAACGCAAAGTGCTTTGACTCGAGCGGTTCGACGACGATCTTGCGGGCGGCGATCAATGCGACCGCCTGCTCATAGTCACGGCGTTGATACATCAATGTGCCGCGTAGATTCAGTTCGCGATCCTGGACCAGCCCCAAGTCCACGCGCGGTTTGTCGGCAAAGACGCCGACGACGATGATCGTCCCGCCTTTGGCGATGGTCTCCACCGCCGCGGTGATCGTCGCCTCCACGCCGGCACATTCAAAGGCGACGTCAAAGCCGTCTTCGCCAAACACGCGAGCGACTGCCGATGTCAGACTCTCCGCGCGCGCATTGGAGGTCGCCCTCAATCCACACGCGCGGGCAATCTCCAATCTACGATCACTCTGGTCGGTGATCAGCACATGCGCGCGGCTCGAGCAAGCCACCTGGGCGACGAGGTTGCCAATCGGTCCGGCGCCGAACACAACCGTATTTCGATGCGCGAGTTCTCCAGCACGAGAGACCGCGTGGACCGCGACGGCGGCTGGCTCGACCANNGTCACGAAAAACTCCTGCGCACAACCGGGCGCCTGGAATCCCTGGACCTTCAATTCTTTGCAGATGTGATAGTCGCCCCGTCGGCACGGCGGGCAGTGTCCGCAAACGATCTGTGGCATCGCCGTGGCTTTGGCGCCGAGGGGAATGTCCTGCACACCTGAACCCACCGCCTCGACGACGCCGGCGAACTCGTGACCCTGGACGACCGGGTAGCGCGTATACGGATGTCGACCATGGTACACATGCACGTCCGAACCGCACACGCCAATGCGTCGGACGCGCAAGAGGACTTGCCCGGCACCGGGCGACGGAACGGGCACATCGCGAATCTCAATCTTGCCCGGCGCGACCATGACTGCTTGTTTCACGATCCTCTCTTATTCGCGAATCGGGACTAGGCGCCCAAGCCCTTGCCAATCTCCGCGCCGCGAAAGCGCCGTACCGACCACTCGGAGATCAGGATGATAAGCACCAAGACGATCGCGAGCGCGTCGCCCGGCTGGTGATAGCCCTGTTCAGAGTAGCGAAAGTTCAGGGTGGGCAGGGTGCGCGTGGCGGGAGCGACGAGCAGGACGATCAGCGAAAGTTCGCGCATGGTCGTGATGAAGGTGAGGAGGAATCCTGCCACCAGCCCGGAGGTGGTCAACGGGAGGATGATGCGCCGAAAGCGTTGTGACCAAGACGCTCCACCGACCACAGCCGCCTCCTCCAACTCGCCGCCGACCTGGAGCATGGCTGCGGTCCCAGAGCGCGACGAGTACGGCAAATGCTTGGCGACGGATACCACGACTAGAATCCAAAACGTACCGTAGAGCGCCGGAATGGGACCCACCGGTTTGGCGAACATGCCCAGGTAAATCATGCCAAAGGCGATGCTGGGCATCAGATAGGGCAAGAAAGCCATCTGCTCCACGATCTTGGACAACAGTGTTCCGCGTCCTTTGACTACCGTATAGCCGAGAAAGATACCCAGCAGCGCGGTGATGGCAGCCGTGATCACCGCCAGAGACACGCTGTTCCACGTTGCCGCCCACATCTGGCTGCTTCTAAAAATCCCCTCGATGCCGTCGGCAATCTTGGGATTGCTCTCGCCGATCCAAAAATGGATCGTCAAGTTGGACAAGGCGTAATTGCCCGGGCGTAGCATGAGCGTTTGATAACCCAAGAAGAGCAGCGGCGCAAAGACGGCGATGGCTAAAAAGGCGCACACCAAAACCAAGAGCGGATACTTGAGCGCTCTCAGACGCACCGGCGTCGAAGTAAAGCCCTTGCCGGATAGAGTCACGTAACTCTTGCGGACGCCGATGATGCGCTGGTTGATATAGATCGTGACGATGGAAATCGAGATGAGCACCAAGCCGAGGACAAAGCCATCGGCTTGCAGCCGGCTCTGGATGTTATTGTAGAGCGTGGTCGAGAGCACATAGTAACGCACCGGGTTGCCGAGGAAAGCGGGCGTGCCGAAACTCCCCATCGCGCGCGAAAAGGTCAGGATAAAAGCCGATAGGATGGCTGGGATCACCAGCGGAAAGGTAATGCGGCGGAGCACCTGCCAGCGCGTCGCTCCCAAAATCTCCCCGGACTCTTCGAGGCGCGCATCCAGGGATTGCAGCGCGCCCGATACCAGGAGGAATGCGAAAGCGTAATAGTGCAGGGAAAGCGTGATGACGATCGGAACTGGGCCATAGGACAACCAATCGGGCGGCTGAAAGCCGGTGAGCGCCTGCAAAAAACCCATCGCGCCGCCGACCTTTTCGTTCTTGAAAACCACGATCCACGCCAGGGCAATCGTCCAGGAAGGCAGCATGTAGGGGATGATGGCAACGCTGGCGATGTAACGTCTGCCCGGCAGGTCGGTGCGCACCACGAGCCACGCCAATAGCGATCCGAGACTCAGCGCCAGAACCGAGATGCTGATGCTCGTCGCGAGGGTGTTCCAAAGCGGTATGTAGAGCATCGTCTCGCTGATCATGCTATTAAAGACGCGCTGCCAATGAAACAGGGTGAACTCACCCGGCACGACGCCCCGCGCGAGGCGGACATCTTCGGGTTGCCAGGTGATGGTCGTTTGGATCATGATGAGGAGAGGCGTCATCACCAGGTAGAGCATGATGATGACGAGAAGAATTCCCAGCACGACGTGGGCACGCGTCAGCGCGCGCCAGGTTCGGCGGGTGGCTGGCGCGAAACGAGCCGGAAGCGCAATAGCACTCATACGCAAGCCTCCACACTGAGNNAGCGTCTCGTCTGTTTTTGTCATCGCGATAGCAAGGATCATCGCGTTCAAGATCGCCATCGGAACGGTCAGGGAATGAAACGTGGAAACCGGTCCGCGCCGCGCCGTCAAAATCACATCCGCCTTGTCTTTGAATCCAGGTTCCAGGATGTCAGTCAGCAAGACCACCTGGCAACCCACCGCGCGCGCGCGCTCGAGCATCGCGACCCCTTCGCCGGTGATACGATGAAAAACATTGGCGATGACGACATCGCCGCGCTGGAGCAACAGTAATTTCTCGACGATGTCACGCCCAGACTCGGTGACGCTGTGCGCGTTCATGCCGAAGCGGCGCAAACGAAATTCGACCAGATCGGCAAGGAAGCGCGAAGCCCCCTGCCCGAATACAAAGATGCGTTGGGCATTCGCCACGATTTTGACTGCGCGATCAAAGTCCGTTGTCTTGACGCTGTGAAGGACTTCGGAGAGGTACTGCAATTCCATGTCAATGATCTGGCTTAGGACATGTTCCTCCTTGTCCTGCAAGTCGGCGAGTTTACGTTGCAGACGCGTCGCCGGCGTGGCTTTGACGCGGTACATTTCTTGAATGGAACGACGCAGTTTGGGGAAACTATCATAGCCAATAGACTTGGCAAAGCGCACGACGGTGGCTTCGCTGACGTCGAGGTGGTTGGCAAGTTCAGACGCGGTGAGGAAGGCAGCCTGATCGAGGTCGGTGAGGAGGTACGAAGCAATCTTTTGCTCGCTTTTGGTGAGACGCGGGAAATGGCTTTCCAGCCGCCGCCGGAAACTATCCAGTCCTTCCATGAATCCTCCATGAAAGATTATACGACATCTTTGGAGAAAATGCAAGTATTCTTTCACAATTGGCGTGAACTGGTTTTTGTGGTATGATCATGCCAACTGACAAGGAGGTGCGACATGTCCGCAACGATGCGCGCCGTCGTCTTCGATGCGCCCACGCGCGTGGCGCTCCAGCAAATCCCTCGCCCTGAACCTCAGCCCGATCAAGTCATCGTGCAGGTGATGGCATGTGGCCTCTGCGGGACCGATTCGCATTTGTTCCACGGCGATTTTCCAACGCGCTATCCGCTCGTCCCCGGTCACGAGTTCTCCGGCGTCATTGCCGAAATCGGCAATCAAGTGAGCGATTGGCGCGTCGGCGACCGCGTGATCGCCGATCCCAACATCGCGTGCGGCGCGTGCTACTTTTGCCGCAACGGCCAAGTCAACCACTGTTTAAACCACCAAGCCATCGGCGTTACCCAGAACGGCGCGTTCGCCGAGTTCGTCGCCGTCCCCGCGCGGAATCTCTATGCCATGGGCAAGACTCTATCGTTTGAACAAGCCGCGATGGTCGAGCCGCTGTCGTGCGTGGTCTATGGTCTCCGCCGCCTGCAATTGCGCATCGGCGACCAGGTTCTGATCTTTGGCGCGGGACCGATCGGCTTGCTGCTGATGCAGGGCTGCAAGCACGGCGGCGCGTCGTCGGTGACGATGGTTGATCTCGATCCAGAGCGGTTGGACATGGCGCGCGCGCTCGGCGCAACGCACGCGATTTCAGCCGCCGCGCAGCAGACGCTGTTGAACGAAATCGCGCGGTACGGGTTTGACGCAGTGATTGACGCAACCGGCATCCCCAGCGTAGTCGAAGGTTGTTTGGAGTACGTCAAGCGCGGCGGCAAGTTGTTGCTCTTTGGCGTTTGCCCCGAAGACGCCAAGATTTCGCTCAGCCCGTTCCAAATCTATCGGCGCGATCTGGAAATCATCGGCACGTTCGCATTGCGGAATAGTTTCGATCCCGCGCTGGAACTGATCCAGAACCAGGTNNAATCGCGCCCAGGCAAAAGACGCGCTGAAAATCATGTTCAGAGAAGACAGAAATGTTTGACATCGCGTACATCGGTCATTACACCAAGGATACCATTGTCTATCCGCATGCGACGAGGACGGTGGATGGCGGCGCGTTTTTCTACGGCATGAATGTCGTTGCGCGGATGGGGCTGCGCGGCGCGGTGGTCACAAATCTCGCGCGCGAAGATTGGCACGTGATTGAGGAATTGGAGCGACTCGGCGTCATCGTCTTTGCGCGCGCGACTCAACATTCCACGTGTCTGCGCCTCACCTATCCAACATCGAATCTCGACGAACGAACCATCGAACCCACGAGCCAAGCCGATCCCTTCACCCTAGATCAGATCGAGGACATCCAAGCGCGCGCGTTCATCGTCGGCGCGTCGGTGCGCGGTGAGGTGCCGAGTCAAGTCGTCGAAGCGCTTGCCGCCAAAGGAACTTGGGTCGCGCTGGACGTTCAAGGATTTCTCCGCATCGTCCAGAATGGAACATTGATCTCCGACGGCTGGCAAGACAGAGCGTCTGTACTAAAGCATGTGACGATCCTAAAGACTGATGCGGTCGAAGCCAAATTGCTGACTGGCGACGACGATCGCTACTCTGCCGCGCGCAAACTCGCAGCGTACGGTCCTCGCGAAGTGCTCCTCACTCACAGCGGCGGCGTGTTGGTCTACCACCCAGGTGACCTCGGTCACGATGGCGTCTTCGACGAAGCGCCTTTCGTACCGAAAGAAATACGCGGGCGCAGCGGACGCGGCGACACGTGCACCGCGTCCTACGTCGCGCGGCGCTTGACCGCGCCGCCGCGCGAGGCAATCGTCTGGGCAGCCGCGGTGACGAGTTTGAAGTTAGAAGCCGAAGGACCGTTTCGCCGCGACCTGTCAGAAGCGAACGCGCTGTACGAGGAATTGAGACGCGCAAAACCAAGAGTTTGACAGCATCTCCGATTCTGGATATACTCTTATTGCACACGTTTGCAATAGGCAGTTGTAGGGCAAATTTTCAAATTTGCCCTACGAATCAGGCAAATGAAAGTCTCGATCAAAGATGTCGCCAAAGCGGCGGGCGTCTCGCACTCTACCGTTTCGCGCGCGCTCGCCGACAATCCGCTGATCGCGCAAGCGACGCGTGCGCGCGTTCAACGCATCGCCAAGAAAATGAGGCTATGCCCCCAACGCGATCGCGCGCGGGCTCGTGACGCGGCGCACCCACGCGATCGGCGTCATCGTCACGTCCATCGCCGACCCATTCGTGTCCGAAGTTGTGCGCGGCATCGAAGAAACGGCGGGCGATCACCAGTACCGCGTCTTCCTCGGCACCTCCCACAACGACCCCGCGCGCGAAGTGAACCTGGTCAAAGCAATGCGCGAATGGCGCGTGGATGGCGTGATCGTCGCGTCGTCGCGCGTCGGCGCGCTCTACAAGCCGATGCTCAAGGCGATCGGCGCGCCGATTGTCGTCATCAACAACGAGCACGCGGGATCGTACATTCACTCTGTCGCCGTGGACGACGTTCAAGGGGCGGAACTCGCGACGCGCCACCTCATCGAGCAAGGTCATCGCGTGATCGGCCACATTTCGGGACCAGCCGGTTATTCATCCTCCGACAATCGGCTCGCCGGCTATCGCCGCGCGCTGACCAAGGCAAGGATCCCTTTCGATGCGTCGCGCGTGATCCCGGGCAATGGTCGCGCTGACGGCGGCGAACAAGTCACACAACTTTTCGCGCGGTCGCCGGTGCCTACCGCCATTTTTTGTTACAACGATATGACCGCCATCGGCGCACTGGCTGCGCTCAAACGTCGCGGGTTACGCGTGCCCGACGACATTTCGCTCATCGGCTTTGACGACATTCCGTTCGCGGCGTACGTGGATCCGCCGTTGACGACCATCCATCAGCCCAAGGATGAGATGGGACGCTTGGCGACCGGCATGTTGCTCGATCTGCTGAGCGGGAAAAAAGTTGCGAATGTGATGATGGAAGGCAAATTGATTGTGCGTGAATCGTCCTCACCCCC
>DHFK01000141.1 GCA_002400365.1 Anaerolineales bacterium UBA4826 | reverse complement strand
ATGGGCGAACGGACCAAATCGTTCAGCGTCACGAGCGCGCCCAAGCGCAATTCGCCGTCGAGGGAGATATCGCGCAATCCTGGGACGCGTCGGAGACTGACGACGGCGCGCGGCATCCACTGCTTGCGCTTGACGCGGATCAACAGATCGGTGCCGCCCGCCAGCGCGCGCCCCTGAGCGCCAGCCGAAGGGTCGTTTCCATATTGGTCGAGGAGAGAGACTGCGTCCGCGAGGGTGGTCGGGGCAAAGTACTCAAAAGGTTTCAACCTTGAACCCTTTCATCACAACCAAGCGAAGGCAATTGCCTTCGCCTGATTTTATCTATTCCTATTTTATCACGTCTTGTCTCGGAGGGCAAAGGATTGATGTTGGAAATTNNTTCCAGATGCTACCCCCTCGTCGAACGCTTGCAGATTCAATTCCAAGAACTGCGGACGCACGACCCGCGCGAGCGTCTCCCGCAGAGTAGCGCGCGCGAGCGGAAATCCAGCGCACGTGGACGCGAATCCCAGCAGCGCGACGTTGGCGGCGGACGCGCGGCCCAGTTTTCGGGCGATGCCATCCGCGTCCAGCACACGCAGCGCGACTTGGAAATTTTCGAGTTGCCGGGATGCCTTCGCGCTGGGAAAATCGTTCCGCGCGTTGTTGACGACCACCGTTCCGCCGCGTCGAATGAACGACAGGTTGCGGTACGCTTCCGCCGCGTCGAACGCGAGGATCAGGTCCGCGGTCCCCTGACGAATCAACGGCGCAGCCGCATCGCCGATTTTGAGGTGCGAGACAACCGAGCCGCCGCGTTGGCTCATGCCGTGCGTCTCCGCGCCCGTCACATTCAACCCTTGCGCGACCGCGCACTCGGCGAGGAGTTGATGCGCAAACAGCACGCCCTGTCCGCCAATCCCAGCAAGAAGAATCTTGATGCTCATCCCGCCTCACGTATTCCGTTCCTACGGCACGAACTTTTCCTGCAGCCCCACCTTCTCCGCCAACTCAGAAATCGTCACCGGGTTCGATTCGACGATAAACCCCTTGTAACACGCGTCAATACATTGTCCGCAATCCACGCAGATCCGCCGATCAATCTCCACCTTGTTCGTTGCCGAATTCATCGCCAGCGCCGGGCACTCGAACGCGACCAAGCAGTACTTGCAGCCATCGCATTGATCCGTCACGTCCACTTTGATCGGATGCGCGTCAATGGGCGAACGATCGTACAACACGCACGGACGCTTGGCGATAACGACCGCCACGCCGCCCTCATCCGATTGCGTGAACGCGGCGGCTTGCTTCAGGATGCCTTGAAAGTCGTTCTGATAGTACGGATCCGACACCTGCACGAATTTCACGCCGCACGCGCGCACCAGTTCCGGAATCGCGACGCGCGCGCCTTCGCGACCATCCGCGAGCCGGGTCTGATCGGTCGTCGGCTGAAAGCCGGTCATCGCGGTCGTACCATTGTCGAGGATCACGAGCACGAAACGCGCGCCAGTGTGCACTGCGTTCGCCAGCCCGGTCACCCCGGAGTGAATGAACGTCGAATCGCCGATCGTTGCGACGATGGGTTGATTCCTGTCGTCGAGCCGATACGCGTGATACAGCCCGGTCGCGATCGTGATCGCCGCGCCCATGTCGAGACAGGTATCCACCGCGCGTAGGTTCGTGCCCAGCGTGTAGCAGCCAATATCGCTGGCAAAGAACGCGCCCGGGAAAACGCGGCGAATCGAATAAAACGCCGAACGATGCGCGCAGCCGGGGCAAAGACGCGGCGGGCGAACCGGCAATGGAATTGACTTGAGCGTATCGCTCCACGCCGGGTCGAGCGCGGGCGGCGCGGACTCTGTCAATTTGGCTTCCGCCAGCACGCGCGCGAAAATCGGGTAGAGCGTTTCGGGCGCGAGTTCGCCCGCGTTTGGAATCGTCCCGTCCAATCGTCCCAGGACATTGCGCCGGTCGGGGATCTGCAATTCGATTGCCGCGTCCGGCTCTTCCAACACCAAGACGCGTTCGCAGCGCGCGACGAAAGCGCTGACGAGTTTGCGCGGCAGCGGGTACACGGTTCCGATTTTCAGAACCGGGACTTGGACGCCGAATTCCTCCAGCAACTCGCGCGCGGTTGTGGAGGGCACTCCAGAGGCGATAATTCCAATTGGAGGTTGGAGGTTAGAGATTGGAGATTGGAGACTGCCCAAGCGCGAATTTCCAACTTCCAACCCTTCGACTCCGCTCAGGGCAGGCCTCCAATCTCCAATCTCCCATCTCTCATTCCACCCCGACGCCTCAAACTCCTCCTCAATCTTCGCCAGTTTTTCATTCAACTCGCGATGCAGCATCAGCCGATAGCGCGGCGTCGCCGCCCAGCGATTGGGATCCTTTTTGAAATTCGCGGGACGCGGCGTCGCGTCAACCTCGTCCAGCGTGATATTCTGCCGCGCGTGCGAAACGCGCATCGCCGGGCGCAGGATCACCGGCACGCGATATTTTTCCGAGAGCGCGAACGCGGCGCGCACCATCGCTTGCGCCTCGCGCGGCGTGGATGGATCGAGTACCGGCACTTTGGCGAAGATCGCGAACAAGCGCGTATCCTGTTCCGTCTGCGATGAGTATGGTCCAGGATCGTCGCACGAGATCACGACGAACCCGCCGACCACGCCGGTGTACGCCGCGCTGAGCAGCGGATCGCTCGCGACGTTCAGCCCGACTTGCTTCATCGCGACCGCGGCGCGCTTGCCCGCCCAACTCGCCGCGAGCGCGACTTCGAGCGCGACCTTTTCGTTGACCGACCACTCGACGTAGGTATCCAGTCCGAGTTTCTTTTTCCACTCGATGACGGCGGGCAGGATTTCGGAACTGGGTGTGCCAGGATATGATGTGACGACGCTGACGCCGGCTTCGATCAAGCCGCGCGCGATCGCTTCGTTGCCGAGGACGACTGCTTGGGTCATAAAGTCTCTCTAGTCACGTAGTCGCGTAGTCGGATAGTCAAACTATGCGACCAATTGACTATCCGACTACGCGACTATTCGTCAAACACAAACACCGGTTCCTGATAGAATCGCACCTTGCGCGCGTGGATTTTGTCCATCAACCATTTCTGCAGCCAGGCATTTTTCGCTTCCAGCGACTCATCGGAGGCGAGGCGGTCGAGCGGGACGTTGATGCCAATGGCGCGCCCGCTGATCAAATGCCGCGTGATGCCCATCGGCAGTTTCGTGCCGTTGAGCGCAAGCCGCGTCACCTCGAACGGCGTATAACGCGGAAAGGCGATGACCATGCTCAAGTCAGGATACTCGCGGGTGAGAATGCCCAAATCGGTCGTCACCGCGCGATAGACTTCGGCTTTCCCGGCGTACAAACTAACCACTTGGTTCAGTTGCGCGACCGCCGACTCTAGCGCATCCGCGCCGCGCACCGCGTACGTCGCGCCGTTCCGCAGCAGAATATAGCACAGACTTTTGTGCAGCGTCAGGTCGCGCTCGGCTTGCGGCGCATCCACATGCTCGATGCTCACGCCCGGGATCGCGGCGATGCCATCGAACAAATCGCTCGGGGGCATCCGCTGAATCAAATGGTGCCACGAGTCGAGGCAGATGTGCCGCGCGGCATAGTCCACGATTTGCACCAGGGCGTCGCGGATGCCCAGGTAATCTAGCGCGCCCGCGCGCGTCGCCCCGTCCAAGACGATGTAGCGTTTGTCTGCTTCTGAAACAATGGGAGGATTGCGCAAGATGCCGTCCTGGCGCAGCCGTTCCGCCAGTCGCTTTACAACTAGGGGGTCTTGACCCTCGTGCAGAATAATGTCCTCCACGCGTACGATGCGCAGAGTGATTTCGGCAACGTCCATGTTACCTCAGACGTAATACGTAAAACGTAAAGTTCACGCATCACGCATCACGTTTTACGTAGTATTTCCACCACTTGCTCCGCCACATCCACCGCCGCGCGCGTCTGCGCCTCTTCGGTCATCGCGCCGAGGTGCGGCGTGGCGACGACGTTGGGATGTTTGAGCAAAGGGTTTTCCCCCGGCGGTTCGTTTTCAAAAACGTCGAGCGCGGCACCGGCGATCTTTCCGTTTTCGAGCGCGTGCAGCAACGCTCTTTCATCCACGACGCCGCCGCGCGCACAGAAGATCAAGCGCGTGGTCGGCTTCACCTTTGCGATCTCCTCCGCGCCGATCAACCCGCGCGTCGTCGGCAGCAGCGGCGTATGAACCGAAATGAAATCGCTCTGCGCCAGCAAATCGTCCAGCGCATCGAGCAGCGTCGCGCCGAATTCCTGGGCGCGCGCGCGTGTGATGTACGGGTCGAACGCGAGCACGCGCATTCCAAACGCGACCGCGCGCGTCGAGACCATCGAGCCGATGCGACCGAGTCCGACGATGCCGAGCGTCTTGCCGCTTAGTTCGACGCCCATGAATTTGCTTTTCTCCCACGCGCCGCCGCGCAGCGACGCGTCCGCCTGTGGGATCCGGCGCGCGAGCGCGAGCATCAAGCCGAAGGTATGTTCTGCTACAGTAATCATCACGCTGGTGGGGCTGTTGACGACGGCGATGCCGCGCCGCGCCGCCGCGTCGGTGTCAATGTTATCCAGCCCCACACCCGCGCGCCCGATCACGCGCAGGCGCGCGCCGGCTTCGATGATCGGCGCGATCACCCGGGTGCGGCTGCGGACGATCAGCGCGTCGTACTCCGGGATCGCCAGCAGCAGCGCGTCGGTTGTCACTTTGCCGTCCACGACGACCTCGGCGTGGCAGCGCAGAATCTCAATGCCCTCGCGGGCAATCGGATCGGAAACCAGAATCTTATGCATAACAGTCCTGTCCGGGAATGTTTATTCGCGCGAGCGTTTGGCGACGCTCATCATTGTGTGGTATAATCTCTCTCGGAGGTGATGGACATGCAACTCGAAGACTATTTTGACTTTCTTGCGCCGAATGATATTCGCGTCAAAGGAACGCGCGTTGGGATTGAAACTATTCTTTACGATTACGTCCATCGCAGTCGTTCTCCCCAAGACATTGTAGCAAGTTATCCTTCATTGACGCAAGAGCAAGTTTACGCGACTATCACCTACTACCTGCACAATAAAGAGAAAGTCAACGCTTATCTCACCAATTGGTTGGAGAATGCTAGGCTTCGGCGCGAAGAACAAGACCGCAACCCATCGCCAGCAATTCAGAAACTACGACGCATTATGGCGGAACGCGAGTCAGCAATGGCCATCCAACAATGAGTGAGATTCGTTACCTGATTGACGAAAATGTAGATGATGCTCTGCGGAAGGGATTGCATCTGCATTATCCCGACATCGTGACGTGGCGTATTGGTGACCCTGATGCGCCACCATTCGGTACGCTCGACCCTGATATTCTAATTTGGTGCGAAGAGCGCGGCTTTTCACTCGTTACCAATAATCGCGACTCGATGCCAGTCCATTTACGCGACCACCTTGCAGCAGGACGGCACATTCCAGGAATGTTTACCATCAACGCGAACATGTCAATTGGCGATACCATCAAGGAGTTGGCTATCATCTGGGGTGCGTCGGGTTCTGATGAGTACGCTGACCAGATGAATTATCTTCCGATTCGACGATAGGATTGTTGGCTTGTGTTCACAAAACCGCCGCCATTGCGCGGCGGTTCTGTTTTCAGATGCTGGCGTGATGCTTGCCCTCGGATTGGAACGGAATGGCGCATAACGATATGGCCCGCCGATTCCGCCACCGTCGTGAACTTTTGGTGCGTGTGGTTTGCGCTGGAAAACATACTTGCATTTCGCCAGACACCTTGCGGCGGAATCGGCGGGCAAGCGTTTGGCGAAGTTAATGGTTCAGTTCTGTTGGAAGCCAGATAGTAGCGTTGAGAATCTTGGCATATTCTGCAAATGCCTGTTTCCATCCATTGTCCAACTGTTGGCGATGGATGGCAGCAAGAACAACGAAAAATGGGAAGCCAAGTACATGCTACGATTTCCGACGGGAATCACGGTCTGTCACGCTCAATCCACCTTTCGCCGCCCTCACCGCTCACCCGGCTTGGCGGTCAGGCGCGTGATGAGCCAGTACGAGCCCCACCAGACTCCACCAAAGAACGCGAGCGCCGCGAGGACGAACGCCATCCCGCTGACGATGCCGAGCACGCCAGACCATTGCGGAGAATCCTTTGCGGCGCTGTTGATCAGCCCCCACACCGTAAACGGAACCGACCAGCCCACACAGGCAAAGAGCGCGCCGGCGATTACGAACGTGAGGATCGCGAGCAAGACATCGGGGCCGGCTTGCCTAGCCGGCGGAGCCAGACGCGCGCCGCATTTCCAACAGGCGATTGCATCGTCGGGCAAGGTGGTGCGGCAGTTTTCGCAGATCATCGCTCCCCTCTCGTCAGGAGTCCGCTCAACATCGCGCGGATACGGTCCGCACTGTCGGCAAACCGAGAATGTTATGCCTTGCCCTGCGCCAAGATGTCGTCCATCACGCCGAGCAACTCGCTCAAATCGTCCAGCGTGAGATCGCCGGTGTGCGCGATGCGGAACGTCTGCTCCTTCAATCGTCCGTACCCCGCGGAAATCATAAAGCCGCGCTTGCCAAGTTCCGCGTTCAACGCGGCGACGTTGACGCCCCGGGTATTGTCCACCGTGGTGAGCGTAACGGACTCGTAGCCGGCTTCGGGGAAGAGCGCAAAGCCGCGCGCCGTTGCCCAATGGCGGCACGCTTGCGCCATCTCGATGTGGCGCGCATAGCGGCGTTCCAAGCCCTCCGTCAACCACTTTTCTAGTTGATGGTCGAGAGCAAAGATGTGAGGAAGTGAGGGAGTCGTAGGAGTTTGATTCTTGTCGTCATATTCGTTAAAAGTCACAAAGTCAAAGTAATAGCCCCGGTTCGGAACCGTGGCTGCCTTACGGAGCGCTTTTTCGCTTACCGAAAAGACCGCAAAGCCGGGCGGCAGTCCGAATCCCTTTTGCGTGCTCGAAAGACAAACGTCAATGCCCCAGCAGTCAACTTTGATTTCTGCGCCGCCCATCGAACTGACCGCGTCCACCATGAAGATTACGTTGGGAAATTCCTTGACCACGTCGGCGATCGCCGCGAGCGGATTCATCACGCCGGTGCTCGTCTCGTTGTGCGTGAGCGCGACGGCATCGTACTTGCCGGAGACAAGCGCATTCTTCACCATCTCTGGTTTGATCGCCTTGCCCAGGTCAACGCGCAGCGCGTCGGCTGCTTTCCCATTCAATTTGGCGATCTCGTACCAGCGTTCCCCAAATTCGCCGCAGATGAGACTGAGCAATCGTTTGGAGACGCAATTGCGAACGCAACCCTCCATCACGCCGGTGCCGGACGCGGTTGCCAGAAATACCTTGTTGTGCGTGCTCAACAGGCGCTGCAGTTTGGTTCTGACGCGCCCGTGCAGTTCGGAGTACTCTTGGGTTCGATGACCGATCAAAGGCGTGCTTAGTTTCTCCAGCACATCGGGAAGAACCTCGACCGGACCTGGGATGAAGAGTTTTTTGCGCATACTGCTCCATCGGTTGTTGTTTCGAGAAATCCATGCCCGCGGGGGCATGCCCAAGGGCAGAGACGCGTGGGCGGTTGAGCGCCCGCCGATAAATCGAGCGGGCTGCGGAACGGCATCGGACGAGTCCGATTAGTTCGATTGATCGGACACTGTTTCGTAGCACGGTGGATTCATCCCCGTGCGGACATCGCGACCACGCGGATCGCCCACCCGATAGTCGCGCAGTCGGACAACGACTATCCGACTACGCGACCATCCAACTACTCACGCCATCGCCGGGACTTGAGGCAAGTGCGTCATCGCCTCGGCGACCTTTTCCGCCGGATACTCATAATCCTGCAACTGTCCGTGCAGGAACTGCTCGTACGCGCCCATGTCAAAGTGACCGTGACCGGAGAGATTGAACGCAATCACTTTTTTCTGCCCGGTCTTTTTGCACTCGAGCGCTTCGTCAATCGCGACGCGGATCGCGTGCGCGGATTCTGGCGCGGCGATGATGCCCTCCGCCTGGGAGAACTGCACTGCGGCTTCAAACACCGGCACCTGCTTGACCGCGCGTCCTTCGATATCGCCATGGTCCACCAGCGCGCTGACGCTGGGCGCCATGCCGTGGTAGCGCAGTCCGCCGGCGTGAATGCCCGGCGGGACGAAAGTGTGACCGAGTGTGTACATCTTGACGATGGGCGCCATCGCGGCAGTATCGCCAAAGTCAAAAGTGTATTTGCCTTGGGTCACCGAGGGGCAAGCCGTCGGCTCGACGGCGATCACGCGGATCGGCTTTTTCTCTGTGAACTTTTTCCAGAGGAACGGGTATGCGAACCCGGCAAAGTTCGACCCGCCGCCGATGCAGCCGATCACCATGTCGGGATATTCGCCTGCCATCTCCATCTGCTGCAGGGCTTCCAGCCCGACAACGGTCTGGTGCATCAGCACGTGTCCCAGCACGGAGCCAAGCGAGTATTTTTTCGCGCCGTTCGAGGTTGCCGCGACTTCGACCGCTTCTGAAATCGCGATGCCCAACGAGCCCGGCGAGTTCGGGTCTCCCGCGAGGACGCTCTTGCCGTACTGCGTGCGATCGGTGGGGCTGGCGAACACTTGCGCGCCAAAGTCTTCCATGATGATGCGGCGGTACGGTTTTTGGTGGTACGACACCTTCACCATGTAGACTTCGAGATCGAGACCGAAAAAGTTGCACGCCATCGCGAGCGCGGAGCCCCACTGCCCCGCGCCGGTCTCGGTCGTCAACGCTTTGGTGCCGGCTTCTTTGTTGAAGAACGCCTGCGCGACCGCGGTATTCGGCTTGTGCGAGCCGACCGGGCTGACACCTTCGTACTTGTAGTAGATGTGCGCCGGGGTGTCGAGCGCTTTTTCGAGGCGCAGCGCGCGATACATCGGCGTGGGGCGCCAGAGTTTGTAAATCTCGCGCACCGGCTCCGGGATTTCGATCCAGCGTTCGGGGCTGATTTCCTGCATGATCAAATTCATCGGGAACAGCACGCCGAGGAAATCGGGCGTGACGGGCTGCATCGTTCCCGGGTGCAGGACCGGTTGGGGCGGCACGGGCATGTCGGCGTTGATGTTGTACCATGCCTTGGGCAGTTTGCTCTCGTCCAACAAGAACTTGTGTTGATCGCTCATTGCGAAACTCCTTCCCACTTCCTTGGGGTGACAGAATCTTTCGGCGATTCGATGCTTGGCTATGTTTCGATTGCGTTTTGCCGATGGACATTCCTCCCTTCAACTCGCGCGGCGATGACGATCCATTCGTCAAGATTATAAAAGAGTTGACCATCGCCGTCTACTACCCGCATGGGTAGTCTTGTCCTAACCGATTTCACTCTCTTGACATGGCGATTGAAAACCTGTGGTGAGCCAAGTCAGAGTTCTGGATCGTTTCGGCGTTTGCCCGCCTTCGTTTCAAACGACGGCTCAATGAGGTGGAAACTCGATGAAATCGAGTTGGTGCCAATCGGNNGAGCGCCATGTGTGATAAAATGCTGAGCATCTTGTGCGAGAGGCAGAATGATGCAAGCATCGTTGACGAGATTGAAGCAAACGTACCGCGAATTCCCGCTCAAGTTCTGGGTCTTGGTCGTCGCCGGGTTCATTGACACCATCGGCTCGACAATGCTGTTCCCGTTCTTCGCGCTCTATGTCACCCAAAAGTTCGGGGTCGGCATGACGGAAGCCGGCGTCTTGCTGGCGCTCTTCTCCATCGCCGGTCTGGTCGGCAGTATGATCGGCGGCGCGCTGACCGATAAATTCGGGCGGCGCGGCATCGCGCTGTTTGGGCTGGTGATGAGCGCGCTCAGCGCGCTATCCATGGGCTTGGTCAACGACCTCTCGCTGTTCTATCCGCTCGCCGTTATGATCGGATTGCTCGGCAGTATCGGCGACCCGGCGCGCCAGGCGATGGTCGCCGACATCCTGCCCGAGGCAAAACGCGCCGAAGGGTACGGCATCTTGCGCGTGGCAGCCAACCTGTCGTGGATCATCGGGCCCACGATCGGCGGCATCCTCGCCGTCCAATCCTACCTGCTCCTCTTCATCCTCGACGCGATCATCAGTTGCATTACCGCCGCCATCCTGTACACGTTGGTGCCGGAGACCAAGCCGGCGCTGGCAGCCGGACAGCGTCAGCCAACCATGCTGCAGACGGTGGGGGGTTATCGTTTGGTGCTGAGCGACAGAATCTACGTTGCGTTCCTGCTTGCTTCGATGTTGATGCTGATCGTCTATCAGCAAGTGTACAGCACCTTGTCCGTCTTTCTCCGCGACGTGCACGGCGTTCCGGCGCAGGGCTTTGGCTTTATGCTGAGTCTCAACGCCGGGATCGTCGTGCTGTTCCAATTCTGGGTGACCCGGCGCATCAAAAAGTTTGCGCCGATGTTGATGATGGCGGTGGGCACCGGCTTTTACCTGGTCGGGTTCACGCTGTATGGTTTTGTTTCCGCGTACATCCTCTTCGTCGCGGCGATGGTCCTCATCACGATCGGCGAGATGATTGTCGTGCCCGTGGGCCAGGCGTTGGTCGCGCGTTTCGCGCCCGAAGACATGCGCGGACGCTACATGGCGGTCTTTGGCTTGTCCTGGGCGATCCCTTCGGCGGTGGGGCCCTGGGTGGCGGGCATCATCTTGGACAACTATGATCCCAATTGGGTCTGGTACGCCGGCGGAATCCTCTGCGCGCTGGCGAGCGCCGGCTTTTATGCGCTGCACCTCAAGACCCAGGCGCGCTTTGCCGTCGAGCAAGAACCGGACGTGCTCAGCGCGGCTTGATGGTTCGGGCCTGAGGATTACCCCCAAGTCAAATAGCCACAGGGGACANNCACCACTTGGGGCGACTTGACAAAATAGTTCTATATAGTATAATTCGCCCCAGAATAATCCGCCGACGAATGGAATCCCCATGCGCCTACACCCTTTGCATTCCCACCGACTGAACGACGATGCCACGCGCCGCAAGTTCTTGGACTTTATCCGCCGGGTCAGCCCCGCGGCAGATCCGACGAGCGTCCTCCTCTTCGGGCAGGTGATGCGCGCCAGCAGTCTGCTAGAGCAAGCCGCCGAGAAGAACCTGGGCGCGGCGGGATTGAGCTGGGCGAAATTTCGCTTGCTGATGAACCTGCACCGCGGCGAACACCGCGAGCGCGCGGAAGGGATGCAGCCCTCCGAGTTGAGCGACGCGCAGGGCGTCAGCCGCAATACGGTGAGCGCGCTGATCGCGAGTCTCGAAGCCGAGGGCTTGATCAGCCGCGCGCTGCACGGCACGGACCGCCGCCGGTTCGTGATCCGGCTCACGCCGGCGGGGCGCAAGATCCTGAAAACGAAATTGGACGGCGAATTTCAATGCGTCACGCGCTGCTTTGCCGGCTTTAGCGCGGCAGAGCGTCAAACGTTCTTGGATTTCCTGAGCCGGTTGAACCAGAGTTTGGAAGAACAGCAGAAATAACTGGAGATACCATGCGATCACGCGAAACCACCGCCCGCCGCCAATGGTCTGGCACAGGGCGAAATAACGGCGGCGATCCTGCGGCTGCCGCGCCGGGACGCGCCCCCCGGGACGCCCGCCGCGGCGCGCCGAGCGCCAATCCGCGCATCCTCTTGCGCGCGGTGCGTTACGTCGGTCATTATCGCTGGCTCGCCTTTCTGGCGTACGGCTCGTTGTTCTTTGCGACCGCCGCGCAGTTGACGGTGCCGCAATTGCTCCAGACGATCATTGATGCGGTCGTCCAGGCATTCGCGGCAACCAAAATCCTGGCATTGCCCGCGCCGGCGCAGACCGCCGCGGCGCAGAAATTGGGCAAGACGCTCGCCGAGTTGCAGGCGACGCAGAGCAACGCGACGAACGCGATCCTCTTGGCGATGGCGGCGATCGTCGGCTTTGCGGTCGTGCGCGCGCTCTTTTCGTTTTCCCAGACGTATAACGCCGAACGCGTTTCGCAGAACATCGCGTACGATTTTCGCCGCGACCTGTTCGCCAAGATCCAGCGCCTCTCGTTCAGTTACCACGACCAGAATCAAACCGGGCAGTTGATGATCCGCGCCACCGACGACGTCGAAAAACTGCGGCTCTTTATCGGGCAGGGCTTGGTGCTGGCGCTGCAGGCGCTCGTCCTGCTCGTCGGCACGCTCGTCATCCTGTGGTTCACCAACCACGCGCTCACGCTCGTCGTTCTGCCGGTGCTGCCCATCGCCTTTGTCGTCTTTACGGTTTTCGGCGCGATGGCGCAGCCGCTGTTCCAGCAGGTGCAGATTCGCATCTCTGCGCTGAACACGGTCCTGCAGGAAAACCTCGCCGGCTTTAAGGTCGTCAAGGCGTTCGCGCGCGAGCCGCAGGAGCAGACCCGGTTTGCGCGCGCCGCGGACGACTTGCTAGCGCAGCAACTGCGCGTCGCGGGGACGTTTTCGTTTCTCATGCCCGTCATCTTTCTGATCGCGAACCTGGGTCAAGCCGCGGTGATGTACTTTGGCGGAGTGCAGATTATCGGCGGGACGCTCACGCTGGGCGAGTGGCAAAAGTTCTCGCTCTACCTTATCTACATCTTTTTCCCGATGGGGCAACTGGGCTTTATTATTAACTTGATGTCGCAAGCCGCCGCGTCCGCGCAGCGCATCTTTGAGATTCTCGACACGCAGAGCGAAGTCGAAGACAAGCCGGGCGCGCTCGCTTTGCCGGACGCCCGCGGATACGTGCGCTTTGAGGATGTGACCTTTCGCTATTTCAAAGGCGGCGAGCCGGTCCTGCATCGCGTTTCCTTCGACGCCCAGCCGGGGCAGACGATCGCGCTCCTCGGCGCGACCGGCAGCGGCAAGACCACGATCATCAATCTGATCCCGCGCTTTTACGACGTGAGCGAGGGGCGCGTGTTGCTCGATGGTCACGACGTGCGCGACGTGACGATCGCCAGTCTGCGCGCGCACATCGGGATCGTCTTGCAGGAGACGACGCTGTTCAGCGGAACGATTCGCGACAACATCGCGTTCGGCAAACCGGACGCGAGCATGGACGCGGTGATCGCGGCGGCGCGCGCCGCGGCGGCGCATGATTTCATCACGGAATTTCCGCAGGGGTACGCTACGCCGGTCGGCGAGCGCGGCTCGACGCTGAGCGGCGGGCAAAAACAGCGCATTGCGATCGCGCGCGCCTTGTTGATGAATCCGCGCATCTTGATCCTCGACGATTCGACGAGCAGCGTAGACCTGGCGACCGAGTACCAGATTCAGCAAGCGCTCAGGCAATTGATGCAAGGGCGTACATCGTTCGTGATCGCGCAGCGCATCAGCACCGTGCTGAACGCCGACCAAATCCTCGTGCTCGACAAAGGACAAATCGTCGCGCGCGGCACGCACGAAGAACTGCTCGAATCGTCCGAGATTTACGCGGAGATTTACAGTTCGCAACTCTTGGGCGATTCCGGGATACCGATACCTCAAGCCATCGAGGAAAGTGTAGGTGTTGCGATATGATGATGCACGGTCGAGATATGGCGCTGCGCGCCGAAGCGCGCAAGCCCACCGCCGCCAGCGCAACGCTGGCGCGCTTTGGAAATTACTTTCGACCCTATTGGTTCATCGCGCTCGTCGTCATCGCGCTGATCGTCACCAGCACGTACATGCAAGTCTTGACGCCGAACCTCGCCGGGCAAGTGGTGGATTGCTACTTGACGCCGGCGACGCAAAAACTAATCGGCGCTGGACAGTCGAGCGGCTTGCCGGGCATGCCGGCGCAGGCGACGAATTGCTGGTACGCCCACCTGGGGCCGGAGGCGACGACGCCGGATTTTATCGCGGGCTTGGGCGGCTTGATTCTGCTCATCATCGGTCTGTTCGTCGCAAGTTCGCTGCTGACCGGCTTGACGTTCTACCTGACGAACTCGACCGGGATGCGGGTGCTGCGCAATCTGCGCATCGCCGTCTTCAAGCATATCCAATCGCTCTCGCTCGGCTACTTTTCCAAGCACGAAGCCGGCGACGTGATGACGCGCATCACGATGGACGCGGACACGATTCAGCAAGCGTTCACCTTTCCGCTGGTCAGTCTGATCCAGGGCGTGCTGCTGATCGTGTGGGTCGCCTTCACGATGCTGACGACGAGTCTAGTGTACGCCGTCGTCAGTCTGCTCGTGACGCCGGTCATGTTCTTCGCGACCAAGTGGTTTTCCGATCAGGCGCGCAAAGCGTTTCGCCAGGTTCGCTCCGCGGTCGGCGACGTGAACGCGAATTTGCAGGAGAGTTTTGCCGCGGTGCGCGAGGCGCAGGCGTTCAATCGCGCAGCGGAAAATATCCAGAACTTTGACGAATCGAACGCGGCGTCGCGCGACGCCAGCATCCGCGCCACGGCGTTTACCAGCGCGCTCGCGCCGACGCTCGAAGCGCTGGGGTACGTTTCGATGGCGATCGTCGCCGGCGTTGGCGGATTGCTGCTGCTGCGCGGGCAATATCTCTTCGGCGAGATGATGTCGTTCGGTCTCATCGTCGCGTTCCTGGGCTACACCCAGCGTTTCAATCAACCGATTTCGCAGATCTCGGTGATGTGGACCAACATCCAGAGCGCGATCGCCGGCGCGGAACGCATCTTCGGCTTGCTCGATACGCCGCCGGATTTGGTGGACCGACCCAACGCGATCCCCATGCCGCCGATCAAAGGGCGCGTGGAACTCCAGCACGTCACCGCCGAATACGAGCGCGACGAGTGCGTCTTGTGCGACGTGAGTCTCGTCGCGGAACCGGGGCAGATGGTCGCGATCGTGGGTCCCACCGGCGCGGGCAAGACGACGATCGCCAATCTCATCCCGCGCTTGTACGACGTCAAAGCCGGCGCGGTCAAGATTGACGGGAGGGACGTGCGCGACGTGACCGCCGCCAGTCTGCGCGCGCAAATCGGCGTCGTGCTGCAAGACCCGTTTCTGTTCAGCGACACGGTGATGGCGAACATTCGCTACGGCAAGCCGGACGCAACCGACGACGCGGTGATCGCCGCAGCGAAACTGGCGCGCGCGGACGCGTTCATCGAACGCCTGCCCGAGGGCTACCACACGAAACTCGGCGAGCGGGGCGGTGGACTGAGCCAGGGGCAGCGCCAACTGATTTCGATTGCGCGCGCGGCGCTGGCGAATCCACGCATCCTGATTCTGGACGAGGCGACGTCGTCGGTGGATACGCGCACGGAGCGGTTGATTCAAAAAGCGTTGGAGGAACTATTGCGCGGGCGCACGTCGTTCGTCATCGCGCACCGGCTCAGCACGATTCGCAACGCCGACCAGGTGCTCGTGTTGAACGCCGGACAGATCGTCGAACGCGGCAAGCACGACGAGTTGCTCAAGGCGCGGGGATTCTACTACGATCTCTACATGAGCCAGTTTCGCCGCGANNGCAATGGCGGGCGCAGGGCGTACGGAGATTTCTCGCTGCGCTCGAGATGACAGTTAGGGTAATCGCCAGGCTCGCGCCGTTTGAATTGCGGCGGCAAGTGTGTTATAATAGCAGCAGACTACCGCAGCATTGAATTCGCAAAACCGTGTAACCGCATGTCAGCAAGCGATGGAGGCTTGATGGCGCGTGTATAGGATACAGGGTGACGAATGCCTTCCTCGGCTCTGGCGAGGAAGGCATTTTTCATTGGCGTCAAATCACGAGACGGGAAACCTGTCCCAAAGGAGGAACCAGCCATGAAATCGCCAGTCCACCAAAGACGCATCGAGAACTGCAGTCGCCGGATGAAAGAGCATGGGCTCGACGCGCTGTTGCTCACCAAACCGTCGAACATGTTCTACCTCACGGGTGACGGTCGCCTGTGCGCGTACGCCATGGTTACCCAAGACGGCGAAATCGCCCTTGGCGTGCCATCCACTGATGTCGAGGATGTGACCGCACTCGCGCATTTCGATCACATCGTCGGCTTTGAGGATGAAGTTGGGATGATCCACTCGATCGCCCACTACTTTGAGCATTTCGGGCTCAAAGCCGGCACGGTGGGTCTGGAGTACACCTTCCTCACGCAATCCATGCTGGGGATGCTGACGCATCCGCACGCCAAGCCGAAGGATGTCGTGCCCACGGATTGCACGCACCTCCTTTCAGAGATGCGGATGGTCAAAGAGCCGGCGGAGATTGAGCGTATCCGCGCTGCGGCGAAGGTCGCCGACGTCGGAATGAAAGCGGCGGTCGCCGCGGTCAAGCCCGGCGTGACCGAAAGCGAGGTTGCGGCGGCGGCAGAATCCGCGATGCGGCACGCGGGCGCGGAGGAATTTTGGCGCACGTACGTCGCAGCGGGTCCGCGCACGAACATCGCGCACGGCTTGCCGACGACGCGCAAGTTGCACAAGGGCGATCTGGTGATGATTGACGTTCACCCCATCGTCAACGGCTACAGCGCGGACATTTGCCGCACCGTGTGCGCGGGCAAGCCGACGGCGGAACAGCAAGCCGCGTACGATTTGTATTTGCGCGCGCAGCAGGCGACGATTGCGAAGGTACGCGCGGGTGTCGGCATGGTTGAATTGGAGCGGACGATGCACGACATTCTCAAAGACGCCGGCCACGGCAAGCACATCTTTGGTCCGCCGATTCATGGCGTCGGGATCGAATTTGAAGAAGCGCCGCTGCCACCCGGTCACGCGTTCTTCCACGGTGAAAAAGAGCCGCCGCCGCTGCCCGCGAACGTCGTCATCTCGGTCGGGAATTGCGGACTATACACGGGACCCTGGGGCGTGCGCGTCGAGGACACGAACGTCGTCGGCGTGGATGGCCCGATCACGCTCACGCGTTATCCGCGCGCGCTGACGCAAGTCGCACGAAAACCTGCAACCACAAAGACACGAAGAACACGAAGAAAAACGCGGAGATAGGAAAGAAAACTTGTGACCTTTCTGCCTTCGTGGTTTGCTTTTTGGGAGTCGTGAAAGGAGAAGCGCGATGGCTGAAAGAACCGCGCACGCGGAAACGACCAGTATCAGCGGTTTGGCGACAGCGCTCGGCGGCTATACGGTTCTCTTCGCGCTCAAGTTGATCACCTATTTCATAACCGGCATCGGCGTGATGTACGCCGAGTCGCTGCACAGTCTCGCCGATATGCTCATCTCTGGTTTCTTGCTCGTCGCCGCGCTCTGGTCGCGCAAACCGGCGGATCAAGCATATCGCTATGGCTATGGACGCGCGCAGAATGTCGCGGCGCTGGCGGCGGCAACCATCTTCATCTCGTTCACCGCTTTGGAAGCGTTCCGCGAAGCGATGAACAAGTTGTTCGGCGGGCAAGCGTCCGAATATTCCAATCTGACGCTTGCCCTCGCCGTGACGGTGATCGCCATCGTGATCAGCGCGTTCCCGCTCGTCAAGATTTGGTGGAGCCAGGAAAAGGGCGCTGCCGCGCGCGCACAGTTCATCGAGTCTATTAACGACGAGGTCGCACTCTTCGCGGCGTTGATCGGCATCTTGCTGATCGCGAACGGCATGGCGATGGCGGATGGCATCGCCGCGCTGGTGGTCGCCGGGGTCATCGCCACGAATGCGGGCATCCTCTGGTGGGAGAACGCCAAGAATCTGATGGGACATTCGCCGTCGAAAGAGCTGTACCGCGAAATCGAAGCGATGGCGCGATCGGTCAAGGGCGTGGTCGGCGTGCACGACATGCGCGCAGAGATGATCGGCGGGCAGGTGCATCTGGAAATGCACGTCGAGGTTCCGCGCGGGACAATCGTCGAGGAAGCGGATCGCGTCGCGGAACGAGTGCACGCAGAGATCGGGAAGAAGATCGAGCACGCGTTCTGCACGATCCATGTTGACCCGGCAAAGGACGAGTGAGATGGATTGAGGAGGTGAGAAAATGTATCCAACGGAAGTGGTCTGGTGGAGTTTCACCGTCTGGGTGTTGGCAGTTGCCGTGTTCATGCTCGTCTTCGCGAGGAAGGTGAGCCAGAAAGGAGACTGACATGGAGAGAAGCGAACGGCTCTGGCTAGGGCTGTTGGTCCTGGTCGCGTTAGCGTTCAACGTCGTCACGCTTTCACCCCTGGTGCCGTGGCAGAGTTGGCTCGTGTGGTCGCAGCCGACGCCAGATCAGCGCGTGGCGGTGCAGATGGAAAACTATCAGATCAAACTGCCTGCCCAAGGCATCCAGGTCGGCGCGAACAAGTACGTCGAATTCACTGCAACATCCACGGACGTGACCTATGGATTGGGTGTGTTCAGGCAAGGCGGCACGATGGTCTTTCAGATGCAAGTGCTGCCCGGTCGTGAGAACAAGATCCTATGGAAGTTCGATGCGCCCGGGACGTACGACATTCGTTCGACCGAATACTCTGGCCCCAAACATTCCGAGATGTTTGTCAAGAATGCGATC
>DHFK01000108.1 GCA_002400365.1 Anaerolineales bacterium UBA4826 | reverse complement strand
GCTCAAGTTTGACCCTCGCGCGTCAACGTTTCGACCGCCTCGGCGAGTCGCGCCCATGTCGCGCGCTGCCGCTCGGCGCAAATCCGCTCGACCATCGCCGCACGATCGCCTTGCGCGAAGAAACGCACGATGGCTTGCGCGAGCGCGGCGGCATCGTTCGGCGGGACGACGTAGCCGGTTGCGCCGTCAATCACTTGCTCCGGCAAACCGCCCACCGCTGTCACGATCACCGGGCGCGCGTGGTACGCGGCGATCGGCGCGATGCCGCTCTGCGTCGCGCGCAAATAGGGCAGCACCACCAGATCGGCGGCGACGAAATACATTCCGACTTGCTCGTGCGGAATGAAGCGATCCACCACCGTCACGACGTCGGTCAGACCGAGCGCGGCGATTTGCCGCTCGTACGGGAGGCGATCCACGTAAAATTCGCCGGCGACGACCAGGCGCGCGTGGGGGAGCGCGGCGCGCACGCGCGGCAGCGCGTCGAGCAGCACGCGCAGTCCTTTGTAGGCGCGCACGTGACCAAAGTGCAGCAGCACCGGGGCATCGGCAGGCAAGTCGAGTCGGGCGCGCGCCTCGGCTTGCGCGAGCGAACATTCGAACAGATGATGCGTCGGATGAGGAACCTGCGCGTAGCGCGCTTGTGGTTTCAGCGCGAGCAAATCGTCGCGCACGCTGGACGATTGGACGATGAATGTGTCAAAGCATTGGAGCAGCCAGCGCGTGAGGAATCGTTCGCCGGGCTGATGCTCGTGCGGCATGAGGTTGTGCGCGAGCAAGATCGTGCGTGCGCGCGTCCAGCGCCGCACCAGTCCGGCGGTCACGCCGTAGCCGGGCGCGAAGAAGGGCATCCAATACTGGAACAGCAAACCGTCGAGCGCGAGAGTTTGCGCGCGCTGCGCGACGCGCCGCCAACTCAGCGGGCGGAGCGGATCGAACAGCGGCTCGTTCGGCAGATCGAGCGGCTGCGCGCTCGGCTCGCGCTGGCTGCGCCCCGGAAACAGGCACGCCGGGTATTGGCGACGATAACCTAGCACCCAGACCGCGTGCCCGCGTCGCACCAACTCGGCGTACAGTTGCGCGGCGTATTGGACCGGACCACCGCGCAGCGGCGGCGCTGGCGTAACCAACCCCAGTCTCATGGCGCGCCGACTTCCGCGCGAATCGAATAGCGCAATTGATCGGCGTGCGCCGTGACGAGCATCTCACCCAACAAGCCCAGGGAGAAGAATTGCACGCCGACGACGATGAGCAAAACGCCGAGGATCAACAGGGGACGATTCGACAGGTATTGCCCTTCAAAGAGGCGCTCCCACGCGAGCGACGCGCTGATGCCGCCGCCGAGCAAGCAGCAGAGGAGACCGGGAATGCCGAAGAGATGTAGCGGACGCGCGGCGTATTGCGTGAGGACTAGCACGCTCAAGAGATCGAACAAGCCGACGAGCGCGCGTCCCCAGCCGTACTTGGTGCGCCCGTACTTGCGCGGGCGATGCGCGACCGGGATTTCGCTCACGCGAAAGCCCTGGCGCGCGGCGAGCACCGGCAGAAAGCGATGCAGGTCGCCGTAGAGTTGCACCTGGCGCGCGACCTCGCCCCGGCACGCTTTGAGACCGGAGTTGAAATCGTGAAGGGGCAAGCCGGTCAGCGCGGCGGTGGCGCGGTTGAAGAGCCAGGAAGCGGCGCGCTTGCGCCAGGGGTCGGCGCGCGGTTTGCGCCAGCCGCAGACCAGGTCGTCGCCCGCGGCGAGCGCGGCGATGAGTCGCGGAATTTCGGCGGGGTCGTCTTGCAGGTCGGCGTCCAACGTGACCACGATCTGTCCCTGCGCCCGCGCGAAGCCTACGGCGAGCGCGGCGGACTTGCCGTACCGCCGGCGTAACTGCACGCCGCGCACGCGCGCGTCGCTTTGCGCCAAACCCGCGATCGCGTCGAACGAGCCGTCGGTCGAGGCGTCGTCAACGTAAATGATCTCTGCCGCGCCGGGGCACTGCAAGAGCGCCGCATTCAAACCGGCGTGCAACTCGGGGAGCGATTCCACTTCGTTGTGAACCGGCAGGACGACGGTGAGCGCCGGGGAGGTTGCTCGCACGGGACCTCCAGCATGATTTTCTGCGTCCCATTATACACGACGCGCGACCAAAGACCAAACCGGTGGCTCGGGTCGCTTACAAGTCAAGCCGGGTCACTGCGAGAACCCCATACCGCCGCGCGGTCAGGTCGCTTGAGCGTCGCGCAGCAAGGTCTTTGGGAATTTCACCACCACGGTGAAATTCGGATCCACGATGTTCCCAATGCGCATGGTCCCGGCTTGCGACAAGACTTGCCAGCCCTCCCACTTGTCAAACCCGCAGTCGCTCATCAGCCAGTTGAGCATCTCAACCTGCGCGACGCGGACGGCATCTATGAGCGAATGAAGACTGCCGGTCGTCATCAAGAAATCTTGATCTTCCAGGCGAGGCCACTCGATTTGCCAATTTTTCCGCGCCTCGACGCGCAACGTGACTTGGGCGGTCGTCTCCAGCGCGCTGCCGCAGACCTCGCCATCGCCTTGCGCGGCGTGAATGTCGCCAAAGGCGAGGTATGCGCCGCGCGCCCACACCGGCAGGTAGAGCGTCGTGCCCGCGCGCGTCTCGACGCAATCCATGTTGCCGCCGTACTCGCCCGGCGTCAACGCGGTCTCGACGCGACCATAGCGCGGCGCGACGCCGATGGAACCGATGAACGGATGCAGCGGCAGTTCGATGCGCCGGGCGCGACTGGCGCGCAGTTCGAGCGTTCCGACGCGGCGCTCCAGATCGAGCGACCATTCGAACAACTGGCGCGGCAGCGGCGCGTTGAGCAAAAGGCGTCGCGCAGACTGCTCGCCGGTCAGCGATCCAAAATTCGGCGCGTGGCTCGACCACGCGGTCGCGCGATTCAATTCGATTTTCTCGATGTGAACAGCCAGCGCGTCGCCCGGCTCTGCCCCTTCGACGTAAATCGGACCTACCAGCGGATTACTGGTCGAGAATTCAAAACCGTCGGCGCGGGGACGCATTGCAGCCGGGAGCGGCACGTTGTGTTTGTCGTTGCCGTGCGCGTCGCGCGTTTCGGCGATGATCGTATCGCCGCTCTGCACGCGCAGCGCGGGTTCATTGCGTCCAAAAGTGGTGTGGAAGATCTGCGGTTCGAGGCGATGAATGGTCATCGAGGCGTGTCTCCGTGAATCGCGCCCAGTATACCGGAAATCTGATTTTTGACAACCGTATTCCTTGCGCTATAATAGCGCCAATTTCGCGCGCGTGGAGGTTTCGTTTGTTGCTTACTGCCGCCCGGGAATATCAACGCAATGTCTGAAAGCGGATGGGATCCAGAGCCGCCGGCAGCGCAGGGATGGCTCTCGAATTTATCGCCGAACCAGCAAATCGGTTACGGCTGCCTGGCGGTCGTCATCGTTGGGATCGCGGCGCTTTACTGCGCCGGAACATTCAGCATGATCGTGCGCCCTTCTTTGCTCCAACGACCAGACACACCGACGATTGTGGTCCGCGCGACGGCGGTAGCGCCGCCGACGCAGACGCTGCCGACACTCACCCGGCTCCCGGGCGGCACGCTGGCAGCCACGCCCACGCAAGCGCCGATTCCCACGCGTGAATTGCCCACGCTGACGCCGACCGTTGATTTGACGAATCCTGCGCCGACGCTAACCGTCACGCTGACACTGGGGATGCGCACCACAGTGACCCCCACGCGCAAGACGACCCCGACTATGCCGCGACCCTAAAAGCAAAAACCTTGCGAGGGTCTCCCCGGACCTCGCAAGGTTTTTGTTTGCCGGTTGCTTATTCTTTCTCCGTTCCTCCGAGTCTTCCGATGACCGTCGCCGCGTCGCGGAGCCGCTGCACGTTCGCCCACAGACTTGCAAAAAAAGCGATGATGCTCCCGATGGTCATCACCAGGGATGTTACCGCGATCGAGTAGTAATCCACGCGGAAATCCGCGGTGTGGGTGTACGATGGCCTGTCCGCGCCGGCGGACACAAAGATCAAGTGGATTCGTTGATGCGGCACGGCGGGTTGAAAGGGATTGTACGGGACCACATTCTGATTCAGCCGGAACTTGAACTGCTCTTGGTGACCCGCTTGATCAAAGCGGCGCTGCGCGTCGCCTGCCCGCTCAATGTCCGGACTCTCCGGGCTAAAAGTCACGCTGAGCGGGATCGTCACCTGATCGGTTTCGACGGTGAGACTGCTCCACTCCGGATCGTTCGCGCGTAGAATCGGAGCGTAGCGGAAGATGGCGTGCGCGCCGAGGGTGGGGATTTGCGCCGGCTCGTTGACCGAGCGCGGCGAAAGCACGATGTCGTTGGCATAGTTGATCAAGAACGGCGCGTTGATCGCAAAAACCACGACAGCCAGCAACGCGATCAAAATCCGACCCCAGGGCAAAATTCGGCGTTTGGGCTGCGGCGCCGGCGGATTCAGATGCGCCTGAAACGCCTTGTGGTAGATCGCGTTGCGCACGACGCACTGTTGGTCGTCGCGGATCGCGCCGGCGAGTTCCAGCCGCGCCACCGCCGGGTTGAGCCGGCTGAACGGGACCGGCGGTCCGGCGAGGATGGTTCGCAACTGATCGCGCAGCAGCGGCTCGGTCTCAACCTGGAGGATCGTCTTTTCGAGATGGTCGTCGCCCCTAAGAATTTCGTCTGCCGCGCGCTGAACGAGGTCCGGCGTGATGTGCTGCGGACGCCATTGCTCGACGATCGCGCAAAGTTTCTGGGTCAGGTACGGATGCCCGCCGGTTTGATCAAAGATCCATTGGGCGGTCTCCGGCGGCGCGAGGATCCCCGCGCGCGTGAAATTCGCCGCCAGCATCTGCACGCCCGGCGTCGTCAAATCCTGGAGGTAGATGCGCTCGGCGATGTTGAGCGGCGAGTTGGGCCCGCTGCTCAGGCGGTGCAATTCCTTCGCGCCGCACAAGACGAACAAATATTTTTCGAACGCGACTTCGTCCTCTTTGCGCCGGCTGGAGAAGATGTTGCGGATCGTGCCGAAGAAGGCGTCGGCGAGACTCTCCGGCACGGCTTCGACTTCGTCAATCAAGACGACGATGCGCGGCGCGCGCACCTGCCGCGCCATGTCCATCGCAAAACGCCGGAACTCGAGCGGGTTGGTGGGGAGCGCGCTTACATCGCGCTTGTCTGCCGCGCGCAGGTTCGGCTCCAGTTCGGAGCGGATTCCGCTGGCGACGAAACGATACAGTTGGTCTTCCGGTTGGTCGAGCACGACGGCGAGATCAATGAGCGCCACGCCATAGCCGCGCGGGCGGAGGCGATGGCGCAACTGATACAGCAGGGTCGTCTTGCCGGTCTGTCGCGAACTGAGGAGCGCCAGGTACGCGTCCACCCGCGTCAGTTGCGCCGCGCGCAAGAGTTGATCGAGTTCTGGGCGCGGGACGTAGATCGCGCTGTCGTTCACCGGGTCGAGCGGTCCGCGCGTCTTGAAGATGGTTCGTTCGCTGGGCTCGGGCGGGATCATGGATTGGCTCCGTTGTGGTCTTTGATTTCTTGCGCGCAACTGAGAATCAAGCCGTATACGTCGTGACTGCGGCGCAGCACTTCGGGGAACGCGCGCACGGCAAAGGCGTAGCGGGGACCGTCCCGCCGGAGAATCGAGTAGAGCGTCAAGCCGTCGAACGCCGCCTCCAATTCTTTCGGCGCGACGCGTAGTTCGCGCTCGCGCAGCGTCTCAGCCATTTCCCCCGGCGTCGTCCCGGCTTGGTCGAGCATCAGCAGGGTAATCAAGCGCTCGAGCGGCGTGGCATTGCCCCAGATGATTTCGACAAAGTACTCCGCAAACTGCGCCGATTGGCTGATGGCTTCCAGGTCGCCGCGCGTGATCAGTCGTTCGCGGCGCTGGTTGATGCGCTCGATCAGTTTCTGGCAGATGTACTGCACGATGTTCGGATGACCGGCAGCCAGGTCGGCGACGCGATCCGCGAGCGAGTCGGTTTCCAGCGTGATGCCCATTTCCTGCATCGGGTCGAGGACGACGCGGCGCGCTTCGTCGGGCGAAAGATAAGTCAGCGGCAGCAGATTGCAAAAATTGAAAAAGACGCGTTGCGGATTGTGCAGCGCCCCGGTCAAGATCTTTTCGCCGCAAAAGACAAACCGCACGGGCAACTCCTGGGCGAGCGCGCGAAAGATGCGAAAGAGTTGCTCGCCGTTCTCGATGTCGTACTGAAGCAGTCCGTCAATCTCGTCGAAGAGCATGACGATCGTGCGCGTGGGGTGCTGCGCCGAGAGTTCGGTGACCATGCGGCGCAAGCCCTCGGGGGTGGCGACCGGCAGCGCGATCTTCCACATCGTGTCTATGGCTTGGAAAAAATCCTCAAAGGTCTGGGTGGCTTGGCAGTCGAGATAGTACGGGACGTATTCGGGCGTGTCCTGGAGGATTTGATGGACGCGCGCCAAAACCGAGGTCTTGCCGATCTTGCGCCCGCCGACGATCGCAAAGTTCGTGTCGCGCGCGGTGCGGACAATCGTTTTGAGTTCCAGTTCGCGACCAAAGAACATGTTGGTCGGCACGGGCCCGCTCGTCACGTACGGCGAAACGACCGTGAGGTCAACCTGGCTCAGGATGACTTCGACCAACCGCCGGGCGTGGTCGCGCGCGGTCAATAGACTGCGGACGTCCGCGCCGTCCAGCACGATAAAGTCGTGGATCGCCTGGCGAACCAGGTGTTTCAACGATTGCCGGGCGTCGGCGGGCAGGGTGTCGCGCAGATCAATGATGAGCGCAAAGTAACTGACCATGTTCAAGACGCCCATCAAATCCCGCAGCACCTCGAGATCGCTCTCCTGAATCATGTGCCGGGGCAAGAAGATGATCGGGAAGCGGGGTGGAATCTTCAGGCGCAACGAAGGCGCGCGCACCACGTAACCGATCATGCCCTGGTAGGCGCGTTCGTCGACGCGCGTAAAGCCGAGCATCGCGCAGAGATGGTCCACCATCTGACTCGTGACGGATTGGAACGCGCTTTCGCTGTCCACGACCTCCCAGGCGGCTTTCCACAAACCGATGAATTTCTGCGTCGTCGCAAAGGTTTCCAATTTGAGCGCGGCGGGCGTGGTTTGCAGAAAGAGGGCTTGGTCGGGATGTTGGGCGGCATAGCGCTGGAGCGCGCGGGTGAGGTGACGGCGCGGCAGTTTGCCCAACGTGTTCTCGCTGGCTTCGCCGGTCGTGCGCAACGCGTCGGCGATGGCGGGCTCCCATTGGAGCCATTCGCGCGTCCACAGCCGCTCTTGCGCCTCGACGGTAGAGCGCGAGCGCCAAGCCAGATACAGCAACATGAGCGCGAGCGTTGACAGAGCCAAAAGGGCTGCCGTGACGAGCGCGAGATCGTTGCGGATCGGCGCGGTCTTGAAGAGATCGGTCCCGCGCACGATGCCATTCCCATTAGTGCCCGCGTACACATTCTCCGGCGACTGCGGGTCAACCACCAGCGCTGAAATGTCGGCGTTTGCCGGTAACCCATCGTTCGCGGCAGCCCAGGTATTTCCATCGTCTTCGCTGCGATAGACGCCGCGGTCGGTGCCGACGTACACGAGGTTGGGCGCGCCGGGGCTGAGCGCGACGGCTTGGAGGCGCACGCGCGTCGGAAACGTGCTGTTGCCCACGCGGCTCCATTGGAGTCCGCCATCGCTGCTGCGGTACAGTCCGCTAGAACTATAGCCGACCAGAATCATTTTGGGNNGGCGATACAAGCCGCGCTCTGTGCCGGCGTACAGGTTGTTCGGCGGGACCAGGATCAACGTCGCCACGCGCGTGACGCTGTTGAGTTCCGCCGATAACGCATCCCATTTCTTGCCGCCGTCGCCGCTCTTGAACAGCCCATTCCCCAAAGTGCCGGCGTAGATTGTCGTGTCGGCGTTGGCAAGGCGCAGGACGATGAGACTGCTGATGGGCGCGTTGTTCGCCAGATTCTCGACGAGGCGCGTGAAACTCGCGCCGCCGTCCTTGGAAATGAAAATAGAACCGCCCCACGTGCCGGCATAGATCTCGTTGGGGTCTTGGGGATGCGTCGCCAACGAAAGGACGTACGGGTCGTTCAAGCCGCGCGCTTCGCTCCACGTTGCGCCGCGGTCCGAACTGCGATAGAGCCCATAGCGCGTGGCGGCGAGCAACGTGCCGGGGTTGCCCGGCAAGAGCATCACCGAAAGCACGCTCGTGCTGACTAGCCCGTTGTTCAGCCATTGCCAGTTGCCGCCGTCTTCGCTGGCTTTTAACACGCCGCGGGCGGTGCCTACGTACAGCGAATTTTTCTCGCCGGGCGCGAGCGTGAGGACGGGCGCGTTCAGCGGCAGACTCGGCAGCAGCGCCCACGTGCCGCCGCCGTCCGTTGACCTGACGACCCCTTGCTCCAAGACGGCAAAGACGCGATCTGTTTGTCGCGGGTCGGAGACCATTGGACGCGGCAGGGTATTGTTCAAAGAGCCGCCGATGGCGCTCCAGATTTTGCCATCTTTGCTGCGGAACAACCCCTTGGTCGTGCCGGCGAATAGACCGTTCGACGCGATGACGATGGATTCAGGCCGCGCGCCCTCGGCTAGTCCGTCAGAACTCGACTGCCACCGCGCGCCGCGATCGCGCGAGACGTAGATGCCGCTATCGGTCGCGGCGAAAAGGGCGGACCCGCCGGCAGGCATCGCCAGCGACCAGACGCGGACGGCTTTCAGGTCTGCGCCGACGTCGGTCCATGTGTCGCCGCCGTTCTCGCTTTTCAAAACCGTGTTGGTCGTGCCGGCGTAAATGGAATTGGGGTTCTGCGGATCAACCAGGAGGCAAAGGACGAGTTGATCGGCAAAGCGCGAGTCGGTGAGTCGCCAGTTAGCGCCCGCGTCGGTCGTGCGGTAGACACCGCGATGAGTGCCGGCAAAAACGGTATTGGCGTCGCGCCCGATGGCGAGCGCGAGAATCGTGGGATCATCCGGCAAACCCTTCGATACGGCTTGCCAATGCGCGCCATCGTCGCGGGTGAGGAACACGCCGCCGTTCGCCCCGGCGTACATCATGCCTGGCGCGCCGGGAACCAGCGCGAGCGCATTGATCAACCCACCGGTGGGGCCACCGACGGTCGTCCAGGCAATGCTGCCATTGGCATGGACCGCAGAGCCGGTTAAGAGCGCGCTCATCAACGCAATCAGAATTGCTGTACGTCGTAGTACCAAAGCAAGCCTCCTGCGGACGCGGGGTGTTCCAAAGAGTTGCTTGCATTATACAGTACTTGGCGCGCGATGTAAACGCTAAACGCCATTTTTCTTTTCCGAGTCTTTGGCGTATAATGCGCTTGCGCCAGGAGACCTGGTTTTTGATTGCAAGTCTATCGCAATAGTACTCTCAGGGTAGGACACGAAGATGCAGATTGATTTGTTCTCAAGCACTGATGTATTTGAAAAACTGAGAAGAGAATGGAACGATTTGTTACAGCGCGCGATGGTGGATACGCTGTTCCTGACGCGCGAATGGCAAGCAACCTGGTGGCGACACCTGGGCAGCGGCGCTCTCCGCGTGATCACCGTTCGCGCAGACGATGGCACGCTCGTCGGCATCGCGCCGCTGTTTGCGGAACCGGCGAACGATGGAACCGTCTCCTTGTCGTTGATCGGCTGCGTGGATGTGTCTGATTATCTTGACCTGATCGTCGCGCCGGGATACGAAGAGCGCGTCTATACCGCGCTGCTGGATACGTTGACGCAGCCCAATTTCCCGGCGTGGAGTTGGCTGCACCTGTGCACGCTGCCCGCCGCGTCGCCGGCGAATACGCGGCTCAAGGCGCTCGCGGAACAGCGTGGGCTTGCCGTCACGCAGAGTTTGCACGATGTCTCGCCGATGATTGATCTGCCGGACACGTGGGACGGCTATCTCGCGCGGCTCGACAAGAAACAGCGGCACGAGGTGCGCCGCAAACTACGCCGCATCGAAGAAACCCACGCGCGGTGGTACGTGATTGACGCGCTAGATCAGGTGGACGCGGCGATCGCCGATTTTATCGAATTGCACAAAAAGAGCCGTCCCGACAAGAATCTGTTCATGGATTCGCGCATGCAGGGATTCTTCGTCGAAATCGCGCGCCAGTTGTTTCCGCAGGGTTGGCTGCAACTCGTCTTCCTGGAAGTGGAAGGCGAACGCGCCGCGTCCATTCTGAATTTCGTTTACCGCAACGACGTCCTAGTGTACAACTCGGGGTACGATCCGGTCAAGTACGCCAGTCTCAGCCCCGGCATCGTCCTGTTCGCCCACTCGATTCAGGATGCGATCGCGGCAAAGCGGCGGCGCTATGATTTTCTGCGCGGCGACGAGGAATACAAATATCGCTTTGGCGCGAAGAATACAGAGGTGTACGAAGTGCACATTGGCAGAGTGTGACGTGTGGCGAGTGACGTGTGCCAAGCGCGCACTGCCGCGTCATACGTCACCCGCCACGCGTCACCCGTCACCTGTGGGGCGGGGGTTGCCAATTGCGGGGAAAGTGGCTATAATAGATTTGCGTGAGGCATCGCGTGTGGCACAACGCGTGGTGTGGTGTGACGAAAATTGGTGTGCGGGGGAAAACAATGGTTGCATCGGGTGGACATGGAAGTCCCCAGGAGGCGACGCTTAGAGCGAAAACCGGAACCGCTCCGAATGGCAAGGGTGTGTCAATGAGCGAACTCTCTGATCTCGACCTGGGTTTCAAGCGACTTAGGTACGGCGAGATCGTTTCAGGCACGGTCGTCAGGGTGGATGCCAGAGAAATCCTGATTGACATTGGCGCCAAGTCCGAAGGGATCGTCGAACAAAAAGAACTCGAAAAAATGAGCGCCGAGGCGCTGAAGAAGATCCGGGTCGGCGATACCCTCCTCGCGTTCATTCTCCGAGCGGAGAACCGCGAGGGCAACGTGGTGCTGTCTTTGGCGCGGGCGCAACTCGAGCACGACTGGCGCGATGCGGAAGAGTTGCTGAAATCGGGGCAGGTGTTCGACGCGCAGGTCGCGGGTTTCAACAAGGGCGGCTTGATCGTGCGCGTCGGCAAGGTGCGCGGCTTTGTGCCGGCGACGCAACTCGAAAGCATCGCGCGCAAAAAAGCCGAAGGCGCGGGCGAGCCGAGCGAATCGGATCTGAGCGTGCTCGTCGGCAAAAAGATAAAGTTAAAGGTCATCGAACTGGATCGCGAACGCAATCGCTTGATCCTCTCCGAGCGAGCGGCGATGCGCGAGGTGCGCCGGGAACAAAAAGAGCGTTTGCTGAGCGAGATCAAAGAAGGCGCGGTCTTGACCGGCGCCGTGACGAGCGTGGCTGATTTTGGCGTGTTTGTTGATCTGGGCGGCGTGGATGGGATGATTCACTTGTCGGAGATGTCTTGGACCAAGATTAATCATCCGAGCGATCTGGTGAAGGTTGGGGATCAAGTTCAGGTTCACGTTCTAGGAATTGACCGCGAGCGCGAGCGCATCGCGCTGAGTCTGAAACGCACGCGCAAAGAGCCGTGGACGACAGTGGAAGAGCGTTACAAACCCGGGCAACTGGTCACTGGCACGATTACTAAACTGGCTTCGTTTGGAGCATTTGCTCGCCTGGAAGACAACATTGAGGGCTTGATTCATATTTCCGAACTGGCGGATCGGCGCATTCAACATCCCAAAGAAGTCGTCAAGGAGGGGGACACGCTCCAACTGCGGGTGATCCGCGTGGATGCGGCGCGGCGACGCTTGGGCCTCAGTCTCAAGCGCGCGACGGAGGAGTACGCCGGCGACGCTGCGGAACTGGATGCGCCCGAAGAATGGCCCGAACTGGGCGGCGAAGAAGAAACGATCAGTTAGATGTTAGGCGGAACATTGGCGTCCCTGCTCGCGACGGGACGCTTTTGACTTTAGTTGCCATCTGGGCGCTTGGCTGCCAGTCTGACCGCAAGCCGATCTGGCGGGCGAATTTCCTTGGCTTGCAACAAGAGGTGAAACGTGATGTCCGACAAACTAGACAAATTTACCAAGCGGGCGCGCCGCGTGCTGACCTACGCGCAAGAAGAAGCCGTCCGCTTGAATCATAACTATATTGGAACGGAGCACCTGCTGCTCGGCTTGATCCGCGAAGAAGAGGGGATGGCGGCGAAAGTCTTGCGCGACCTGGGCATAGATCAGAACCGCGTGCGCCAGGTCGTCGAAGACATCGTCGGGCGCGGGCAAGCCACGCCGGGCGCGCGGCTCAGTCTGACCCCGCGCACCAAGCGCGTGATCGAACTGGCGGTGGACGAAGCGCGCCGGCTCGGGCATCATTACATCGGCACCGAGCATCTTTTGCTGGGGCTCGTGCGGGAAGGCGACGGCATCGCGGTCAACGTTCTGAAGAGCATGAACGTCAACCCGGACAAAGTGCGCAACCAGATGGCAAAAGCCGTGATGGAATCCCAGCCGGAAAAAGCGGCGGCGGAAAAGAAAAAGAGCGATTCGAAAACGCCGCTGCTCGACCAACTGGCAACCGATCTGACGGCGCTGGCGGAGGACGGCAAACTCGATCCGGTCGTGGGACGACAGAAGGAGATCGAGCGCGTGATTCAGATCCTCTCGCGCCGCACCAAGAATAATCCCGCGCTGGTCGGCGAGCCGGGCGTGGGCAAGACCGCGATCGTCGAAGGACTGGCGCAGCAGATCATGCAGGGCGACGTGCCGGGACCTTTGCTGAACAAGCGCGTCGTCCAACTCGACGTCGGTTCGCTCGTGGCGGGCACGATTTATCGCGGGCAATTTGAAGAACGCATGAAACGCGTCATTGACGAATTGAAAGGCAGCAAGACGATTCTTTTTATTGACGAACTGCACATGGTCGTCGGCGCCGGCGCGGCGGGGAGCGCGGTGGATGCGGCGAACATCCTCAAGCCGGCGTTGTCGCGCGGCGAACTTCAAGTGATCGGCGCGACGACGATGGAGGAATACCGCAAGCACATCGAAAGCGACGCGGCGCTCGAACGACGTTTTCAGCCCGTGCGCGTCGACGAGCCATCGGTCGAGGAAACGGTCGAAATCCTCAAGGGCATTCGGTCGCGCTATGAAGCGCATCATCAACTCAAGATCAGCGACGAAGCGCTGACCTCGGCGGCGCATCTCGCGGCGCGCTATGTCACCGATCGGTTCCTGCCCGACAAGGCGATTGATCTGATTGACGAAGCGGCGAGCCGCGTGCGGATGTACAAAGCGCCCAAGCCGCCAGAATATCAACAAGCCGATCAGGCGATCAAAGAGGTCGTGCGGAAGAAGGAAGCTGCCGTCGAACAAGAACAATTCGATTTGGCAGCGGAACTACTCGGCAAGGAAACTGACCTGCGCGAGAAACTGCAGAACATGAAATTGAACTGGCTCGAAGCGACGAGCGCGACGCCCCCCAAGGTCACGAGCGAAGACGTCGCCGAAGTCGTCGCCATGTGGACGGGCGTGCCGGTCACGCGGATCGCCGGCGAAGAGAGTCAGCGCTTGCTCAAGATGGAAGAGGAACTGCACAAGCGCATCGTCGGTCAAGACGAAGCGATCTCGAATGTCGCCAAAGCAGTGCGGCGCGCGCGCGCCGGGCTGAAAGACCCCAAGCGCCCGATCGGCTCGTTCATTTTCCTGGGTCCGACCGGCGTCGGCAAGAGCGAACTGGGCAAGGCGCTCGCCGAGTTCATGTTCGGCAGCGAAAAAGCGCTGCTGCAACTGGACATGTCCGAATTCATGGAGCGGCACAACGTCGCGCGTCTCGTCGGCGCGCCGCCCGGCTACATCGGTTACGAAGAAGGCGGGCAACTGACCGAGGCGATTCGACGCCATCCGTACTCCGTCGTGCTGTTCGACGAGATCGAAAAGGCGCATCCCGAAGCGTTCAACATGCTCTTGCAGATTTTGGAAGACGGACACCTGGCGGACGCGAAAGGACGCAAGGTGGATTTCCGCAACACGATTATCATTATGACCTCGAACATCGGCGCGGACTTGATTCAGCACGATGCGGTGCTCGGTTTTAGCGGCAAGCGGACGGAAGCCAAGACGGAGGAAGAGGCGTACAAGAACATGCGCGAGAAATTGATTAACGAACTCAAGCGTCTTTTCCGACCCGAGTTCATCAACCGTCTTGACAATGTCGTCGTTTTCCGCGCGCTCACGAAAGATGACATTAAAAAGATCGTGGATGTCCAACTTGGCTATCTCAAGCCGCGGCTGGAGGAACACGAACTCAAATTAACCGTGACCGAAGCGGCAAAGGCGCGCTTGGCAGAAGAGGGCTATGATCGCAGTCTGGGCGCGCGCCCGCTCAGGCGCGTGATTCAGCGCACCATCGAAGATCCCTTGTCGGAAGGCGTCTTGTCCAGCGAGTTCAAGCCGGGCAGTTCGCTGATCGCCGACGTCATCGAAGGTGAGATCAAGTTGACGGTAGAAGAGCGGCATCCTGGCGACGACACCATCAAGTCGCCAGAGCCGGAACTAGCGCCAGCATAGCGCGCAGGCACGCGGAGACCGCGAAACGCGCAAGGACACGGGGTAACAGCCGTGTCCTTTTTGTTTTGGCGCAGCAGTGGCGTTCCTACAAACCGCGTTTGACGCGCGGGGCGTCTCGGTGTAGAATACCGCTAGAACATCCGTTTGACGGAGGTCGCTCATGCCCCCTAAACCGAAAACCCACAGCAAATGGATCTGCCAGCAATGCGGCTTTGTCTCGACGAAATCGTACGGGCGCTGCCCGGAGTGCGGCGAGTGGAATTCGATGGTCGAGACGATCGTCACCGCGGCGGAGGAAAAGAAATCGTCGCTCGCCGCGCTCGCGCCGCGCAGCACGCCGCAAAAGATTTCTGACGTCGTCACCGAGGGGTTTCAGCGCATTCCTGTGCCGATGGGTGAGTTGGCGCGCGTCCTCGGCGGCGGCATTGTGCCGGGGTCGCTCGTGCTGATTGGCGGAGAGCCAGGCATCGGCAAGAGCACGCTGCTGTTGCAAGTCGCCGCGACGCTCGCGCAATCCGCCGGCACGGTGCTGTACGTCTCGGGCGAGGAATCGGTGCAGCAGATGAAGATGCGCGCGGAACGGCTCGCGCTCAAGCCGGACGCGCTCTATCTCCTGACCGAGACGAATGTGGACGAGATCGCCGGACACATCGAACGGCTCCAGCCGAAACTCGCCGTCGTGGACTCGATCCAGACGGCGTATCTCGAAGAGTTGACGAGCGCGGCGGGCAGCATCTCGCAGGTGCGCGAATCGGCGGCGCGGCTGACGCGGGTCGCCAAAGAAACGAACGTCGCGATCTTTCTCGTCGGGCACGTGACCAAAGCCGGCGCGATCGCGGGTCCGCGCGTGCTCGAGCATATCGTTGACACGGTATTGTATCTCGAAGGCGAGCGCTTTCACGCGTACCGCTTGCTGCGTTCGGTGAAAAATCGTTTTGGCGCGACGAGCGAGGTCGGCGTGTTCGAGATGACGCAGGAAGGGATGATCGAGGTGGACAATCCCTCCGCGGCGTTTCTCGCCGAACGCTCGCCGGAGGTCGCCGGCAACGCGATCGCGGTGACGCTGGAAGGGACGCGCCCCTTGCTCGTCGAAATCCAGGCGCTGACGAGTTCGAGCGCGTTCGCGTTGCCGCGGCGGACCGCCAACGGATTCGACATGGGACGCTTGCTCTTGCTAACGGCGGTGCTGACGCAGCGCGTCGGACTCAAGTTGTCGAGTCAGGATGTTTTCGTGAACGTCGTCGGCGGGTTGAAGATCACCGAGCCGGCGGCGGACTTGACCGTCGCGCTCGCGATCGCCTCGAGTTTTCGGAATCAACGGATTGCGGAAGACCTGGTCGTGATCGGCGAAGTGGGCTTGAGCGGCGAACTGCGGACCGTCGCGCAGGCGCAGCGTCGTTTGCTTGAAGCCGCGCGGCTAGGTTTCAAGCGTGCGCTGGTGCCGCAAACGCTGCTGCGGATGAAAGACCAGCCGGACGGCATCGCGTTGATTGGGGCGCGAACGTTGGGGCAGGCGATGGAGGTCGCGCTGATTCGCTGATGGCGTATAGCGAATTGTTCTGTTTGCCATACGCCAACGCCATCACGGCTGTTGCAAAGACCATTGACACGCCCCTTTTGTCATTTCGAGGCGCGGTTTTCCCTGGCACTTGCGTTCCCGCCAGGGGCTTCGCCGCTGAACCAAGTTTCTGCTCTCGTGCATGCCCACGAGGGCATGGGATTCTCGGAATGACATCTACGCGACTTTGCAGCAGCCCTGGATACGCCATTGCGCCTTTGACATTTGCCCAGTCCTGTGCTAAGATGCGATTGTTCGGAACGGAATTATCCATTTCATATTCCCTGGTGAGTCAACTGCATACGCAAGTGTTGTACCGGAGAGACACCCAACGCCAAGTTAGCCCCGCGGCGGTTGTGCAGCCGCATGTTCCATAGCAATTGTAATTCTTGTTTATCCTGTTGAGTGTACCGCGCCGGTGCACTCTTTTTTTGTCGAGGACTGCCAGGAGGGGGTCAGCATGAGTGTCGAGTTTCTCCTCCGCATCGGCGGAATGGTCTTTTTCGCAATCGTGGGTTGGCGGATCGGCGATACGCTGGGCGGCGAAGCGCAAATCCGTTACATCATCGTTCTGGCGCTCGCCGGCGCAGCGCTGGGCTTGTTGGTCACGCCGTGGCTGACGATTCGGCCCTATCTCTGGGCGCGCAAGACCATTCGTCAGATTCCCGCGCAGCAACTGGTCGCCGCGACCATCGGCTTGCTGATCGGCCTGATTATTGCCGCGCTCTCGGCGTTTCCGCTTTCGTTCCTGCCTCCGCCGCTCGGCTCGATCCTGCCGTTCGTCTCGCTCGTCGTCTTTGGTTACCTGGGCGCGTGGGTGATGGTGATGCGCGAGCGCGATTTCTACGCCATCCTCGGCGGGCGTTTGGGACGCGAGGGCTTTGTCAAGGCATCGGCCGAGAAATCGGTGCTGCTGGATACGAGCGTCATTATTGATGGGCGCATCGCGGACATTTCGCGCACGGGTTTCATTGACGGCGCGATGATGATTCCGCGTTTTGTGCTCGCGGAATTGCAGCACATCGCCGATTCTCCCGATTCGTTGCGGCGCAATCGTGGGCGGCGCGGCTTGGAAATGTTGAACAAATTGCAGAAGGAATCTATCGTGCCGATCCGCATCACCGATCTCGACGTCGAAGACGTGCACGAAGTTGACGACAAGTTGGTTCGGCTGGCGAAGAACCTGCATTGTCCGATCGTGACGAACGATTACAACTTGAACCGCGTCGCCGAACTGCAGGGCGTGCGCGTGCTGAACATCAACGAACTCGCGAACGCCATCCGCGCGATCGTTCTGCCCGGCGAAGGGATGCGCGTCCGCATCGTCCAGGAGGGCAAAGAGTTGGGGCAGGGGGTTGGCTATCTGGACGACGGCACGATGGTCGTGGTTGACAACGCCAAGAAGCATATTGGCAGCACGATTGACGTGATGGTCACGCGGATGTTGCAGACGAATCAGGGGCGCATGATTTTTGCCGCGCCAACGGATGATAAAAAGTGAAAGAGAAAAGCCATGCCGCTGAAAATTCATAACACGCTCTCGCGGCTAAAAGAAGATTTCGTTCCGCATGCGCCGGGACGCGTGGCGCTGTACGTCTGCGGGCCCAATCTCTACGATCCGATCCACGTGGGGCACGCATTCTCCTATATCGTCTTCGATACCGTGAAACGCTACCTGCGCTTGCGCGGTTACCAGGTGCGGCACGTCCAGAACTTTACCGACATTGAAGACCGCATCATCGCCAAAGCGCAAAAGGATCGCGTCACCATCGAGGCGCTCGCCGGGACCTACATCGCGCGCTTTCTGGACGAAATGGACGCGCTCAACGTCGAGCGCGCCGATGCGTATCCGCGCGCGACCGGCGTGATTCCGCAAATCATCGAAATCACGCGGGGCTTGATCGCCAAAGGGTTCGCCTATGCGATCGAAGGCGACGTGTACTTCCGGGTGCGCCAAGATCCCGACTATGGCAAATTGTCGCATCGCGCGCTCGACGCGATGGAAGCCGGCGCGCGCATCGAAATAGACCCGCGCAAGGAAGATCCGATGGACTTTGCGCTGTGGAAAGCGTCCAAGCCCGGCGAGCCGAGTTGGGACAGCCCCTGGGGCAAAGGGCGTCCCGGCTGGCACATCGAATGCTCGGCGATGAATTGGGTGGAGCACGGCGACCAGATTGATATTCACGGCGGCGGGCAAGATGTGATCTTTCCGCACCACGAAAACGAAATCGCGCAGAGCGAAGCGTTCACCGGCAAGAAACCGTTCGCCAAGTATTGGATGCACAACGCGTTGCTCCGTCTCGCCGACGACACATCCGCCGAGGACAAGATGTCGCGGCATGTAGGCAACACGTTGTGGGTCAAGGATGCGCTCGCGCGACACGCGCCGGACGCAATTCGGCTCTACCTGCTTTCGACGCACTATCGCACGCCGCTGGCGTGGACGGACGCGGACGTAGACGCGGCGGCGCGCGGACTGGAACGCTTGCGCGCGGCGGTCAAAGACGCGAGCCCCTTCCACGGCGCGCCGCGGGATGTGACGCTCCTCCAGTGGGCGGATCAGACGCGCGAGAAGTTCGTCGCCGCGATGGACGACGACTTTGGCACGCCGCAAGCCATCGCCGCGCTGCACGACCTCGCGCGCGAAATCAACCGCGCGCGCGGCGCAAGCGCAGCCGCGGAAACGCTCGCGCCCGCGCAGGCAACGCTGCGCGAACTTGCCGGCGTCCTGGGGCTGACGCTCGCGGAACCAGAATCGAAAATGCTGCAAGCCGCGCCGTTCATCGAGTTGCTGATTGAAACGCGGAGACAGTTGCGCGCGGCAAAGCAATTTGCGTTGGCGGACCAGATCCGCGGCGAACTCGCGAAACTGGGCGTGGTCTTGGAAGATGGTCCGCAGGGAACGACGTGGAAAGCCGGGTAGCGTATAGCCAATGGCATATCGCCGGTGACTCCAATGGCCATCTGCCATAAGCCATTTGCCATACGCTTACACCCTCAGCCGTATGCCAGAATATCTCTACGGTCGGCACGCGATTTTGGAAGCGCTCCGCGCCGGACGCCCCATCGAAGAGATCCAGATCGCGATGGGAGTGCACGCGCGCGGCGCGCTGAACGAATTGCTTGCGCTCGCCAAGGACGCGAACGTACCGGTCCGCGGCGTCACGCGCGATGATCTGGATCGGCTGACGCGCAATCACCAGGGCGTCAGCGCGCGGATTCGAGAGTACGCCTACGTGGAGGTTGAGGATTTGCTGGCAGCCGCGCACGCGCGCGGCGAGCCAGCATTTCTGTTGGCGCTCGACGCGGTCCAAGACCCACAGAACTTGGGCACGCTGCTGCGAACAGCGGAAGCGGTCGGCGTGCATGGCGTCATCATCCCCGAGCACCGGGCGGTGGGCGTTACGCCGGCGGTGGTCAAGGCGTCGGCAGGCGCGGTCAATCACCTCATGCTCGCGCGCGTGACGAATCTGGCGCGCACGCTCGAGGCGCTCAAGCGCGCGCACGTCTGGATCGTCGGCGTCGAAAACGTGCCGGCGGCGAAAGAATTCGCGCACATGGATTACACAATGCCGCTCGCGCTCGTGGTGGGGAGCGAGGGCGCGGGCTTGGGTCGCCTCGTCCGCGAGAAATGCGATTTCTTGGTGCGCCTGCCGATGTGGGGCAAGGTCAGTTCGCTCAACGTCGCGGTCGCGGGCTCGATCGTATTGTACGCGGCAAAGATGGCCAGGACGCGGACAAACCATCCCCTGGGTCAAGTCGAAGGGGCAGATGCCCGCTGAGTCGTTCTCCAGGTGACAAGCCAATGTTCTACTACTACGCTTTTAGTGTTCTTCTCTCTGCCTTTCTCCTCTTTCAAATTCAACCGCTGATCGGAAAATTTATTCTGCCCTGGTTTGGCGGGACGCCGACCGTATGGTCTGTGATTTTGCTCTTCTTCCAGTCGCTCTTGACCGGCGGATACGCCTACGCCTACTGGCTGCTTGGACGACTGCGTAACCGCCAACAGGGAATCGTGCATCTGATCCTGATCGGTGGGTCGCTTGGTTTGTTGCTGGGTGCCGCGCTGACGTGGCGTTCGCCTCTCACCCCGGATGCTACTTGGCGACCGCAAGGCGACGATCTGCCGATCTGGGCGATCTTCAAGGTCTTGGCGATTTCCGTAGGTGTACCCTACTTTATGCTTTCGACGAACAGTACGTTGATGCAAGCCTGGTTTAGCCGCGACGATCGCAGCCAGACGCCCTATCGTCTGTACGCGCTGTCGAATGTCGGATCGCTGCTTGCCCTGGTGAGTTATCCTTTCATCTTCGAACCCAATCTGACTCTGCCGGCGCAAGCATATATTTGGGCAGCGGGCTATGTTGTCTTTGCGCTCTGCGCGGCTTTTCTTGCGCTGAGAACTTTTCGGCGGACGCAGTCTGACGCCGTGCCGGAGAGCAAAGGCAATCCATCTGGCGCTGAAGGGCAGCCCGGCATCGGCGCGTACATCTTGTGGATTGGTTTAGCCGCGTGCGCGACGACGCTGCTGATTTCCGTGACCAACCAGATCACTCAAGAGGTAGCCCCCATACCTTTCCTATGGGTCTTGCCGCTGACGATCTACTTGCTCACTTTTATCTTGGCGTTCGCCGGCGGACAAGGGTATGCTCGCCGACTCTACCTGGTCGCTTTTTTTGGCGTCAGCGCGGCCAGTCTCTGGATGCTCGTCAAGTGGCCGCCGTTTAGCATCGAAATCCAAATCATCGTCTATCTACTGCTTTTGTTCTTCGGCTGTATGCTCTGCCATAACGAGTTGTTCAGACTGCGCCCCGCGCCGCGCGGGTTGCCTGCATTCTATCTGATGGTTGCGCTGGGCGGCGCAGTCGGCGGAATCTTTGTGACGCTGCTTGCGCCGTATTTGTTCTTTACCGGCTTTTGGGAACTGCAGTGGGGTATGGTTGCCTGCGGAACCCTGCTTGCGGTCGTCATGCACCTAGAGCGCGCGCCGGCGCAACTCAAGCCGGCGCGCGCGGCGCGCAAACGGAGCGCGCCAGAACGGCGCCTAAAACCGGTCGTCATTGTTTCAGCCCTCGTCACTTTGCTGCTAACCTTTTCGATCGTCCTGGTTATGCGCGCCAGCGCATCGGACCTGCGATTGGCAACGCGCAATTTCTACGGCGTATTGCGCGTTTGGGAAATGAACGCCGATCGCCCCAAGTTGCGCGCGTACCAGTTGACTCACGGCAAGACGGCGCACGGCTTTCAATTCGACGCCGACATTCTACGCGTCTTGCCGACGGCGTTCTACGCGGAGAATAGTGGAGTTGGCTTGGCGATCTTGAACCATCCAGCCCGCCCCGCAAAACTACGCGTGGGTGCGTTGGGATTGGGAGTCGGCATTATCGCCGCCTACGGCGAGCCAGGAGATGTCTTCCGCTTTTATGAAATCAATTCCGCTGTCATTCGAATCGCCCAAGGCGAGCGCGGGTATTTTTCCTTTCTCAGGGATTCGCCAGCCGATCTTCAGGTCATCCCGGGCGACGCGCGCGTCTCGCTCGAACGTGAACTGGCACGCGAGGGTCCGCAGAATTTCGACCTGTTGGTCCTGGACGCCTTTAGCGGTGACGCCGTGCCGCTCCACCTGCTTACCCGAGAAGCCTTGGCGATCTATTTGAAACATCTCAAGCCCGACGGGATCGTAGCGATCAATATCTCCAATCGCTACTTTAACCTCGATTGGGAGATCTACCGGTTGGCGGACGAGTTCAATCTGAGCGCCACTTTGATCGAAGATACCGGCGATGGCGTTCAGAGTTACGACTCGGTCTGGATGTTGCTGGCGCGCGAGGGTGGTTTTCTGAAACTGCCGGCGATTGCGGCGCGCCGCGCGCCACGTTCGCCGATCCCCGCAAGTCTGCCTGTGTGGACGGACGACTTGAGCAACCTGCTGCAAATCCGCAAGTAATCTTCGCGACCTCGCGATTCAAAGTGTTGCGCGTTAATGCGACCTGACATATAATTGGATTACCATTGCACGAAAGGAAAGACCACTTGGAACTGTCGAACGAAACAACCACTCTGCCCGTGAGCGCCGACGCGCCGCTCTTGCCGCCCGAGCAATTAGCCAAGCCGTCGTTTTGGACAAACCTGGGTTCCGCGCTGCGCGAACTGATCGAGACGTTGATTCTCACGCTGGTGATTTTCCTGCTGATCCGTTTCGCGGTGCAGAATTTTCGCATCGAAGGGTACAGCATGGAACCAAACCTTCACGACGGTCAATTCTTGTTTGTCAACAAACTGATTTATATGCTGCATCCGCCCGAACGCGGGGACGTGATCGTTTTTGTCCCGCCGAACAACAGCACGCGCGATTTCATAAAGCGCGTGATCGGACTGCCCGGCGATCGCGTCGAGATCGTGAATGGACGCGTGTTCGTCAACGGCGAGGAATTGAGAGAGGTGTATCCACTCAACCCGGCGACTTATTCGATGTCTTCAGTGAACGTCCCGGCGGATGAGTACTTTGTGCTTGGCGATAACCGCAACTACTCCAGCGATTCACATTCATGGGGCACGGTGTCCGCCAAGAAAATCATTGGCAAAGCGTGGATCTCGTACTGGCCCCCTCAGCAGATCGGCATGGTGCCGACTTATTCTTACGCTTCGGAAAGATAGAAACTGGGCTTTGGATTCTCCCATGACTGCGCAAGACGATGAGGTCCGCCGACTCGTGCGGCAAGTCGTAGAGCGTGTGCTTGCTGAAAAGGGCGCGGCGCCATCCAACGCGCCAGCGCCCGCTTTGCGAAAGACGATTGCGCTTGGCGCGGATCACGGCGGCTTGGCAATGAAGCAAGACCTCGCCAAGTACCTCGCCGAACTGGGCTATGCCGTGAACGATTGCGGCACGTTCACGCCCGACCCGGTGGATTACCCCGATGTCGCGTACGCGGTCGCGAAACTCGTGAGCGATGGCGCGGCGTGGCGCGGCGTCAGCGTGGACGGCGCGGGCATCGGTTCGGCGATGGCGGCGAACAAGGTGCCGGGNNGTCAAGGTGTTTCTGGAAACCGAGTGCACGGAAGAGCGCCACCAGAAACGCGTGGCGAAGATTATGGATGTGGAACGACGATACTTGCGGAAATAGATTCCCAAGAGCAGGGGAGCGGGGGAGCAGAGGGGCAGAGGAGCAATCTCCCCCGCACCCCTGCACCTCTGCTCCCTTGCTTTTTGAAAAGGTAGATTATGCCGACAATGCCAGAGACCCAGGTTCAAGAACTCACCCAAGCCATCCTCGCCGCGCTAACCAAGTACACGGTGCCGCCGTGCGGAATCGCGGCGGAGATTGGCTGTACCGACTGTCTGATTTGCGCGCAGAAATGCCCCGAGCGCGTGCGCCAGGTGCTCGATGCCGGCGCGACGCGCATTTCCGCGCGCAGCGGAGTGACCGCCGTGCCCAAAGACATCGCCAAGTTTATTGACCATACCTTGCTCAAACCCGAAGCGACGCCGGCGGAAATCGGCAAGTTGTGCAACGAAGCGAAAGAGTACCACTTTGCGGCGGTGTGCGTCAATCCGCCGTACGTCAAACAATGCGCGCAGATTTTGCGCGGGACGGATGTGGATGTCGCCGTCGTCGTCGGCTTTCCGCTGGGCGCGCACACGACCGAGACCAAGGTGTTTGAGTCAAAGCAAGCCATCGCCGACGGCGCGAAGGAAATTGACATGGTGATCAACATCGGCGCGCTGAAGGCGAAGCAGGACGATGCGGTTCGCAGCGACATTCGCGCGGTGTGCGACGCCGCGCACGCCGGTGGCGCGATCGTCAAGGTGATTATCGAAGCCGCGCTGCTGACCGACGACGAAAAGGTGCGCGCATGTCAACTGGCGAAGGAAGCGGGCGCGGATTTCGTCAAGACCTCGACCGGCTTTGGTCCGGGTGGCGCGACGGTACACGATGTCGCGTTGATGGCGCGCGCCGTCGGCGGCGAGTTGGGCGTCAAAGCCGCGGGCGGCATTCGCAACTACGAACAAGCGCAGGCGATGATCGCGGCGGGCGCAACGCGCATCGGCGCAAGCGCGGGGGTGAAAATCGTGGCGGAAGCGCGCGCCAGCAGCGAACGTTCGCCGTAACGTTCGCGGGAGACAAGGTGACAAGGTGACACGGTGACAAGGAGAAGGGAAGACTATGGGAATTACGTATATCGAGGGTTCGGTCACGGGGCCGATTGGAAATCGGACAGTGCGTTTTCTCGTGGATAGCGGAGCAACCTATACCTTGTTGCCTCATTCAGATTGGCGAGCGATTGGATTAAAACCCAAACGGGAGATGACTTTTACGCTTGCCGACGGCGCGACGGTCAAGCGCGAAATTTCTGAATGTCATATCACGTTGCCGCAAGGCGAAGGACACACGCCGGTGATTCTGGGAGAGCCAGGCGATGAAGCGTTGTTGGGGAGTGTCACGCTGGAGATTCTCGGACTGGTGCTCAATCCATTCACGCGCACTTTGCAGCCGATGCGGATGATGCTGGCGTGAACAGAAGGATGAAGGCGGAAGGATGAAGGATGAAGACGACCGCCCGCGAACAGTTCGAGCGCGAACTTGCCGCGCTCGTCGCGCGCTTTGACAAGAATCGCGACGATTATCGCCGCGCGGATTATCCCGAAGCCGAGGTGCGGAGCAATTTCATTGATCCCTTCTTCGAGGCGCTGGGCTGGGATATGCGCGATCAGCGCGCGCTGGGACGCGCGCGCGAGGTCACGCGCGAGATCAGCGAGAAGAGCGGACGCCCCGACTATGCGTTTCGCGTGGATGCGCGCAAAGTGTTCTACGTGGAAGCCAAAGCGCCGCACGTGGCGCTGGAGCGCACAGACGTCATTCTCCAGGTCAAGCGCTACGCGTGGAGCGCGAGTGTTGATCTGGGGTTGGTGACCGATTTTGAAGAAATCCGCATCTACGACACGCGCGTCAAGCCCAGCCGCACAGAACCNNCTGGATGTGCTGTGGCTGCTCTCGCGCGAGGCTGTGGCGAGCGGCTCGCTCGCGCAACTCCTCGCCATGTCGCGCGTGCCGCCGCGCCAACGCAAGCCCGTGGATTTGGCGTTCCTGGATGATTTGACCGAATGGCGCGCGCAACTCGCCAAATACGTCTTCAAGGTTCACCCCACTGAAGCGGCGGAACTCAACAGCATCGTCCAAGTTTTTCTCGATCGGCTGATCTTTATCCGCGTGGCAGAAGACCGCGCCATCCTCTCAGACGATCTGACGCAATTGCAAAGCATCGCGCGCCGATGGGAAACGCGCGACCAGCCCGTCGCGCTTTCCGCCGAGTTGCGCGATTTGTTCGCAAAGGTCAACGCGCGGTTCAACGGCGACTTTTTTAACCAGCACGCGTGCGAAGAGATTGACTGGGAACTGGGCGCGGAACTCGTCGTCAGCATCATCAACGGACTGTACGAGCCCTATCGCTTTGACGTGATCCCCGTCGAATTGCTCGGTTCGATTTACGAACGCTATCTCGGCAAGACGATTCGCGTCACGGACAAGCGCGCCGTCGTCGAGGACAAGCCCGAGGTCCGCAAAGCGGGCGGCGTGTACTACACGCCAAAGTACATCGTGGATTACATCGTCGCGCAAACCGTCGGCAAGTTGATCGAGGGCAAGACGCCGGAGCAAATCAAGAAGATAAAGATCCTCGATCCCGCGTGCGGCTCGGGTTCGTTCTTGATCGGCGCGTACCAAGCCCTGCTGGATTATCACACGCGCTATCTTGCCGAACGCGCGCAGCGGCGCGGCGGCGGAGGCGATGGCGGTCAGGCGCTCTTGTTGCGCGAGCGCGCCGCCGAGTACGGCGAAGCCAAACTGTCGCTTTTGCAAAAAGCCGAGATCATGCAGAACAATCTCTTCGGCGTGGACATTGACGCGCAAGCCGTTCAGATCACCAAGATGAGTTTGTACATCAAGATGTTGGAGGGCGAGCGCGGCGCGANNGATCGCGCATGACATTGGCGCGTTGCCCGAAAAAGCAAGTGAGCGCATCAAGCCATTCACGTGGGAGAGCAAGCGCGAAGGATTCGGCGAGATCATGGCGGCGGGCGGATTCGACGCGGTGATCGGCAATCCGCCGTATGGGGCAGAGTTTCCCGAAGCCACGCTCGACTACTTGAAATCGCGTCTCACATCGTTTGTATGGCGCGGAGAAAGTTACTCTGTCTTTCTGGAACAGGCAACGCGCTTGTTAAAGATTGGCGGATGCTTGGGTTATATCATTCCAGATACGTATTTGAACTTGGGATTTACCCAGACCCTACGCGCGTTCTTGCTCCAGAACACGCACATTCGCGAGGTTGTCACCTTGCCCTCGAATATATTCGCAGGGGCAACGGTGGATACAACTTTGCTATTCGTTGACAAAGCCCCGCCGACGAAAACGTTCCATGAAAGTACGGTGACGATCAAGACCTTCGACAAGCGTCAGCCCGTCGAGGCGATAGCCGATCCTCAACGCGAGTTTTCCATTTCAACGAGTGTATGGCATCAGCAGGACGCGTTCAACGTCAGCAGCGACATCGACGAGATGAATTTGCTGGCGAAAATCGAAGGTGGGAATCCAAAGGTGGCGGATGTTGCCAAATTGTTCTACGGCATAAAGGTCTATCAGGTCGGCAAGGGGGTTCCACCCCAAACCAAACAGATTCGGGATACCAAGCCGTTCACGTCTGAAAAACAGAAGAACAAATCCTTTCTGCCCTTTTTCGATGGTATGCACATTGGACGTTACGAATCGTTGTGGAACCGCGACAATTGGATCAATTATGGTCCCTGGCTTGCGGAACCGCGCAAACCAGAAAAGTATCAAGGCGAAAAGATTCTCATTCGCAAAATCGTCGGCAGTACTTTGATTGCGACATACATTCCCGAAACATCGTACTGCAACACGCTGCTATTTGTGTTGAAGATCGAATCGGGGGCAGCCATCACGTACCCGTTCTTGCTTGGTGTCTTGAACTCGCGGTGCATCGGCTGGTATTTTCGGCGTAGATTTCAAATCAGCGCGGCGGATACCTTTCCCCAGATTATGATCCGAGACATCTTGCAGTTTCCCATTCCTCCCGCCGACCAATCGCGCCACGACCAACTCGTCGCGCGCGTCGAGCGAATGTTGGAACTGCACCAGCAGAAGCAAGCCGCCAAGAGCGACGCCGCGCGCGAACGCCTCCAACGCGAGATCAATGTAACGGATGAGCAGATTGACGCGCTGGTGTACGAACTGTACGGACTGACGAAAGAGGAAATCGCGATCGTAGAGAAAGACACAGAGACACGGTGACGCGGAGACACGGAGAGGTAGCCACAATCGCCAAATCACCCAAGCGCCCACTCACCGGGCCACTCTATCGCCTCGTCATCCCGCGCCCCGGTCTCCGTGCCGCCTTGCCCTACCTTGCCATCGCCTTTGGCATCGTCGCGATCGGCATGTCCGGCATTTTTGTCAAATGGGCAGGCGCGCCCGGCGCGGTGAGCGGTTTCTATCGCATGGCGATCGCAGCGGCAGTGATGGCGATTCCGTTTGCCGCGCAGGTATTGTCATTGCGAGCGAAGCGATCGCGAAGCATCCTGCAAGGAAGCAATCCCCAAAGCACTGTGGGGATTGCTTCGGGCAAAAACCGCCCTCGCAATGACAATCAAGTGCTCGCAATGACAAACGCAGAATCGCACGCATCACCTGTCACTCGCCACATCCTACTCGCGGTGCTGGGTGGCTTGTTTTTCGCCGGCGACCTGGCAGCGTGGAACACCGCGGTCCTCATTGGAAATGTCGCCAACGCGACGCTGCTCGCGAACACCTCGCCGCTCTGGGTCGGCGTCGGCGCGCTGATCCTGTTCAAAGAGAAACTGCGCCCGTTGTTTTGGGGTGGACTGCTGCTCGCAATGCTCGGCGTGGCGGTGATTCTTGGGCAAGATTTCTTGCTGCATCCGTCGCTGGGTCAGGGCGATTTGCTCGGGCTTGCCGCCGGCTTTTTCTACGGCATGTTCTTTCTGGCGGCTGAACGCGCGCGCGATAAACTCAGTTCGCTCGGCGCGTGGTGGGTTTCGGTTGCGACGAGCGCGATGGTATTGTTCGGGCTGAGCGTGGTTCTCCAGCAGTCGTTCACCGGCTATGCGTTCGCGACCTACGCCAATCTCATCGCGCTCGCGCTCATCACCCAGGTCGGCGGATGGCTGGCGGTCAGTTACGCGCTCGGTCACTTGCCCGCGTCCATCGTCTCGCCCACGCTGCTCGGGCAGCCGGTGTTCACGGCGATTCTCGCGGTCCCGCTGCTCGGTCAACCGCTCGGCGCGGTGCAGGTTGCCGGCGGGCTGGTGGTGCTGGCGGGAATTCTCATCGTGCATCGGTCGAAGGGATGACCGGGTGACCGGGTGAAAGTGACACGGTGAAAGAAAGTCACCTTGTCACCCTGTCACCGTGTCTTGAATCTTGATTGAGGAGAATCGCAATGGCGAACCACGTCGCGGCAGTTGACCAGGGAACGACTGGAACAAGATTCATGATTTTCGATCACGCCGGCAGGGTGGTCGCGTCGCACTACGAAGAGCATCACCAGATCTACCCGCAGCCCGGCTGGGTCGAGCACGACGCGCGCGAAATTTGGGATCGCACGCGCACGACGATTGGCGGCGCGATGGCGAAGGGCGGCGTACGCGCGACCGATCTCGCGGCGATTGGCGTGACGAACCAGCGCGAGACAACCGTCGTGTGGAACCCAAAGACCGGCGAGCCGTACTATAACGCGATCGTGTGGCAGGACACGCGCACGCAGGCGCTTTGCCAGAAACTGATTGACGATGGCAAAGCCGATTTCATCCGCGCGAAAACCGGCTTGCCGGTCGCGACGTATTTTTCGGGACCCAAGATTCAGTGGCTGCTTGAGAATGTTCCCGGCTTGCGCGCGCAGGCGGAGCGTGGCGAAGCGCTCTTTGGCAACATGGACACCTGGGTCATCTGGAATCTTACCGGCGGTCCGCGCGACGGCGTCCACAGCACCGACTTTACGAACGCCTCGCGCACGATGCTGCTGAATCTGAAGACGCTGGACTGGGACGACGAGTTGCTCCAACTCTTTGACATTCCGCGCGCGCTGCTCCCCAAGTTGTGTCCATCGTCCGCCTTGTACGGCTTTACCGATCCGCTGGGCCCGTGTGGCGGGCGCGTTTCGATTTGCGGCGACCTTGGCGATCAGCAAGCCGCGTTGTTCGGGCAGGTCGGTTTTGAAGCCGGCGAAGCCAAGAACACGTACGGCACCGGTTGCTTTTTGCTGCTGAACACCGGCAAGGAAATCGTTCCATCGAAAAGCGGACTGCTGACGACGGTCGCATCGAATGGCGAAACGTGCTTTGCGCTTGAAGGTTCGATTGCGATTGCGGGCGCGGCAGTGCAGTGGCTGCGCGACAACTTGAAGATCATTTCGCACGCGGCGGAGACCGAAGCGCTCGCGCAATCGGTTGACGACACCGGCGGCGTCTATTTCGTCCCCGCGTTCAACGGCTTGTTCGCGCCGCACTGGGACATGTACGCGCGCGGCGCGATCGTCGGCATGACGCGCTATACTCAGCGCGCGCACATCGTCCGCGCGACGCTCGAAGCGATCGGCTACCAGACGCGCGAAGTGATCGAAGCGATGGAAAAGGATATAAAGCGAGAAACCCGTTTTCTCCAGGAAAACGGCTTTCTGAAATCGCTGAAGGTTGACGGCGGCGCGGTCAAGAACAATTTCCTGATGCAACTCCAAGCCGACATTCTCGGCGCGCGGGTCGTGCGTCCCGTCGTCAATGAGACGACTGCGCTCGGCGCGGCGTACGCGGCAGGACTCGCCGTCGGCTTTTGGAAATCGCTCGACGAGTTACGGCAGAACTGGGGCGTGGATCGCGTCTTTGAGCCGCAGTGGGACGCCGCGCGGCGCGCAGAAGGTTACGCGGGGTGGAAGCGCGCGGTCGAGCGGGCGAAGGGTTGGCTCAAGTAGCGGAGACAAGCGAATGGCTTGTGGCGTATGGCAAAGACTGATTAGCCATACGCCATTTGCTATATGCCATACGCGGTTTACGACGCTTTACGTTTTACGTTTTATCCGACTGATGTTATAATCGCTTTAACAGAATCAGGAGGCATGGATGAACCTCGATCAAGCCGTCCAGATGCTCAACTGGCTAGACGAAGAACATCGCAAAGACAAAGCCCAGATCTCCGATCTGGCGGGACAGGTCACGCAGCAGTACGCGCAAATCGCCGGGCTGAACAAGAGTCTGCAAGACCTGGAGGAACGACTGGCGCGCGTCCAGAGCCAGGCGTTGCGCTATTCGCAGATCGAGCAAGCCATCGGTCAGATCAAAACCGAAGTGCAGTTGATGCTCGAACAATCCGATCAGCGGCGCATGCAAGCGGAGGAAGAGCAGTACAAAATTCGCCGCATGGAAATCGAGCGCTTGGAACCGATCTTGAGCACGCTCCAATTGCAGATCGAAGCGCTGCAACAGTTCCAGCGTTCGATTCTCGGCGATCACGACATGATCACGCGCGTGGACTTGACCCTGGGCACATTGCAGAGCGAAGTCGAAGACGGCATCAAGCGTTCCGAAGAGTTGAACCATCGGCTGCAACTGCTGGAAGAGTGGGTGCCGCGCTTTGGACAGTTGGCGACCGAACAGCGCCAACTGAGCGAGCGCTTGAATAAGGAACGCGCCGACGCGGTCGAAGCCGCGCGCCGCGCGGAGCAAGTGCGCGCGCGCCACATGGCGGAATGGTCGGAACAGATGAAAGCCAGCCGCCGCGAGATTGACGAATGGATCACGCAAATGCGGATGATCCAGGAGCAAGCGAAAGAAGGCCGCAAGGTGCTGGGCGACGTGGTCGAAGTGGAAGAACGGCTTAAAACCCTGGAGCCGCGGCTGCTCCAGTGGCAGCGCCTGGTCGAGGAATCGCGGCGCAAAGAACGCGATCAAATCGTCGCCGACGTCGAAAAGCGCTGGCAGCAGCAACTGGGCGAATGGCAATTCCTGCGCGACGAATGGAGCAAACGCATGTCCGCCATCGCGGAGCGCGCGGGCAAACTGGAAGATTGGCGACCCGAAGTCGTGGGCCAGTTGCACGACCTGGTCGAGAAACTGGATAAGGAACGCCGCGACCGGGAAAAGATGTCTGCGGACGTTATCCGCCTGTTGGTCGAAATGGAACGGCAGCGGATCGCGCAAGCCGATCGAAGCATCTCGGAACTCCTCACGCGCGTCGAAGGCGAGCGGACGATGACCAAGCCCAAGAAAGCCGCCGCGGCGTCGTCGAACGGAGGGTGAACGCGTGCGCGTCATCGGCACCGCCGGGCACGTGGACCACGGCAAGTCAACGCTCGTCAAGGCGCTGACCGGCATTGACCCCGATCGCCTCAAGGAAGAGAAAGAACGCGCGATGACGATTGACCTCGGCTTTGCGTGGCTCACGCTGCCGAGCGGTCAGACGGTCAGCATCGTGGATGTGCCGGGGCACGAAGCGTTCATCAAGAACATGCTCGCCGGCGTCGGCGGTATTGACGCGGCGCTGTTCGTCATCGCGGCGGACGAAGGCGTGATGCCGCAGACGCGCGAGCATCTCGCGATCCTGGATTTGCTTCAGGTCAAGGGCGGCGTCGTCGCGCTCACCAAAAGCGACCTCGCGCCGGACCCCGAGTGGATTGAGCTGGTCTCGGCGGACGTTTCCAAAGAATTAGCCGATACCGTCCTCGCGCGCGCCAAGATCATTCCCGTCTCCGGCAAAACGCGCGCGGGCTTGGACGATCTCCTCGTCGAATTGGATCGCCTCCTGCAAGTGGTTTCCCCCAAGAACGATCTCGGCAAACCGCGCCTGCCGATTGACCGCGTCTTTTCGATTGCCGGCTTCGGCACGGTCGTGACCGGCACGCTGAGCGATGGCAGTTTCAGCGTGGGTCAGGAAATCGAAATCGTGCCGGGCGGCAAGCGCGGGCGCATTCGCGGTCTGCAAACGCACAAGGCGAAACTCGAACGCGCGCTGCCGGGCAGCCGCGTCGCGATCAATCTCGCCGGCTTGGCGGTCGAAGATCTGACGCGCGGGCAGGTCGTCGCGCTCCCCGGCACGCTTGCGCCGACGACGCTGCTCGACGCGCGCGCGCAATACCTTGCGTCCGCGCCGAAACCGCTGCCGCATAACGCCGAGGTGGATTTCTTTACCGGCGCGGCGGAGGTCCCCGCGCACATTCGCTTACTCGACCACGAACAACTCAAGCCGGGCGAGGTCGGCTGGGTGCAATTTCAACTCGCGACGCCGGTCGCGCTTGCCAAGCACGATCGCTTTATCATGCGTTTCGCTTCGCCCAGCGTCACGATCGGCGGCGGCGTGGTCGTTGATCCGCACGCACGCGCGCGGCATCGGCGCTTCAAGCCGGAAGTCGTCCAACGTCTGGAGACGCTCGCGCGCGGTACGCCGGAGGAAATCGTGCTGCAATTCCTTGCCGCGCGCGGCACCAACCCAGCCGACGCGAAGGAAATCGCGGGCGGCACGAATCTTGGCGCGGAGGTGATCGCGCCGGTGTTGGGCGCGCAGACGCAATCGGGTGGGGTGGTTGCGCTGGGCGCGAGTTACATTTCTGCGCCGGGCTGGCACGCGCTGACCGACGCGATCGCGCGCGCGCTCGACGAATTCCATCGGCAATATCCGCTGCGCGCCGGCTTGTCGCGCGAAGAGTTGAAGAGTCGGCTGGGCCTCGCGCCGCGCATCTTCGACCGGGTGATCGAGCGCGCGGCGTCAGAAAATATCCTGGTCGCGCGCGAAGACATCGTGCAGCGTCCGGGTTTTGCGGTCAAGTTCGCGCCCGAATTGCAACGCAAGGTGGACGCGTTGCTTGGGCAATTTGAGAAATCGCCCTACACGCCGCCATCGGCGCAAGAGGCGGAAACCGCGATCGGCGCGGAAGCGGTAAACGCGCTGGTTACCCAAGACAGGTTGGTGCGGCTGAACGAGCAAGTTGTGCTGTCGCCCAAGGCGTTCCGCGCGATGCAGGACTGGGTCGTCGCGACGATTCGCGCGCAAGGGCAGGTGACCGCCGCGCAGGTGCGCGATCAATTCGATACGAGCCGCAAGTACGCGGTCGCGCTCTTGGAATATCTCGACGAAAAACGCGTGACCAAGCGTGTGGGCGACGCGCGGGTGCTGCGGTAGCGAATGGCGAATGGCGTATGGCAGATGGCAAATGGCGTATGGCAGATGAGAGACGAGAGATGAAAGATGACAGCGACCTGAGCGGAGCGAAGGCGAAAGACGAAAGCATCCTGAGCGGAGCGAAGCATAGTCGAAGGATGCGCCTGGCGGGGAAAAGTATCGCGCCCACGGACGAGCGCGCGGAGAACCCGCTGATTCGTCGCGAGTGGCTCCACCGCTTGGCGCGCTTTTTCCAGGTTGCCGGCGTCATCGCGCTCTTTGCCGCGCTCGTGTCTGTCGTGTTCGCGTCGCAGCGCCCCGCGCAAGTGATCGCGCTGGCGCCCGCGCCGGTGCAAACGATCCTCCCTGCGATCATTCCCCTGCCGACTCTGATTCCCACCGCGACACCGACCCCGCTGCCGCCCTTGATCGGGCTGCTCGCCGGACATTCCGGGGGCGCGGACACCGGCGCGATCTGCCCCGACGGCTTGCGCGAGGTGGACATTACGACTGACGTTGCCCAGCGCGCCAAAAACTTGCTCGAGGCGCGCGGGTATCGCGTGGACATTCTCGCCGAGTTCGACAAGCGGCTCAGCGCCGTCAAACGCGATTACTCACCGCAAGCGTTTCTCGCGATTCACGCGGATTCGTGCATTTACTACGCGTCGGGCTACAAGGTCGCGCGCGCGGACAACAGCGCGATTCCGCAGGACGACGACTGGCTGGTGAAATGCGTCAGTACGGCGTACGCCGCGGCGGCGCAATTGCCGCTGCACGAGGGGAGCATTACGCGCGACATGACGCACTATCACGGCTTGAACGAAATTGACCCCCAGTCGCCCGGCGCGATCCTCGAACTGGGCTTTCTCGGCTCGGACAAGGACGCGCTCAAGCATCGGCGCGATGCGCTGGCGCTGGGGATTGCGGAGGGGCTGGATGCGTTTGTGCGGGGAGGCGCGTGCCAGTGAAGCGAAGGATGAAGGCGGAAGG
>DHFK01000095.1:2389-2544 GCA_002400365.1 Anaerolineales bacterium UBA4826 | reverse complement strand
GTGATGACAGTACGGAATGTCCAGCGCCGGGCGCAAGTACGCAATCGGCGCCAGCAAGTCGTAGGCGTACTGGGGATGTTGGCGCATGATCGCCCACTCGGCATCGGTCAGCGCGCCGGGCTTGAGGAGAATCGCATCGGGGATGCCCATTTTGC
>DHFK01000095.1:0-2375 GCA_002400365.1 Anaerolineales bacterium UBA4826 | reverse complement strand
TCGTAGGCAAGGGCGAGTTCGCCGCTGGAGCGCTGCGCGCGGTCGAACTGCTCGGCGCTGTCAATGGCGATGGCGGCTTGCGCCCCAAGCGCTTCCAGGAACTCGAGCCATTCTGGATCGAGAGTTTGCGCGGCGCGATGAAAGATTTCGAGGACGCCCTTGATTTGCCCTTTGGCGATGAGCGGCGCGGCGTAGTAAGCGAGGAATCCCTCGGCTTGGAGGTTGGAGATTAGAGATTGGAGATTGGAGGGTGCTCCAACTTCTAATCTCAAATCTCTAAGCGCTATCGTTCGGCGTTCCAGCGCGGCTTTGCCCGCGAGCCCCTCCCCCAAGCGCAGGCGCGTGCGCTGGAGCGCGGTGGTGCGAAAGCCGCGCCCCGCCGCGAATTCGAGGACGCGCGCGTGCTCGTTGAAAAGCGACACCGCCGCGGCGTCCAGGCGCAGTTGAGTCGTCACCTCTTCCAGGAGAATGTTCAGCGTGAGATGCACGTTCAAACTGGCGGTGATGGCAAGGTCAATGTTGCGCAGCACCGCCAGGCGCTGCAAGCGCGCTTCGGTTTGCGCGCGCAGGGTCTCGGCGAGTTTGCGCTGTTCGCGCTCGGTCTTCAACAAACGCGCGTGTTGCACCGCGCTCGCGGCTTGGGAAGCAAAGAGCGACAACAAGCGCGCGTCCGCGTCGGTGAACTTGCGCGCGGTGGCACCGGTCGCGTAGGCGAGCAGCACGCCGACGATCTCGCCGCGATACAGCATCGGCACTTCGACGACGGCGGTGAAAGACGCGGCGGTGTATTGCGGCGAGCGATGCTCCCAGGTCCGGTAATCGTCCACGATCAAGGGCTCGCGCGTCGTCGCCACGCGCCCCGCCATCCCCTCATTCAACTTCAAGCGGGTGCCGAGCGGCAGCGCGGGGTCTCGGGACACGACCAGTTCCAACTCTTGGCGCGCGGCGTCGTACAGATAGACCGCGCCGTAGGGCGCGCCTAACAGCGTCGCCGCGCGCGCGGCGATGACTTGGAGTATGTCCGCCAAATCCGGCTGCGCGGCGAGATCGCGCGTGGTCTCGAACAGCGCGGCGAATTCATCGGCGCGGCGCGCGATTTCGTGTGTGCGGGCCTGCACCTTTTGCTCCAACTCCGCCGCATAGCCGCGCAGTTGCGCGTCCTGCTCCGCCAGCGCATCCGCCATCGCGTCGAACGCGGCGCCCAGTTGCCCCACCTCGTCGCGCCGATCGAGCCGGACGCGGCGCGCCAGATCGCCCGCCGCGAGCGCGCGGGCGGTTTCCGCCACGCGGCGAACGGGGAGCGTCACCAGACGCGCACCCAGGAGCGCGACGACCAGCACGATCAGTTCAATCACGAGCATCTGACCGAGCGCGGACTGGGTTTGCGCGTTCACTTGCGCGAAGAGATTGGCTTGCGGCGAAGCGATACTGTACACCCACCGCTTGTTCTTGAGCGGCGCGAGCGCGGCTTCCACCGCTCCCGCCGCGCGTTCAACGAAAGCGATGTGCGGATCCATTTGCGCGTCAAATAGCAGTAACTTGCCGCGTTGCACGACCGCGTCCAGTCGCGTAGCGTCCTGCAGCAGCGTTTCGGTGGCGGGACCAAAGTGCGCTTCAAAAACCAGCGTGGAGAAGAGGTCTTGCGGCAACGGCGCGAGGGGGGTATAGCGCAAATCCTGCTGGAGTGAGTGACTGAGCCGAATTCCGTCATAGTCAAACAGCACTCCAAAGGCACCCTGTCCGTCATAGTTCACGTCCGCCATGATCAGGTCGTCAATCGGTTGCATCGTCAGGCGCGCGACCGCCGCGCCGATAATTTCCTGGCGCGGCGTCGTGATTGGCGCAGAGACGTGCAAGTACACTTGACCATCCACCGCGTCATAGCGCGGTTCGTCGAACGTCGTCCTACCCGCCGCGGCGTTGCGAAACCACGCCGCGGTCGTATAGTTGCGCCCGACGAGCCGCGCGTCTGTGGCAAGCAGCACCGTGCCCAGCGGATCCAACAGAAACGCGGCGTCATACCCTCCCCGCGTGCGCGCAAATTGAAGAACCTGGACGATTTCCTCGCGATGTTCGTCGCGCCCGACCGCGCCCATGAAATCCAACGTTCCCGGCGCAACGGCGATCAACTGCACGTTTGCGTCCACGCTCGCCAGATAAAAATCCAGCAACTGCGCGGTGGCGCGCGCACGCTGCAGGTTGCGCTCGTGCGCTTGCGCGATTACCTGCCCGCGCGTCTGCGCGTCTTCCACTAGCGCGAACGCACTCAGCGCGGCGAGCAAGACCGCGACGAAGAGAACTGAGAGTTTGGTGGCGAGCGACCAATCGCGCCAGCGAAGTAGTTTAAGCATCATTTTGGAATGGAGCGTACGGCA
>DHFK01000010.1:669-3734 GCA_002400365.1 Anaerolineales bacterium UBA4826 | reverse complement strand
ATGGTGCGGCGTTCCAGCGCGGCGCGACCGGCCGGCCCCTCGCCCAAATGCAGTTGAGTATGCTGGAGCGCGAGCGTGAGAAAACCGCGCTCGGCCGCGTATTCGAGCATCTGGCTATGGGGATGGAGCAGCAAGATCGTGGCAGCGTCAATGCCTAGTTGCGTCGTCACCTGCTCGAGCAAGACGTGAAGAACAATGCGTAGATCAAGACTGCCCGTGATCGCCATGTCAATCGTGCGCAGGGCTTGCACTTGCTTAAAGCGGCGTGCGTTGTCTTCGAATAGCCGCGCATTGACAATCGCCAAGGCGGCTTCATCAGACAAACCGCGCAGCAACTCGAGTTCGTCCTCGCCAAAATCCCGCACCTGACCGATGGTTCCAATATTGAGCCGCCCCACGAGATCTCCCTTGCGAAACATGCTCGCGCTGACGGTGGTTCGCAGATTCATCGCGGCGTACAGATCGGCGTTGGGCAAGTCGGTGAGGGCTTGAACATCCGGGGTGACAATAATCGGTCCATGCCGCTGGAAGTATTCGTCGTGCACGGCGCGCGGCAAAACCTGCATGCGTGCGCGATATTCGGGCGCCAAGCCAAATGCGCTGGCGAGGCGGAGCGCATCGCCCTTTTTGTCGTACAGACTTGCCGTGGCGATCGGGACGTTCAGCGCGTGGGCGGTTTCTTCGCAAACCGCATCCAAAACGGTCGTGAGGTCGAGGTGGGCATTGAGGCGAGCGGCGACGCGAACGAGCGCCTCGGCACGCGCGGCATGGCGACGAATTCCTTCCTCTGCCTGTCTGCGCTCCAGCGCCACTAGCGTCTGATTCGCGACGAGTGAGAGCAGATGGATCTCATCTCCGGAAAAGACGCGTGGGTTCCGGTTGTAAGCCAGGAACGCGCCGCGCGCGTGACTGGCGCGAATCATGGGTACCGCGAGACCGGCGCGCAGGTCTGGGCCGAGCGTCGGCGGCCAAGGGCGCCACTGTGGGTCCTGCCGGAAATCGGTCACGGCGATGGGGTGGCAGGCAGCCACGGCACCAGCCAAGATAGAGGCGCCGTCCGCGGACAATCTCTGGTCAAGGTAAGACGACATGGAGCCCCAACCCGCTTGCACAACATACCCTTCCTTCTGGGGCGCCACAGTGCCAACGGCATCCATGCGCAAAATCTGCGCCGCGATTTCCACTGCGGCGTTGCCGGTCGCGTTGAGGTCTGGCGCATTTGCCAGAGCGTCGGTCAGTTTGAGGAGAGCGTTTTGCTCTTGCACCCGCCGCTCTTGCGCCCGCCGCCTCAGCATCCTCTCTTCTTCAGCCATCTCTCCACTGAGAGCCGCCACGCTGAGCAGATTGACCGCGACGAAGATATCTTCGTACACCGCCGCGGGAGTGTGTGGATTGAGCCAGTGCGCGAGAGCATACCCCAGTGTTGCCGCGGCGGCGGTCACGATGCCGATGTTGCGCCCGGCGCGGATGCTGGAGAAGATAATCACCGGGAAGAAGAGCAGGAAACCGAGCGGCGCATCCGCGCTGACCTTGACGAGTCCCAGAGTGATGAGGGTGATCGTGACGAGGGGTGTGGTATAGCGCAAGCCGCGCCATTGTTTGCGAGTCCGCAACCAGTAAGCCAGGACCGCATAGAGCGTCGCGACGAGAGCCAGGCCGGTGGCCGCCAAGCGCGCCTCCGGCGAAAAAGGCATCATCCAGAGCAAGCCCACGGTAACCGCGATCATCAAAGGTACGGACACAAAGAAAACCGATCGTTCGGGACCGCGAAGTTGCGCCATTGCAATCAACTCCTGTGCCGTGATTGCACGTCGCACCACGGACACGCTGCAAAAAAAGCCAATCCAGAGAGGATCGGCTCTTTTATCACCCCGGATTAACCCATGCGGACTCGTCCCAGTTTCATCATATAGCAGATCGTACGGAACGTCAAGAGTCTTCGACTCAGGGCGCGTGCAAAGTTAGCCGCCCCTGTCATTGCGAGAGTACNNAATCGCCCACTACGAGCGCGCGCAAGTTGCTTGTCGCTAATATGCCGCTACGCGGTATGCGTTCTCGAAATGACAGTTAGGGTAATCACCAGTCTTCGACTGCGGGGGAGGGCTGTTGCAAAGTCGTGTTCCTGATTCTAGGGTGGCAGCCCAGCCGTGCTAGGCGTCAATGAGGAAGGCAGCCGTCCTTAGCGTAAGCCGGATGCCGCCAGATTGACTAAATCGGCATGATCAGGAAAAAGGGCGACCCCAATGCTGGTGGTGAAGCGTCGCTTCACCCCCCCCCCCTTATGTCAAGTCCGCGTTCCAGTAACTGCAAAAACNNCGCGTCCCACACATCCACGATAGCAAAGAGCCGCGCCGCCAGCGGAATTGCTTCCCCTTTCAATCCGCGCGGATAACCGGTGCCATCCCACTTTTCGTGGTGACAATATGGAATGTCGAGTGCGAATTTCAAGTACGCGATCGGTGAGAGCATCTTAAAGGCGAATTCAGGATGCCGGCGGAGCAGCGCTTTTTCGCCTTCGTCCAGGGGAACTGATTTCAACAAGATGCTCTCTGGAATGTGCAAGTGACCCACATCGTGGAGCAGCGCGCCATAGCGAACGTCTCCCAATGTGTCGCCGCCGATGCCCAGGGCGCTNNCGTGGAATTCGCCAGCGCATCGGCATGATGCTCGGGCGCCTTTTCGCGCCGGTCAATCGCCTGTGACCACGCCACCAGAGTCGCATCGTACGCCAGGTGGTACTGCTCGTTCGACCGCTGCAGTTTGTTCCAAAGGATCGCATTGCCCACGGCAACTGCCGCTTCGTTCGCCAGAATCTCAAGGAACTCTAACCATTTTTGATCGGGATCAAGTGGAGTTCGGTGAAAGATCTCTAGAATGCCTTTCACTTGGGTGTAGGCAATGAGCGGTATGGCGTAGTACGAGACCAAGCCCTCTGCCTGGAACAGCGGGACCAGCGGTCGAAGCGCAGAATGTTGTTCGATCTCCAACTCCCAATTCTTGACCTTGATCGCGCGTCGCTCCAAGACAACCGCATTTGCCAGTCCTTCGCCCCGCGGTAAGCAGGT
>DHFK01000010.1:0-657 GCA_002400365.1 Anaerolineales bacterium UBA4826 | reverse complement strand
CGTTGGAGGACATCGCTCTTGAACCCGCGTCCCACTGCATACTGGAGGGTCAGAGTATCGTGACTGAGCCACAACACCCGCACCGCATCTACGCCAAGATGCGTGGTGATCTGTCCCAGAAGCACTTGGAGCGTGATACCGGGGTCCAGCGAACTCCCGATCGCCCGGTCAATCTCCCGGAGTGCCTCGACCTGCTTCAGCCGATATTCAGCCAAATCGCGCTGTTCGCGCACCGCCCGCTCCATGGTGTGTCGGTACAGCGCCGTTTCGATGTTGACGCGCAAATCTCGATTCTGGAACGGCTTGACGATGTAGCCAAAGGGTTCGGTGAGTTTGGCGCGCTGCAACGTCGCTTCATCGGCAAAGGCGGTCAAGTAAATCACGGGGACGTCAATGCGCTTGCGGATCTCGTCAGCGACCTGCACTCCATCTACGTCCCCTTTGAGTTTAATGTCCATCAGGATCAGGTCAGGTCGAGCCGCCGTGATCTTTGCCAGGGCATCTGCGCCGGAAGCGGCGACGCCCGCGATGGCATAGCCCATCGCGGTCAGGCGAGTCTGCAGGTCCATCGCCACAATGCTTTCGTCTTCTACAATCAAGATGGTCGTGTCAGCCATCGAGTGCTCCTTTGATTTGGTCAAATAGTCGTATGGTCAA
>DHFK01000112.1:2975-8629 GCA_002400365.1 Anaerolineales bacterium UBA4826 | reverse complement strand
GATGGCAGCGGATGGCTTGGCGGCAGCGCAAGCCCAACCTACCGTTCGATGGAGCGGAGAAATCCACTCGCGGCGGACGATGCCACCAACTGGGGATCGAACGATAGTGCCACGCGCAACGGCTTGGATGCTGAAGGCAATCCGATCAGCGGGACACCCAAGCAAATCAACTCGCTGACGTTGGCGTTGACAGTGACGCCCACCGCGACACCAAGCGCAACACCAACGACCACTCCGACCTTTACGCGGACCGCGACGCCGACTGCCACTCTAACCGCGACCCGCACCGCGACGCCGACGAGCACGAGCACTCCCTCTCGCACTGCAACACCTACAGCCACTCCGACGACTGCAGCCCTCTTGATTACCGAAGTCCAGTACGACGGCGCGCAGACCGACGATGGCGATGAGTTCGTCGAAATCCTCAACCCTAACGCGTTCGCCGTTGATCTCGGCGGATACAAGATCGGCGATGAAGAAACACGCGACAGTGGCGAAGGCATGTACGCGTTTCCAACTGGCGCGCTTATCGCTCCGAACGCGGCGCTCATCGTCGCGCGCAACGCGGCGCAGTTCCGCGCGCGCTTTGGCTTCGCTCCGACATTCGAACTGGTGACTACCAACGTGTTCACAGACACGCCGGACGTTCCGAACCTCGCCAAGTACAACGCGTGGGCAAGCGGCTCATTCTCGCTCGCCAACTCCGGCGATGAGGTCCTTTTGCTGGGTCGCAGCGATCAATTGGTAGATTCAGTTGCCTGGGGCAATGGCAATTTCGCGGCGGTGGGTTTGCGCGGTGAGGCGAACGCGTCCAAGTTGCAAACGCTTCAGCGCTACGGCGCGCAAGACACCGACGATATGACTTTGGATTTTCTGCGCGGCGCAGCCAACCCAGGCGCGCTGGTCATGCCGCCGGCTCCGCCTGCCGCGTTGCCTGGCGCGCCCATGCCGAACGGAATGTTCGCCTATTGGGGCGACCTTCATTCGCACTCGACCGCGTCCGATGGCAGCGGGCCCCCGCGCATGGCTTTTACGACGGCGCGCGCCAACCAATTGCACTTTTTCGCGCTGACCGAGCACGATGCCTGGCTAACGACCGAAGAGTGGGATGAAATCGGAAACGCCGCGCGCGCAGCGACCGTGGAGGGCGCGTTCGTCGCGCTGCGCGGGTTTGAGTACAGCCATTCGACCCAAGGACACATCAACGTCTTCAACACCGCTACCTGGGTCTCGCGCGACGATCCCAACTACAACACGCTGTCCGAGTTCTACGCGTGGCTTGCCCGGCAAAAGGATGCCATCGCCCAATTCAATCACCCTGACCCTGAGCGCGGCGGCGACTTGGACCACTTTGCCTATAATGCCGCCGCGGCTGACAAGATCGTCCTCCAAGAAGTCGGCAACAACGCGCATGGCGTGTACCGTCAGTACGAGCCGCAGTTCATCGCCAGTCTCAATCAGCGTTGGCGCGTCGCGCCGGCGAACAATTCCGACCACCACGCCTTAACCTGGGGCGGCGACACGTCCCATCGCGTCGGCGTGCTCGCGCCCGCGCTCACGCGCGCCCACTTGCTCGAGGCGTTCCGCGCGCGCCGCGTCTTTGCGACCGACGACGCGCGCCTGGCGCTCGCGCTGCAAGCAAACGGCGCGTGGATGGGCGCGACGATTCCCACGCAGCCGACGCTCAACCTCACGATCGTCGTCAGCGATCCAGATGCCGAGCCGATTACACTTTCGGTGTACGATAACGGCGTTCCCGTGCGCGCACAATCGTTCACCGGCGCGACGATCACCTGGAACGTCGCCATCGCCGGCAATCCAGCGCACTATTACTTTGTGCGCGCGACTCAGGCGGATGGCGACACCGCCTACACCGCGCCGATCTGGACGGACGCGACGCCGCTGCCCACGCCGATTCCGCCAACCGACGCGCCGCGCGACAAGCGCTGGGACCTGGGACGCGTTTCGATTGCAACCGCGCGGACAACTGATCTTCACCGGTACGTTGACCTCGAAGGGTGCGTCACAGTTCCGCCGGGAATTCTGAGCGATCGCTACATCTACATTCAAGAAGAGACCGGGGGCATCCGCGTTAGTCTGCCCGCGCGGCGCGGCGATTTTCCAAAGACGAATCTAGCCGACCGCGTGGCGCTGCGAGGGCGCGCCGCGACGTCGAGCGGGGAACGCATCGCGGAGATTGAAGATGTGGGGACGTTCCATGTCCTGGGCAGTTGCGGCGTCATTGCGCCAACGCGTTACGCGACCGGCGCGGTGAACGCGACGATCCAGGGGCGGCTCGTCGAAGTGAGTGGAAAAGTCGTCAGCGCAACGCCGCGGGATCAATTCGTGCTGAACGATGGCAGCGGCGACGTCATGGTTTACATCGACGCGACGACGCGGATTCGTTTTCCTTCGCTCGCCCGCGGACAGACCGTGCGCGTGATTGGCGTCGTCAGCCAGTGGCGCGGCAGGGTGGTGGTTATGCCGCGTTACGCGTCTGACTTGGTTGTAGCGCAGACTGCCGCGTCCACACGCGCAGTTGCGGCGCCAAGCGTCGCGCCAACGCGCCCGGCGACGGTTGCAACCGAGCAGGGCAACCCTGCCGCTACGCCGCGCGCCACCGTCACACGCGCGCCTACCCCGCGCACGTTGATTCGCCCGACTCCAACGCCAACCGAAGCGAAAACCCCGGTTGATGGTCAAGCCATCGTCGTCGTTGGCGCGACGACGTCGGCTGCGCTGAGTTTCGCGTCCTGTGCGCTCGCGCTGCTATTGTGGCGGAGGCAGAAATAGCGAGACCTTCCGGGTTTCTCAAACCCGGAAGGTCTTGGCACGTGAGGCGCCGAGCGGACTCGGACCGCTGATCAGGGTTTTGCAGACCCTTGCCTTACCACTTGGCCACGGCGCCGACGAACGCAAGTATACTTGAATTGTTTGGACTGTCAAATCGAAATCCGGCTGTTACGACAAACTACCTCTGCTTGCCAACGGTACCACCCTCATCGCAGAGGCTCAACCCCGAAATCTGAAATCCGAAATCAGAAATCCGGATACCCCAACCCCTTCACCTCAAACACTTGTTCCCATCGCGAATTCAAGCGCGCGCGCGAGGTGACCAGCAATTTGAGGTCGGGCGCGCCTTCCAGCATCTCGGCGAGCGCGTTCACTCCCCCTTGTTCCCCGCCACCACCAGGGGAGAGGAGCAGGTGTTCGAAACCATCCAACAGCAACAGCATCTCTTTCTCGCGCAAACACTCGAGCAACTGAACTTTGGCGTCTTGACGACCGGGGCAGGTGAACTTGATCGAATCGGCGATCGCGGAGAGTAGAAACTCGGGGGAACTCACTGCTCCGAGCGGCACCCAATGAACGCCGTGAAGAAACTCGGTCGCGCTTTGCGCCGCCGCTTCCAGCGCCAAACGTGTTTTGCCCACGCCGCCCGGTCCGACGAGCGTCAGCAATCGGCACGACGGATGCGCGAGCAATCTGGCGATTTCCGCGAGTTCGCGCTCGCGCCCGAGGAAAGGCGTCGGTTGCGGTGGCAGCCGTGGCGCTGGCGCGGCTTCTGCCGCGCGGATGCGCTCGTACAGCCGCGTCGTTTCCGGCGAGGGCGTAACCTTCAGTTCGTTCGTCAGCGCGCGGCGACAGGTCTCGTACTGCGCGAGCGCGGCGCTGCGCTGCCCGGTGCGCGCCAACAGCAGCATCAACTGGCGATGGCTTTCCTCGTGCCACGGTTCCAGGTCGAGCAGCCGGCGCGCGTAGGCAATGCCGGCGGGATAGCCCGCGCGTCCTTGCGCGATCGAATCCGCGAGCAGGCGCGTCAACGCGTCGATAGCCAGTTCCCGCAACCGCGCGCGCTGCGTCGTCATCCAGGTTTCAAATTCGGGGCAGTCGTTGAGGAACACGCCGTCGAGGAAATCGCCGCGGCAAAGCGCGATGGCGGATTGGAGATTGGAGAGTGCGGCGCGCGAGAGATCTGCAATCCTTTCGAACTCCTCGACGTCAATCCAGTGGGGAGACTGCGGGTTAAAGGCGACCGTTTGTGGGGTTGGGATGAGGATAGAGGGTTGGGTGGGGATGCGCCTGGCAATGTCCCAGAGCGCGCGCGAGAGATAGTGGCGCGCCTGCGCTTCGTCCCAATCGCACCAGAACAAGCCAGCGAGTTTGGCGCGCGTTTGCGGCGCGCGTGTGACGGCAAGGTAAACCAACAGCGCGGCGTTCTTGTTGCTTTCCAAGACGACCGGCTTGCCGTCCCACTCGGCGTGCAGCCCGCCGAGCAGGCGCAAGCGCAGACCTGCGCGCGTCTTTGCGGATGGCTTGATTCTCTTCCTCGCCATTGCCGTACCCCGTTGGAGGTTACAACATACTTTACAACATAGCGCGATGTTATGATGCGCTAGTGATTATACCACAGGAATCCATTTTGGGTTAAGCGTATGTGCGAGCCATCCAAGCCGAGCACGGCACATGTGTACGTCATTCGCATCTGGCGCGAGGGACCGTCCAAGCCGGGCGCGCCTGCGCTGTGGCGCGCGTGGGTCGAGGACGCGCGGACGAGGCAGCGCTGGGGCTTTGGCAGCGTCGAGGCGATGCTCACGTTCCTGAGAACAAGGGCGGATGAAGGAACGTGGAGCGCGGAGCACGATGCCTGATTCGCCGTCGGCTATNNACTACTCTTGTTGGCGGTGCTCCTCGCGCGCGCTGCGGCGCTTGGCAAACCCATTCCCCGCGCGGCGGGTCAGAGCGCACAGCAAACGTTTGCCGATTTGCCCGCGCCCGCCCAAGCCGCCATCTCTGCCGCCATCGGGCGCGATCAAGCCGAGTATCACGCGGCGTTGCTGGACGATGGCAGTTTCGAGATCGCTAACCCGGCACAGAACCTCCACGCCAACTTTTCCACCGATGCCGCGACGGTGCGCGCTGGCAAGGTGGAATGGAATCTGCGCTTGAGCGCATGGGGATATGGCGATGCCTTCCAACCTGTCGAGAACATCGCGCCAACTGCAACGGCGAATCGCGTCGAGTACCTGCGCGGCGCATTGACCGAATGGTATGTGAACGGTCCGCTCGGTCTAGAGCAAGGGTTTACGCTGGCGCAACCGCCGGCGGAGGCGAACGGTGAGCCACTCACCCTGGCGCTGGCGCTGAGCAGCGACCTGCGCGCGAAAGTGAATGTCGAGCGCGATGGGCTGACGCTCACGCGCGCCGACGGTGTGGGCGTATTGGTCTATCGCGGCTTGCACGCCTACGATACGGCGGGGCGCGTCTTGCCCGCGTGGCTGGAAGTTAGAGACTGGAGGATGGAAGTTGGAAGATGGAGATTAAAAGTTGGAGATTGGATGCGTCTCCAACCTCCAACCCTTCGGCTACGCTCAGGGCAAGCCGCCAACCTCTACGTCCATGTGGACGATCGAGGCGCGTCGTATCCGATTACGATTGACCCCTATGTCCAACGCGCCAAACTCACCGCCGCCGACGGTGCGGCGTATGACTATTTCGCCCGGTCCGTTGCGATCAGCAGCGACGGCAACACAATTGTCGTCGGGGCATACGGGGATGACATCGGCGCGAACTCTAGCCAAGGCGCGGCATATGTGTTTGTGAAGCCGAGCGGTGGCTGGGCGACTATGACCGAAACCGCTAAACTCACCGCC
>DHFK01000112.1:0-2876 GCA_002400365.1 Anaerolineales bacterium UBA4826 | reverse complement strand
GCGTATGTGTTTGTAAAGCCGGGCGGCGGCTGGGGGACGGGGGCTCCGACCGGAGCCAAATTCACCGCCTCCGACGGTGGGATATCTGACTGGTTCGGCATCTCCGTTGCGACTAGTGGTGACGGCAACACGATTGTCGTCGGGGCATCTTGGGACGACAACGGCGCGAACTTTCAACAAGGCTCGGCGTATGTGTATGTCAAGCCGGGCGGCGGCTGGGCGAATATGACCGAAACGGCACAACTCATCGCCTCCGACGGCGCAGCGCATGACCAATTCGGCTACTCCGTTGCAATCAGCGGCGACGGCAACACGATTGTCGTCGGGGCACCCACTGACGACATCGGCGCGAACAACCAAGGCTCGGCGTATGTGTATATGAAGCCGGGCGGTGGCTGGGGGGCGGGGACACCGACTGAAGCCAAACTCACCGCCTCCGACGGCGCGGCGGATGACGACTTTGGTGTCTCCGTTGCGATCAGCGGTGACGGCACCACCGTTGTCGTCGGGGCATACTGGAACAACATCGGCGTGATCGCCGACCAGGGCTCGGTGTATGTGTTTGTCAAGCCGGGCGGCGGCTGGGTGAATATGACCGAAACGGCACAACTCATCGCCTCCGACGGCGCGATGAACGACGACTTTGGCATCTCTGTTGCGATTGGCGGAGATGGCAAGACGATTGTCGTCGGGGCATGGTGGGACGACATCGGCGTGAACACCAACCAAGGCTCGGCCTACATCTTCACGGGCGGGCGCGATTTATATCTACCGCTGATTCTGCGGTAGATGGCATAACAACGAGATTGAAAATGAAACAAAGGAAAAGAAACGATGAACAACCGAATCCCAAAGAATAAACTTGCCCTTTTTGCTGTGTTGCTCGTCGCGCTGATGTTGCTTGCCGCCGCGTCTCCGGTGCGCGCGACAATCCACTCTCGCGCGATCGTCGCCTGGCGCGGCGATGCTGGCGATGCGCGCTGGAGCAATCCCGTTAACTGGGAAGGCAAGCGCGTCCCGGGTTCATCCGACATTGCGCGCTTTGCCGCGTTTTCACCGGATGCGCGCGTGGACGCCGATTTTGGCGGCGTGATCGGCGGCATGATCTTGGAACCGGACTATGCCGGCGTGGTGCGGTTGGATCGCGCGCTCACGGTTCGCGGTGATGTGTCAATCGCCGGAGGAACGCTGGCGGGCGAAGATGCCGCGCTGTGGATTCAGGGCGCGGCGCGCGTTGCCGGCGGCGCGTTCGTCACGCCGCGCGCGCTGACGCGCGTTCGTTCGCTGGACATTCAATCGCCTGGTGTCGTGCGGCTGGGCGCGCACGGCAAACTCGATCTGACGGGCGAGGGCGCACCGCTCACCGGCGATGGCTTGCTCGACACGCAGACGCACCGCCCGAACAGCATCGAGTACACCGGGCGCGCGACGCGCGATTTGACGACGGCGGGTCCGCTCGCCGAATTACGCGCGCGCGATTTGGATGGGGATGCGCGCCAACACCATGACACGCCGCGCCGCGCGCCGAACGCGCCGAGTTTTAGCGAGACGAGCCCCAGTCTGGTCCTGCCTGTGGGTGAGAGTGATTTCCATGCGGCAGTGATTGATACCGCCAATGGCTTTGCCTACTTTGGCGCCAACCAATGGCCCGGCGTCGTTGTCAAAGTTCGCCTTTCCGATTTCACGCGCGTTGGCGCGCTCACATTGAGTTCCGGCGAAAACAATATTGCCTCGGCAGTTTTAGACGCGGCGAATGGCTATGCCTATTTTGGCACCAGTACGTCGCCGGGCAGAGTCGTCAAAGTGAATCTTGCGACGTTTACGCGCGTTGGCGCGCTCACTTTGAATGCCGGCGAGAATCAACTCACCGCGGCTGTGATCGATCCGGCGAACGGCTTTGCCTACTTTGGCACGAACACGGCGCCGGGCAGAGTCGTCCAGATCAATCTCGCAACGTTCACACGTGTCGGCGCGCTCATATTCAACGCTGGCGAAGATGATCCCACGTCGGCGGTGATCGATCCCGCGAATGGTTACGGCTACTTTGGCACGTACACCATTCCTGGCAAAGTCGTCAAGGTGAATCTCGCGGCGCTGACGCACGCGGGCGCGCTGACGCTCAATTCCGGTGAGAATCGTCTGACTTGCGCCATCGTTGACCTCGCCGCTGGCTCGGCTTATTTTGGCACGGACACCGAGCCCGGTCGCGTGATCAACGTGAATCTCGCGACGTTTACGCGCGCGGGCGCGACCACTCTGTTTAGCGGCGATAACCGGCTCGCGTCGGCGGTGATTGACACCAACAACGGTTACGGCTACTTTGGCACATTCGACACGATTCCCGGCCGGGTGATCAAGGTGCGCCTTTCGGACGGCGCGCGCATCGGGAGAATTGATCTCAATCCAGATGAGACGAGTCTCAACGCGGCAGTGATTGATGTGGCGAATGGTTTGGCGTACTTTGGCACGGACTCGAACAAAATCGTCAAGGTGAATCTAACGACGTTCACCCGCGTCGGTGTGCTGATCTTGCCGTTAGACGAGCAATATCTCCGCCAAGCCGTGCTGGATCCGGTCAACGGATTTGCGTACTTTAGCGTGACCGCTTCCAAATCCGGCATCGTCAAGGTCCGTCTGTCGGATTTCAGCCACGCGGCTCAACTTATGTTCTACCTTTCGTATGTCAACTTCACTTCGGCAGTGATCGATGTCGCCAATGGATTCGCCTACTTTGGCGTCTATGCCGCGCCGGGCGTAATTGCCAAAGTGAATCTGGCAACGTTTACTTTCGTCGGGCAACTCGCGTTTGCTTCTGGTGAGAACTATCCCATGTCTGCTGTGATTGATCCGGCGAACGGCTATGCCTACTTTGGCAC
>DHFK01000187.1 GCA_002400365.1 Anaerolineales bacterium UBA4826 | reverse complement strand
CGGCTTGCCCATGCCCAGCAGAATTGGCCCGATCGTTTCCGCCTCGCCGAGATGGCGCAGGAGTTTGTACGCGACGTTCGCGGATTCCAGGTTCGGGAAGACGAGCACGTTCGGATTGCGCACGCGCGCGAACGGATAGCGTTCCTCCAGAATCTGTGCGACCACCGCGGTGTCCGCTTGCATCTCGCCGTCAATCGGCAGGTCGGCGCGCTTGGCGCGGACGAGTTCGATTGCCCTGTGGACTTTATCCGCGAACGGATGCGCCGTGCTGCCAAAATTTGAGAACGAGAGCATCGCCACGCGTGGCTCGATGTCGAACTGCCGCGCGCCGTCTGCCGCCAGCACGGCGATCTCCGCCAGGTCTTCGGCGCTCGGATCAATGTTCACCGTCGCATCGGTAAAGAAAAAGACGCGCTGGTCTTTGGTGATGACCAGGTACATGCCCGCCACTTTCTGCACGCCCTCGCGCGTGTGGACGATCTGGAGCGCGGGGCGAATCACGTCGGGATAGTTGAACGCCAAGCCGCTGACGAACGCGTCCGCGTCGCCCATTTGCACCATCATCGGGCCATAGTGGTTGCGGCGCGACATCATCCGCTCCGCCATGCCGCGCGTGATCCCTTTGCGCTCGCGCAGTTTGTGATACGCGGCGATGTATTGTTGCATCTGCGAACTGGGATCGCCGCGCACCAGGGAAACGATGGGCAGTTGGGCTTGGACGCCCAGTTCCTTGATGCGCTGCTCGATCACCGCGCGGTTGCCGAGCAGAATCGGATAACCGATCCCGTCCTCGGCGATCTGCGCGGCGGCGCGGATGATTTTGGGTTCCTCGCCCTCGCCAAACGCAATGCGCTTTGGATTCGCTTTGGCTTTGTTGATGATCGTGCGCATCACCTCGCGCCCCTTGCCCAGGCGCGCTTCCAGTTGATCACGGTACTGCGCGATGTCAATTGTCCGGCGCGCCACGCCGCTCTCGATCGCCGCGCGCGCGACGGCGGGCGCTTCCCACAACAATACGCGCGGATCCACCGGCTTGGGCACGATGTACTCGGGCCCAAAGCGCAACGACTCGAGGCTGTACGCCTTCAGCACCGAGTCGGGCACATCCTCTTTCGCCAACGCGGCGAGCGCCTTGGCGGCGGCGACTTTCATCTCTTCGTTGATCGCTTTCGCGCGCACGTCGAGCGCGCCGCGGAAGATAAAGGGAAAGCCAAGCACGTTGTTGATCTGGTTCGGATAATCGCTGCGACCCGTGGCGACAATCGCATCGGGACGCACCGATTTCGCGAGGTCGTAATCAATTTCGGGATCGGGATTCGCCAGCGCAAAGATGAGCGGCTGTTGCGCCATCGTCTTGACCATCTCTGGCTTCAAGACATCCTTCGCCGATAGTCCCAGAAAAACGTCCGCGCCTCTCACCGCCTCGGCAAGCGAACGCGCCTTTGTGTCCACGGCAAAACGCGCCTTGTACGGATTCATGCCTTCGGTGCGCCCTTTGTACAGGACGCCTTTCGTATCCACCATCGTCACGTGCTCGCGTTTCATGCCGAGGCGAATCCAGAACTCGCCGCACGCGATCGCGCTCGCGCCCGCGCCATTGATGACGACGCGAATCTGGTCAATCCGCTTGCCGGTGATTTCGAGCGCGTTGAGCAAGCCCGCGCCGGAGATGATCGCGGTGCCGTGCTGATCGTCGTGGAAGACGGGAATATCCATCGTCTGCTTCAGCGTCTCTTCGACGATGAAACACTCGGGCGCTTTGATGTCCTCCAGATTGATGCCGCCAAACGTCGGCTCGAGCGCCTTGACGGCGCAGATGATTTCTTCCGGCGTGCGCGCGTTGATCTCGATGTCGAACACGTCAATGTCGGCAAAGCGTTTGAAGAGCAAGCCCTTGCCTTCCATGACCGGTTTCGCCGCGAGCGGTCCGCGATCGCCCAGTCCCAGGATCGCCGTCCCGTTCGACACGACCGCGACGAGGTTCCCTTTCGCGGTCAATTCGTATGCGGTCTCCGGATCGCGTTCGACTTCGAGCGTCGCTTCCGCCACGCCGGGCGAGTACGCCAACGTCAGGTCGCGCTGGGTGAGCGCGGGTTTGGTCGCGACCACTTGAATCTTGCCGGGGCGCCCCAGCCGATGATAATCCAGTACCTCTTGTTTTGTGACTGGCATGGAAAAATCCTTTCGTCATGAAATAGCGCGCGCCCTCAGCCCGGCGTGATCAGAGTTGTCGCGTGAGCAGCGCCACCGCTTCCGCCGGTTCCCGGACCACCTGCAACAATTGCGCTTCTTCCTCCGTCACCGCGAGGTGCTCGCGCCACACGCGCAGCACGCACGCCCACGCCTCGCCGAGCAAGATGATCGGTTTGCGCCGCCGGGGATCAATCCGCGCCAGATTCCACACGAGCGCGAGTTCTGCCAGCGTGCCCATGCTCCCTTTCAAGACGATAAAGCCGTCGGCGCGCGCCTGCATCTCGCGGATGCGCGCGAACAAGTCCGGGCTGATCGTCGTCTCGTCCAGAAATACATTCGGCGCGAGCCAGTCGAATTCGGCGGACAATACGCCGATGGCGCGTCCGCCGTTTTCTTGCGCGCCGCGCGCCGACGCTTCCATCGTGCCTTGATACCCGCCGTTCATTACGACAAAGCCGCGCTGCGCCAGCAACTTGCCGACCGCGTAGGCTTCCGCGTACTCGGGGCTCGCCGGCGCAACGCGCGAGCCGCCGAACACGGCGATGATGCGCGCGTTATGCTGGTTCATCGGACGCTGCCTCGTCTTCTGGATGTGGTTCGCTGAGAAATGTCCCCCGCATCGGCTTGAGGGTCTCGCCTTCGAGGAATTCCGTGACGGCCTGGCGCGCCGCGCGCAGCAAGCGCTTGTCCACGCGCTCGCTGTACTGCGCGGCGAAATCTACGGCGGCGTCTTCGAGCGCGACGTTTTCGTCTTGCTCGCGCAAAAAGTAATGGTGGTCGGCAATCCACAGGTACAGGTCCGCTTCGGTACGGCGCGGAAAATCGTTCAGGATGCGGTGCTCGCGAATGGTCTGCACGACGGGGAGATAGAAATTGTCGTACCAACTGGCGACGGCTTGCTCGCGCGGAATATGCTGTTTTTGTTCCGCGCCCATGAAATAACGATGCACGGCGATATGTTCGATAAGGCGCGCGTAGCCGCCCGGCTCGGAAAAGCGAATGGACTGGTCGGGGCGCAGTTTGTCCAAGCGCGTCTTTTCGATGAACGCGGAGTACTCGCCGACGATTTCCAGATCGGACGCGAGCAGATCGGGCGTGACCGGCACGCGCGTTTTCACTTCGATCACTTCGGCTTCGACGAATTCTTGACCGCGTGCGCGCGCGACGCTGATGCGATGATGTCCGTCGCGCACAAAGTACACCGCGCCGACCTGGTACAATTGCACCGGCGGCAGGTTGACGTCTTCATAGTACAATTCGTCAATCCGACGCCAGCGCGATTTGGTGCGGACCTGCGTGGGCAGGAACGCGCCGTCGAAATCGTGATAGCGCAAGGTCGCGCTGCCGATGATCTTTTCGATCGGGACGGTCTGCACGCCGCGATAGTGCTCGCCGAAGGTTTTCAAGGAACGCTTGACCGCTTCGAACGAGACGAGTTCGTTCGGTCGCCGCGCGATCGTCGCTCTGATTTCGCGCCAAAATGCCTTGAGGCGCGCGCGGCTGAAATCGGATTCGGTTTGTTGAGCGTAAGAGTTGAACATGTGATTCAATCTGGCGCAGGTGGTCGACCCTGCGCCAGGAGGGCTAAGAGCCTATCCGAATAACTCCGAAAAGTCCTGGTTTCAAGGGCGAAAACTGGGTTATTCGGATAGGCACTTNNCCGTACGCATTCACGATCGTCGTCGCGCCGCGCTGGGTGATCGTCTCCGCGCGGCTGTCGTACACGTGCACGTGACCGTGAATCAAATAGCGCGGCTGGTAGTGATCCATCAACCACACGAACGCTTTGAAACCGTGGTGCGGCAGATCGCTATCGTCGTGGATCTGGAACGGCGGCGCGTGCGTGAGCAGAACGTCGAGGTAGCGACCGTAGCGCGCGCGGTTGAGCATCAGCGCGGGCGTCAGCGCGGCGACCTGAGCGCGCATTTCGTTTTCGGTGTACTGAAACTTGGGGCGATTGTTGTAGCGCATCGAGCCCTCCAGCCCGGCGATCAACAGTCCCCGGTGCTCGACCGTGCGCGCGTGTACGTTTTCGCAGCCCTCGGGGTACACCTTTTCGCTGCCGTCGCCGCCGTGATTGCCCATTACGTAAAACAGCGGCACGTTCAGCATCGAGACGATGTACTCCAGGTAATCCGCCGGCAAATCGCCGCAAGACAAAACGAGTTCGACGCCGCGCGCATAATGCGTGAGCGCCGATCCGTGCAGGGATTCGATAACTTGATCGCTAATCGTGAGAACGCGCATAGGATTAAGTGCGACGCATCTAGGAGGTGCATCGCACCTGTCCTGATTAAACAATCGCCCCGACCGGGTGAGATCGGGGCGCGCCGCAATCTTTCGCTTGCAAGTATACGCGGGGCGGAAGAAAAGTCAAACGAGAAACAGCCGCGACCAAAACATTAGGACGCGGCTAAACGCGGATTTTCTTTCGCAATGCGAGAGATGTCAACGTCAAACATGGGGACTTGGTTTTTCCACGCTCGTCTGCGCTCGTCAGCGTCCTAATCTGAACAGTTACGTGGTGGCTATTTCCCGGTTTCGGGGGTTTCAGTTGGTTCAGGCGTCTCTGTGGGCTCGACGGTTGGAGACGGCCTGGGCGTGCTTTCCGGTTCCCGCGTTTTCGTCGGCTCAA
>DHFK01000135.1 GCA_002400365.1 Anaerolineales bacterium UBA4826 | reverse complement strand
GCTATCCCGTCCGCTTCAACGCAATGCTGATGCTCTCGCTCACGCCGCTCATCGCGTTGGGCGCGGCGCGGCTGTTGGAACTCCGGCGCGGCGCGCTCGCGCTAGGCGCGCTGACCGGGCTGCTCGCGTTCGAGCAACTCGTGTTCCCGATTCCGCTGTCCGATCTGCGCGTGCCCGCGATCTTCCAAACGCTGCGCGACGAGTCGGACGATTTCGCCATACTCGAAGTGCCGCTCGGCTGGCGCGGCAGCATCTCCATGCAGGGCAAACAGGACGACCGCGCGCAGTTCTATCAAACCGTCCATCACAAACGCTTGCTCGGCGGCATCACCTCGCGCGTGCCGTCATTCAAGTTCCAGTACTTTCTGGAAGCGCCGGTCATCAATTCGCTGATCGCTTTGGAGACCGGACGGGAGATTGACGAAACGCGTCTCGCGCGGGATCGCGCGGCAGCGCCTGAGGTTCTGCGCTTTTTCGACATTCGCTACGTGGACATGAACCGCGCGCTGACCGATCCCGCGGTGTTGCAGTACGTGCTCGACGTTTTCCCGCTAAAAGAAATCTACCGCGACGACACGCGCGTCGTTTATCGCGTGAACGCACTGCCGGCGTCGAGCCGTACGATCAACCCGGCTGACGAAACCGCGCGGCTGTACTTTGACGATCGCTGGGGGCGTCCGCAATTCTCGCCTGCGGGTTTTCACTATCGTTGGGCAACGCGCGCCGACCCGACGATCTGGCTGCCGCTCGAACACGCCGACCAAACGATCACATTCCGATTGCGCGCCTCGCACGCCGATCAAAAGATTTCAGTGCGCGTCAACGGGCAGGTCGTGGCTGCGCTGACACCTGCGGGTGAGTGGAACGACTATGCGGTACGCGTGCCTACCTCTATCGCCCACGCCGGTCTGAACGAATTTGTTTTCGAGACCGAAACCGTGCCGCTGCGCGTGACCTGGCAGGGCGACTATGCGATTGGCGATACCGGGTTCGTTTCGCCGGTAGATATTTCGGCGACCGGCGCGGGATTCAACGCCGGACGCTTTGGGGAAATTTTTGTCGCGGGGAAAAATGTAATCGAGTCCCGAGCGGAGCAAAGCGGAGTCGAGGGAAAGCGGGGTTATCATCTCGTCGCAATCAACCCGCAGAACGGCGCGGTAGACCGCGTCGCGTCGTTCGATACGTTCGCCGACCCGGACGCATCGGCGCGCCTCGCGCAGTTCATCGAACAACTACCACTCAACGAAATCGTCGCGGGCGTCGCGATTGACGACGTGTCGGGCAAGTTGCAGCAATCCGCGATTGACGCGCTGCGTTCGATTGGAGTCGAAGGCGATTTGCGGTTTCAGTTTCGCGCGGGGCACGCGTTCATCGGCGTGAAGGGCGCGCAACCGGGGCAAGCGCTNNGATCGCGTCGCGTTCGCGCTGGCAGAGATCAAGGTGACGAGTGGCGAGTGACGATCCCCTGTCACTCAGCACGCGTCACGCGCCAGATGCTGTACAGTTGGTTGTCGGTTGACGTGGCGAATTGGGTGAGCGGCTGAAACGTGACCGCGCCGTGGGTCTGCGCTTCGAACCGCGCGAGGTACGGATACTTGGCTTGAGCAAACGCGTTGCCGACCGGATAAATCACGAATTGAATTTTGCGGTCAATCAAAAATTGTTCGGGGTTCTCGTCGGGCGCAAAACGAAAATCGGTGAACGTGAATAGCAAACCGCGCTGGCGCGCAAACATATCGAGCGCGCCGGCGTTCCCGCTGTAGACCATTAGATTGGTTGTCTGATTTGGCGATCCTTCGGCTACGCTCAGGATGTGCGCGAGTTCGTCTGCCATTTCGCGCTGCGACGCCATCATGTTGTAAACGAAACGCATGCCCGCGTCGCCTTGCTGGAAACTCAGCGCCAAAAGCGCGAGGACGAACACGGCAAGTAAAACGTAAAGCGTAAAACGTGAAACGTGAAACGTGAAACGTAATCGGTGATGCGTGATGCGTGTTGCGTTCGGTCTGTTGTCTGTTGTCTGTTGTCTGACGACTGACGACTGCACGGCGACGCCCGCAAACACAAGCAGCGGCAAGCCGGGGTACATTAGGAATCGCGTTTCGAGTGTTGTATAATTGAGCCACACGAGCGCTTCGAAGAAAAGCAGGTAGAGCGCGGACGTAAGTAAGAGCAATCCCGTCGCGCGCGTGCGACGCCAGATCAGCGCGACGATCGCGCCCGCAATGCCGAGCCACACAATCGGCGCGGGGAAGAGCGCGGGGTACTGTGTGACGAAGAACGCGCCGCGTTTGAAAAAATCCCCCGGCGCGAGAAAGCGCAGCCAGAGCGCCGCCATAGACTGCGCGCCGATGAACTCGAGCGCGTTGCCGGTTGCCGCGAACCCGGCTGCCATCAGCGTCAAGGGAAACGCGAGCGCGCCCACGGCGCACGCGAGCCAATCTCCCCACCCTGCCCTCCCCCGTCGCAGACGGGGGAGGGTCAAGGCATCGCGGATCAAGAGCGCGACGACCACGAGCGCGATCAGCACCACGCCTTCATAGCGCGTGATCGCGGCGAGGAACGCGAGGAACGCCGCGAGCCGATAACGCGATTGTAAGAGCGCGAGCCAAACGGCGAGGTAGAGCGCGAGAAAGAGCGTGGAACTGAGAATGGCGACGCTCTCCCAGAGGAGCGATGGCGCGAACGCGAGCAAGAGCGCGGCAATCCACGCGGCGATTTCGCCGAACGCGCGGCGCGTGAACTCGAACAGCACGATGACGGCGAGGCACGCGATCAACGACGAGAGCAAGCGCGCGACGAAATAAAAATCAACCGACACTGGCGTGGCAACGCGCAGCGCGCCGAGCAAAAGCATGTAGAGCGGGTGCAGGATAAAGCGGTCAATCAACTCGCGCGGGACTGCGCTCGCGCCCTGGGCCTGTAAAATCGTCAGCGTGTTCACCGCGTCAAAGCCGTCTTGCGATAGTTCGATGTCGTACACCCGCAACAAATACAGACGCAGCGCGAGCGCGCTGAGACCAAGCGCGAGCCAGCGCCAGTGGTTTTTGAACACGCGCGCGAGCGATTGCATCGCGCGGCATTGTAGCATGTAAAACGTGAAACGTAAAACGTAAAGCAGCGTAGCCGCAACCAAAACATTATCCGCGAATAACGCGAATCACGCGAATAAGAAAATCAGATTAGCGATATTCGCGGACAAAGAGTCTTTACGGTTCAAGAACCTCTGCGGTGAAATCCAAAATCGAGAATCGAAAATCGAAAATTAACTGGGGTTTGTTAATTGTCCTCGCGCTGATGCTCGCGTACAGCGCGTATTTCTCCGCGCTCTCGATTCAGCGGCACAACACCTTTCGCACGTATGCGTCCGACATGGGGCAGATGGATCAGGCGCTGTGGAATACGCTGCACGGTCATCTGCTCGAAGACACGCGCCAAGACCCGCGCACGGACGGCGTTCACAGCGCGCACCAGGCGCCCCGCCTCACCGATCACGTCGAGCCGATTTTCATTCCGCTCTCACTCGTCTTCCTGATTTACGACGGCATCGAAGCGCTATTCGTCTTGCAGTCCATCACGATTGCACTCGGCGCGCTGCCGATTTTCTGGATCGCGCGCCGGCGCTTGAAGGACGACTGGGCTGGCGTCGCGTTCGCGGCGATGTATCTGCTCTTCCCCGCGCTGCAAGCCGCGAACCTCGCCGAGTTTCACGCCGTCACATTTGCGCCCGCGCCGCTGCTGTTCGCGTTCAACTACGGGCAGGAGCGCGCGTGGAAACGCTACGCGCTTTTCTCCCTCCTCGCGCTCGCGGTGCAGGAAGACATCGCGCTGCTCGTGTTCGCGATGGCGGCGTTTTTTGCAATCAAGTCGCCAGTCGTCAGTCGTC
>DHFK01000238.1 GCA_002400365.1 Anaerolineales bacterium UBA4826 | reverse complement strand
TGCGCTTGTGCGCGCAAGCCCTTTTCGATATAATCGAGTCCCATGCCACTTGAGAAATCCGCCGGCGCCGTCGTGTTCCATCGCGGCGCGCAAATCGAATACCTCGTTCTGCTTGCGTCATACTGGGGTTTTCCCAAAGGGCACATCGAGCCGGGCGAAGACGAACGCGCGGCCGCGCGACGCGAAGTCCGCGAAGAAGCCGGACTGGACGTCACGTTTCTCGATGATTTCCGCGCGGCAGACGAATACGCGTTTCTGCGCCAGGGCGAGTCCGTCCAAAAGCAATCCATCTATTTTCTTGCCGAGGCGCGCGAGCGCAATGCCCGGCTCTCGCGCGAGCACAGCGACCTGGCGTGGCTGCCCTTCGACGCGGCGCTCGCGCGGCTCGCTTATGAAGGCGGGCGCGCGATCCTGCGCAAGGCGAATGAGTTTTTACTAAAACGTGAAACGTGAAACGTAATCTACGCCTTACGTTTTACGTTCTATTTTGAGGTTGGTTCATGCGAGTTCTCGCGATAGACATCGGCACTGGCACGCAAGACATCTTGCTGTTCGATACGGCGACTGAGGTTGAAAACTGCTTGCAAATGATCATGCCCTCGCCGACGGTTTTGGTGGCGCAGCAAATCCGCGACGCCACCGCGCGCGGCGAGGACGTGCTGCTCACCGGCACGCTCATGGGCGGCGGGCCCTGCAATTGGGCGGCAAACGATCATCTGCGCGCAGGGCATCGCGTCTTTGCGACGCCGCGCGCGGCAAAGAGTTTCAACGACGATCTGGAGGAGGTGGAAAAATCAGGCGTCAAGGTTGTGAGCGAAGACGAAGCCGCGCGGTGGCGCGCCGCGCGTCGCGTCGAAATGCGGGATGTTGATCTCGCCGCGATCCGCCGCGCGTTCGCCGCATTCGGGGTTGACCTGGAATTCGACGCGCTCGCCGTCGCGGTATTCGATCACGGCGACGCGCCGCCCGGCTACAGCGATCGCCTCTTTCGTTTCGAGTTTCTCGCCGAACGCTTGAAAGCGTTCAACCGCCCCGCCACGTTCGCGTTCATGCGCGAGCAACTTCCGCCGCGCCTGACGCGCATGCAAGCCGTCGCGAATTCGCTGGGCGACCACCCAGGGTCGCCTCTCCTACTGATGGACACCGCCCCCGCAGCCGTGCTCGGCGCGCTGGAAGATGATCGCGTGCGGGCGCGCCGCGACGCGATTATCGCGAACATTGGCAACTTTCACACGCTCGCCTTTCGCTTTAGCGCCGGCGTCATCACCGGCGTCTTCGAGCACCACACCGGCGTGCTCACGGCGGAGCAACTCGAGCGCATGATCGCGCGACTCGCCGATGGCACGCTGACGCACGACGCGGTGTTCAACTCGCAGGGTCACGGCGCGCTGTTGTTCGACGCGCGCGCCCAGCCGCTTGATCCTTCGCCTGGCTCAGGACAAAGCTTTCTTGCGGTCGTGGGACCGCGCCGAGGGATGTTGCTCAACTCGCGCTATCGCCCGTACTTTGCGACGCCGTACGGCGACATGATGCTGGCAGGGTGCTATGGCTTGGTGCGCGCGTACGCAGAACTGAACGAGGATGCGCGCGAGGAAATCGAGCGCGCGCTGGACAAGGCGCGGCGAGTGGTGTGAAACGTAACGCATCGCAATTCGCAATTCATAGATCGAAAATGCAATTTGCCATTTGTCATTTCTGATTTGTCATTTTTCTGCGTCGGGCGGTGTTATTAGAGTGCAAGCGTCAAAACTCTATCGCGGCAAGCGTACCGCAGCGGGAGAGACAAACGATCAGCGTGACAACGGACAAGGCGCGCGGGGTGTCCCAGCCAGCGCCCGGTGATCGCGCCGCGCAATTCGATGCGGCGTTCCTCGCGCATTGGCAGCCGATCTACCGCGCGTTGCTCCGCCTCGTCGGCGATCATGCCGAAGCCGAAGACCTTGCGCTCGAAACATTTTGGCGGCTGTACCAGCAGCCGCCCGCAGATCAGCGCGAGCCGCGCCTCGGCGGATGGTTGTACCGGGTCGCGACAAATCTCGGCTTGAACGCGCTGCGTTCACGCAAACGCCGCGCGCAGCACGAGATCCAAGGGTGGGTCGAAACCACTGCCGACGATCCCGCCCAAGCCGTCGTCGCAGAAGAAGAACGGGCGCGCGTGCGCGCGATCCTGAGCGAGATGGCGCCGCGCCAGGCGCAACTGCTAACGCTGCGCCATGACGGATTGACGTACGCCGAACTCGCCGTCGCGCTCGACATTGCGCCCGCTTCGGTCGGCACGCTGCTCGCCCGCGCCGAACGCGAATTCGAAAAGCGCTATCGCCGCGCGACGCGCGGCGCGTGACCGGGAGGCACGCGTATGCATCTAAACGAAGGTCAACTCCGCGCGTTTCTCGATGACGAACTCGCGGCGCGCGACGTCGCAAGTCATCTCGCCGCGTGCGCGGAATGTCGCGCCCGACGGGACGAGATCGCCGCGCGCGCCGAACGCGTCGCCGCGCATCTCGCGTCTCTCGAATTGTCCTCCGCGTTTGTCATTGCGCGCGAAGCGATTGCGAAGCATCCCGTAGGGAAGCAATCCCCAAGCGGCATGGACGCGTACGCGGCTTCGCCGCAATCCTGCGACTCGGCGGAGTTTACCCTGAGCAGCGGCGAAGGGCTCCGCTCAGGATCGCTCCTCGCAATGACACCGTACGCCGCGCTCGCCCGATTCAAAACTCGACGCCTGCAGAAAGAGAGTTTCCCAATGCAAAAGATCTTCAATCGGCGTTACCGCCCCGCGTGGGCGATGCTCGCGCTCGTCGCCCTGATCGCCGTTTCGATGACCTTGCCGCCCGTGCGCGCGTGGGCGCAGGGCGTGCTCGCGCAGTTCCGCGTGTCCAAGGTCACGGTCGTCAGCATAGACCCAACGCGCTTGCAGGAACTCGGCGTCGGCTCAAGTCTCAGCAAGCAAATCACCCAACTGCTTTCCGATTCGGTCACGCTGACGAGAAAACCGGACGCGCCGCGCGCGGTGGCGAACGCGCAGCAAGCCAGCCAAGTCGCGGGCTTTCAGGTGCGTCTGCCCGCCAGCCGCAGCGACACGCCGCAGTTGACCGTGCAGGGCGGCGCGACGTTCGAGATGACGGTGAACCGCGCCCGCACACAAACACTGCTGAACGAAGCCGGCGCGAGCCATCTCGTCCTGCCCGCGTCAATTGACGGCGCGGTGGTCAAGGTGGACATTCCGCGCGGCGTCGCCGCCGGCTACGGCAACTGTCCCGAACTGATGGACGAAAGTTCGCTGAACGGCACGCCCAGTCGCACGATGAGCAACTGCATCATCGTCACGCAAATCCCCAGCCCCAGTGTGGACGCGCCGCCCACGCTCGACGTGCAGCAACTCGCGGAATTGGGTTTGCAGTTCACCGGGATGACGAAAGAACAAGCGCACGCGTACGCGCAGACGGTGGATTGGACTTCGACGCTCGTCATGCCGATTCCGCGCAACGCCGCGCAGTACAAACCGATCAACGTTGACGGCGTTAGCGGCTATCTGATCCAACGCCCGCTCGGCGACGCGCCGCAGTACCTGATCATTTGGGTCAAGAACGGCGTCATCTACGCGGTGGGCGGACAGGGAAGTGATACGACCGCCGCGCTCGCGATGGCAAATTCACTCAAATAGTTGGTTAGTGCGATAGTGCGTTAGTTGGCATTCAACTATCGCACTACACTTGCCCTGGCGGGAACGCAAGTGCCAGGGTCGCACTATTGAACTTTGCCGATGACAGACCTGGCAATTCAAACCACCGATTTGCGCAAAGAGTTCGACGAAAACATCGCCGTGCGCGGGCTGACGCTCCAGGTGCAGCAAGGCGAGGTTTTCGGATTTCTTGGACCGAACGGCGCGGGCAAGACCACTTCGATCAAAATGCTGCTCGGTCTCGTCGCGCCGACCTCCGGCAGCGCGACCTTGCTCGGCGCGCCGTTGGGCGATCGCGCCGCACGCGCCAAGATGGGTTTTCTGCCGGAGCATTTTCGCTTTCACGATTGGCTCTCCGCGAACGAGTTCCTCGATCTGCACGGACAACTCTACGCCATGCCCGCGGCGCGCTTGCGCCAACGGATTGACGAACTGCTCGACCTGGTTGGGCTGTCGCCGTATCGCGACAAGCAACTGCGGACGTTCTCGAAAGGGATGTTGCAGCGTATCGGACTCGCGCAGGCGCTGCTCAACGATCCCGCGCTCGTCTTCCTCGACGAGCCGACGTCAGGCCTCGATCCGGTTGGTCGCCGTCTCGTGCGCGACATGATCGCCAATTTGAAAAAGCGCGGCACGACGATCTTCCTCAACTCGCACCTGCTCAGCGAAGTGGAGATCACCTGCGACCGTGTCGCGTTCATCAAGCACGGCGAGGTGATCCGCGTCAGCGAACTAAAGACGCTGGTCAACGGCGCGACCAGTGTCACGGTGCGCGCGAGCGGCTTGACGCCGAGCGTGCTGGACGGGCTGCGCCGATGGGGCAAAGACCTCCGCGCCGATGGCAATCAGGTGACGCTGACCGTCGCGGACGAATCGGTGCTGCCGGCGATCAATCGTTATCTCGTCGCGCAGAACGTCGCGGTGTACGCGCTGACGCCGCAACATCTTTCGCTCGAAGATTTGTTCATGCAAATCGTCGGCACGGATGGAGGGTTGTGATGGCGGCTCTCGTCATCGCGCGCCTCACTTTTCTCGAAGCGGTGCGCCGCCGCATTTTGCTCGCCGCGTTCTTGCTCGGCGTGGCGTTCCTGGTGTTGTACGCGGTCGGCTTTTACCTCATGCGCCAGGAAGCCCTGCCGATGAATCGGCAGTCCGAAGTGCTCAATACGCTTTTCAAGAGCGGGCTCGATAATTTCTTGACGCTCGCCGGTCTGTACGCGGTGAATTTTCTCGCGATCGCGATGGGCGCGCTCGTGGCGGCGGACACGCTCGCCGGCGAAATCGGGTCGGGGACGATTCAGGCGATCGTCACCAAGCCGGTGCGACGCGCGCAAATCGTTCTGGGAAAATGGCTGGGGTTCGCGGGGTTGCTCGCGCTCTATCTCGTGCTGATGGTCGGCGGGGTGATGGCGGTCGCGTACGCGCTCGATGGCTATGTCGTGCCGAATGTGTGGAACGGCATCGCGCTGATCTATCTCGAAACGCTGCTCATCATGACGGTCACGCTGCTGTGCAGCAGCACGCTGCCAACGCTCGCGACGGGCGGCGTGATCTTTGGGCTGTACGGCATTGCGTTCATCGGCGGCTGGGTCGAGCAGTTTGGCGCGATTTTGGAGAACCCAGCCGCGATCAACATCGGCATCGTCTCCAGTCTCATCATTCCGAGCGAGGCATTGTGGCGGCGCGCGGCGTACGAAATGACGCCGCCGCTGGCGCAGATGTTGGGCGTTTCCTTCAGCGGGCCCATGCTTACCGTTTCGGTGCCGAGCAATTTGCAGATTGTGTACGCGGCGGCGTATCTTGTCGTCGCATTGGCGCTGGCGGTGCGCGTGTTCGCGCAGCGCGATCTATAGGACGCGGCAGGACGCGGATGCTTTTCTCGGCGCGGAGATGTGCGCGAGCCGCATGGAGAAATCGAACACCGAGAGCCAGCACTATCCCTTGACGTAGGACAACTTTTCGCGGATGGCGCCATGCTCCACTCGGAATATATCGGCTCCGCGGACATGCCCCTTTTTTCCCGCCGCATCTATCCAGTCGTACCTCCAGCGCATCACACACCGAATCCCAGAGCCAAAAATCTCCTCGATCTCGATGTGGGCATGGGGCGACTCGCGGAAGAAATCCTGCCAAAACCGCGTGACGGCTTCCTTCCCCGCGTACACCGTGCCGTCGGGGGCTGGATAAGTATTTTCGAAAACGCAATCGTCGCTCATGAACTGCATCATGCCTGCGGCGTCATGCCGGTTGAATGCTTCGTTGAACTCGAGGACGACGCGGACCGCTGATTCCAACCGTGACATGCGGATTGGACTCATAGAGGTAATGCCTCCTCAGTAGAAAGCCGCTTGGCTCCCGAACGGCTGACTACCTGCATAAAATTTTCTCAGCAAGATAAGAATCCTCGTTGTCCAATCGTAAAATCGGTTGCGTTTCTCTCTCCAATTGGCTGATAGTGGCAAGCAGGAGAGCGCACGCGGTCTTGGTCCAAAGTCCCAGTATCCCTGTGGGTTTCTCTGCTGCCAGATCCAGTCTATTGATGACTGGGCGAAATGGACCCAGGTTGGGAAAAGCCGAGCCAACATCTCCAACGAAGCCAACCAACGATCAAGTCCTCCCACTTGCGTGGGAGGTTCGCGGTTTAGCGAGACGGCCAAATAACCTATTCCACCTGGCTTTTCCCAGATCCAAGCGAGTAATGCTTTTTCAAGTTCTCTGGATAGCGTTCCAGGAATTGAGCCGAGGATATTGAGTTGATATCTGCCGTTGAGCGCAAGATAACTGCCCTTGACCGTGGCTCCCGTCAATTCAGCGTGTGCCCTGATTTCATCTTCCTCGCTGTACTTGCCTGATTGAAACGTCCTTCTGGCAATCACGTGCCATAGTTCTCTATCGCTGTTCAAAAGGGGATGCGCTGGATGAATGAGCGACAAAGTGGACGCGAGAAACAGCCGCTTGCCAGTTTTCCAGCGGTCATTCTTCTCGGCAGCATCGGGAAACGCGATCACCCCTTGCATGATGTTGAGGATACACGACGAAGCGTTGTGCAGGACGGGATGAGATGCATCCAACCCCAAGGCCAAGGCACGCTCCACACCTACTTCCGTCGAGGCAATCTTCTGCTCCAAGCGCGTGCTTCTGGAATGGAACGCGCCCCAGCCACCATCAGCCCGTTGTTCACTAGCCAATTCCTGAATGCATCGGCTCTGCTTCAAGTTATCGCGCGCCTTTTGCAACTCGGGAGTCCCCGGGGCTAACTTCAACACATCGCGAAGCAAGCGATAACGCACCACGCTATCAGGATCGTGCTCCAGGACTCTGGTTGCTGTATCTTCAATGAGAGTAATCATCTATGCCGACGATTGAGGTAGCACCCCACCCAATCGTGGAGGTCTAATCTGCCGCAGAACCACACACAGAATTCCACAGAATATTTCCGTGTGCTTCTGTGTGATTCTGTGGCTAACAAGTTGTTCGCGCACGCGAACGCGTCCAGGGTTCATTGTGGTGCTACCACGATTGATTATACGGAAGTTTTCTGTATAATATCCCCACCGGGTTGTCTAGGCGGAATCTTTCCGCACAACCCGCGCGCGTAATGCGGTGCAGCGAGCCACACTGTCGAACTCAAGTATACGATGGAATACATCATCGGTCAACAGCGGGTTGCATGATAGCAACCCAACCCGCGCAGGGCATTACACGTCGCCATCATATCAGCCATAGCAGTCTGCATAGAATCGTCCCCTGCCCACTCGATCCGACGCGGAGTTTGAATGTCCATTGACCTCATCATCCATTCCGCCAACCAAGTGCTGACGCTCGCGGGCACTGCGCCCAAGCGCGGCACAGCGCAAGGCGATCTCGCAATCCTTCGCGACGGCGCAGTCGCAATCAGCGGCGAGAAAATCGTCGCGGTCGGCGACACGCTCGACCTCCTCGCGCTTGCCGACGCGTCCACGCGCAAAATTGACGCGCGCGGCAAGATCGTCCTGCCCGGTTTTGTGGACGCGCACACGCACGTCGTTTTCGCCGGCGACCGCGCGAACGAATTCGAGATGCGTTTGCAAGGCGCGACGTACCTCGATATCCAAAAAGCCGGCGGCGGCATCATGAGCACCGTCCGCGCCACGCGTGCCGCGTCGCTTCAAGACCTGGTCGCGCAAGCCCGCGCACGGCTGGACGCGATGCTCGCGCATGGCACGACGACCGCCGAAGTCAAGACCGGTTACGGACTCGACCCGGCAAACGAACTCAAGATGCTCGACGCCATCGCCGCGCTCGACGCGGAGCACCCGATAGACCTCGTCCCGACCTTCCTCGGCGCGCACGCGGTGCCGGAGGAATACAAGGGGCGGGAGGATGAGTACGTCGAGTTGGTAGCGGAGGAGATGCTGCCGAAAATCAGAGATTGGAGACTAGAGATTGCCAAATCCAATCTCCAATCTCCAATCTCCAATCTCTATTGCGATGTATTCTGCGACGACGGCGCGTTTACGCTGGAGCAGACGCGCAAGATCCAAACCCGCGCGAAGGAACTGGGATTCGGTTTGCGCGTGCACGCGGACGAATTCGCGAACCTCGGCGCGGCAACGCTGGCGGCAGAACTGGGCGCGGCAAGCGCAGACCACTTGATAGTCACCCGGCGCGAGGAGATGCGCGCGATGGCAAAAGCCAACGTCGTCGCGGTCCTGTTGCCGGGGACGACGTTTGGTTTGGGCAAAACGAATTTCGCGGACGGTCGCGCGTTTGTCACTGAGAATGTGCCGGTCGCGCTGGGAAGCGACATCAACCCGGGGACGTGCTGGTGCGAGTCCATGCCGTTCATCCTTGCGCTCGCGTGTCGCTATGAAAAACTGACGCCCGCGCAAGCCATCGTCGCCGCGACGATCAACGCCGCGGCGTCGCTTGGCGTCGCCGATCGCGTCGGCTCGCTTGCGCCGGGCAAATTAGCAGATGTGCTGCTCATCGCCGATGTGCCGGACTATCGGCATCTGGCGTACCGCTTTGGCGCGAATCTAGTCGAGACCGTCATCAAGCGCGGACGGGTCGTCGTGGGTTAGTAGAAACCCGTTTTCTCGCAGA
>DHFK01000199.1 GCA_002400365.1 Anaerolineales bacterium UBA4826 | reverse complement strand
CCCAGGTGCTGAGCGGCGCGCCGACAGGGATGCCGTACGAATTCGGAATGTGTCCCGCGGCAAATTCGCGCGGCGTGCGTGTGTCTACGACGGCAACGCCCTGCGCCATTTGTGTGCGTACCGCTTGCGGCGCGAGTGGCTTTAGCACTGGCACGCCGCGCAAAATTTCTGCACCCACTTGATTCAACGCGCGCAGATAGTTGAAATAGGTAGGATACGAGGGCAAGTTGTCCAGCGCGTGCGCGATAAATTCTTCTTCCGATTTGGCAAACGCCAGCGGATTCGATTGTCGCTCACGCCCGATAGTGGTTATGCGTTCTGGACTCGACGGCGCATTGCAAAACGATCCCGCGCCGTGCGTGGGATAAATCGCCACGTGGTCGGGATAGCGAAGAATTTTCTGGTGAAGCGTTTCGTACAGCAGATGCGTCAACGGCTGGGTAAAGTGATGTCCCAATAAATCCGTCCGCGCCGCACCGCCGACGATGAGCGCACCGCCAGTGAATAGTGCGGTCGGTTCTGTGTGATTCTCCTCGACCAAAGCGAAACTGATATGCTCGGGGGTGTGCCCAGGTGTAGCAAGCACGCCCAGGTTTATATCGCCGAGCGAGAGAGTGTCGCCTTCTTTCAATCGCAGATAATCAAACGCGAGATTCGAATCCGCACTCGCGCCGATCGTAATGCCGTATTGTGCGGCAAGTTCGCGCGCGCCCGAAACAAAGTCGGCGTGCAAGTGCGTGTCGAGCGCATGCGTCAGTCGCAGACCTAATCCTTCGGCGACGCGCACGTAGCGATCAATGTCGCGTTCGGCATCAATCACAACGGCTTGGCGTGTCTGTTCCGATGCCACGAGGTACGATGAATTACCGAGATTTTCATCCACGAACGACTTGACGACCGAGGTCACCTTGGTGAGCATGGATTGTTCTCCTGGTTACGCTTCGCGGGCAGACGCAAGCGAGTAGCCGGCTTGCTGCCACTCATGCACGCCTTCTTCCAAGCGCGCGACGCGGAATCCTTTGCGCTGTAGTTTTTCGGCAGCTTGATCCGCCAACACGCAGTACGGTCCACGGCAATAGGCGACGACGGTACGACTGTGCGGCAATTCGCTCAAGCGGCGGTCCAGTTCTTCAAGTGGAATGGAAAGTGCACTGGGCAAATGACTTGCCGCGTACTCGGCACTCGGGCGCACGTCGAGCAGAACGGCGGTGCCTTTTTCCAAGCGCGTGCGCAGGTCTTCGACGGAAACGCGCTTGAACTCGTGGCGTTGTGCGCGGTAGGCGTCGAGCGTCACGCTCACTTCCGTCAGTTGTTGCGACGCGACCGCGCGGATTTCGAGCCACAAGTGTGTGACGAGCGGATCGGCGATGCGGTAGCGAATGTAGAATCCCTGCCGCTCGTCGATCACCAAGCGCGCGCGTTTGAGGCGTTGGAGATGTTGCGAGGCATTGGCGATACTCAGGTTAGATTCGCGCGCCAATTCCTCTACGGTGCGCGCACCTTGCGCCAGCAGGTCGAGTAATTCCAAACGATGAGGATTCGCCATCGCGGCGGCGATTCGCGCGAAGAGGCGGTAGAGGTCTTGCTTGTTGGCAGGGGGTTGTTTCTTTTCAGAAATAGTCACAGGCAAACACCTAAAGTATTCAAGAATTCTCTTGAATACTAACACGCATCGTCGGCTTTGTCAAATCGTCGCGCAAAGCATCATCAAATCCACGGTCATGGTCAAATGCGTGTTCGACTGAATCCTCGTTAATGCTATCGTCTCTAAACAGTNNATCTCACGTTAGTCCGTCAAGTCAATGCTCGACGCAGTCGAGGGAAACGTCGGTGAGTTTCGATCCAGACAAACATGATCCAACCCAGACGGGTGCGGCGTGAACAAAATAGCCGAATCAGAAGTTGATCTGATTCGGCTGTGTTCACCTAACGCCCGCGGAATATGCTTACTGTACCAGTTGCGCCCAGCCTTCAGAGATTGCTTTCGCGGCCGCGTCGAGCGCGACAAAGTCCTTGGGGAATTTCACGACTTTGTACGCATCATCCGGCGGGAACTGCTTCTTCAGATCGTCCGGAATCTTTACGGCGGTGCGAATTGGGTGCACGAATCCGTTCGCGTATGCCAACTGCCCTTCGTCAGAGTACATTGTCTCGATCAGCAATTTCGCAGCGTTCGGATGTGGCGCGCCCTTGGTGATAAACTGGATATACAAGCCCGCAACCGAGCCGTCTTGCGGGATGACGACATCGAGGTTCATCTTCAAGTCGCGTTTCTTGCTCAGCCCGTCAAAGTCCCAGAAGAGCACGATCGGACATTCGCCTTTTTGAATGGTTGACGTGCTTGGCGAGACCGGGCGCAATGCGCCACTCGCCTTCAACTGCTTGAAAAAGTCGAGGCCCGGCTTGACATGCTTCTCGTCGCCGCCCTTCGCCACGGCGGCAGCCAGCACAACCATGTTCGCCGTTGCGGACGAACGCGGGTCTTTCATGCAGATCGTGTCTTTGTATTCCGGCTTGAGCAAGTCATCCCATTTCTGTGGGACGGTCTTGATCTTGTCTCTGTTCACTGTGAACGCGATCGCGCCCCACGCGCCCGCCGACCATTTGCCGTCCTTGTCTTTGGCGTAATCCGGAATTTCATTCCAGTACGCGTGTTTGTACGGCTGCGAGAGATCGTTGTCGATCACAGTTTGCGCAAAGTTGAAACCAAGATCGGTGGCATCCGCAACCGGCTTGCCTTTCTCCGCCTTCAGCGCGGCGATGATCTCGCCCGAGGACATATCGGTATCTTTGTTGGTGATACCGTACTTGTCCTTCATGATCTTCCAGATGCCGCCATAGTTCAACCAATCCGTCGGCAAGCCGTACGAAACCAGCGTGCCTTCTTTCTTCGCGGCGTCAATCAGCGCTTGCGGGATCGCCGGCGCGGGCGCCGCCGCGCCCTTGATCGCGTTCCAGCCGGTCACGATGTCGTTGACCGCTTTCGAGAAACTCGCCAGACTCTTAGGGAAGTACAACTTGCCGTACGCGCTCTCCGGCAACATCTTCTTCGCGACGTCGTCCGGCAGTTTCACGTCCTTGCGTCCCGGATGCGCGTATCCTTGCGCGAACATGATCTGCCCTTCGTCCGAGTAGAAATAGTCAAGCGCAAGTTTCCCGGCGTTGGGATGGGGCGCCTGGGCACTGATGTACTGCGCAAACAACATGCCGACGGTGCCGTCCTTCGGGATGATGACCTGCAATGGCAGTTTCGTCGCGTCGCGCTTGGCAAATCCATCGAAATCGTACACGAGCGAGATGGGGCACTCGCCCTTTTGGACCGCCGCGACGTTTAGCACGACGCCCGCGCGCAGGTTGCCGCTGTCGCGCAGTTGCTTGAACCAATCGAGACCGGGCTTGACGTTGGCCTCGCCGCCGCCCTTGGCGTACGCGGCTGCCAGAACAGAACCGGTCGCATAAGTCGAGACCGCTGGATCACGACTGCACACCTTGTCTTTGTACTCGGGCTTGAGCAGGTCATCCCAGGTCTGCGGCGGATTCTTGATGAGGTCCGTGTTGACGAGAAAACTGATCGCACCCCAGTACCCCACTGCCCAGCGTCCCTCGGGATCCTTGAACTCGGCGGGAATCTTGTCCCAGTTGGCGTTCTTGTATGGCAGCGCCAGATTGTTCTCGAGCAATTTGCCCAAGAAATCAAAGCCGATGTCCGCGACGTCCATCACCGGCGCGTTCTTTTCCGCGAGCAGGCGCGTGATCTGCTCTGCGCTTGTCATGTCCGTGTCGGTGTGCTTGACGCCGTAATTTTTCTCGATCGCTTTCCAGATGTTTTCGAGATTGACCCAATCATCTGACATACCGTAACTGATGACCTGCCCTTCCTTCTTCGCCGCGTCGAGCATCGCCTGCGAAGGTCCGGCGGGCGCGGGCGCAGTCGTCGGTTTCGGCGCTTCGGTTGGTTTGGGCGCAGGGGGTTGCGTCGGTGCGGGCGCCTTGGTTGGTTCTGGTGTAGGCGCGCAGGCAACCACGATGATCGCCAAGATTATCAGCAACCCCAGAACGAAAACGCGTGTCTTCATTTCTCCTCCTTTGGAGAGTGGAGATTAGAGATTGGACTGGTGCAATCCAACCTCCAACTTCTAACCTCTAACATCCAACGTTTGATTTCAGATTTCCTACTTCACACACAGTTCTCCTCGATCACCTCCATTCCCTCGAGTTCCAGAGTTTCCTCATCTTCTTACCGCGCGCCCAGCGCTTCCGCGGGGCGCCCGCCACGTCCCGCAATCCAGATGATCAACAGCGACGTGAGCCACGCGACCACGAAACTGATCACCGCGAGCGCGCTCGCCTGGCGTCCGTCGAAACGCGTGAATTCGACCAGGTAAATCGGAAAGGTCTTGAACCGCGCGCCGACGAGCAGATTCGTGAGCGTGAATTCCGCGAACACAGTCGAAAAGACGAGCAGACAACCGCCGATGACGCCGGGCATAATGTTCGGCAGAATGACGCGCCACAGCGTTTGCCGCCAGCCCGCGCCGAGCGATTGCGCGGCTTCGGTCAAAGTGTGAATATCAACCGCGTCGAGCGCGTTCGCGACCGGGCGGTACATAAATGGCAGCGCGATCACCATACACGCGGCGACGAGAATGTTCGGCGTGTTGATCAATGGCAGCGGCACATCCGAATAAAATCGAATCAGCGCGAGCGCGAGCACGACGCCGGGAATGCCGAACGGAATGATTGTCAGAAATTCGATGAACGGCTTGCCGCGCGGCACGCGCAGATGCGCCCAGTACGCCGTCGGCGTGACGAGCAGCGCGAGCGCGAACATCGTCACGAGCGAAACGATCAACGAATTGGTCAGCGTCGTCTCAAACGCGGAACGACTCGTCACGCGCTCCCACCATTCGAGCGTCAGCCCTTCGGGAAAAATCGTGCGATCCCAGCGCACCGAAATCGAAAAGAGGACGGTCGCGAGGAACGGGACGATCATGAACGTCAGAAAGAGCGCGAGGACAATGCCGCGCCAGATGCCGCGATCTTTGCTTGCCGAGGCGAACTGGGTCATCGTGCCCCCTTGCGCGCGCGCCCGCCGAGCCACTGATAGCCCGCGACGCAAATCGTCATGACGAGGAGCGATAGCATCGCGAGCGCGTCCGCGAGCGCGGGATCGAGTTGCACTTCGCCGCGCACGAGCGCAGCGATTTGCACCGTGACGAGATTCACATCGGGTCCGGTGAGCGTCCATGCGGTCGCGTACGCGCCGAAGGCGTTCGCGAACAACAACAAGAATCCGCCGAGTAGCGACGGCGCGAGAAACGGCAGCGCGACGCGGAGCCAGTACTGAAACGACGATGCGCCGAGATTGATCGCGGCTTCGCGCCACTCGCGCCGCAAACCCAGGAGCGATGGGATGATAAGCAGAATCATCAACGGCAACTGAAAGTACAGATACGCAACCGTCAACCCCTGAATCGAGTAAACACGGAACGTCGTTGGGTACAAGTTGAGGCCGACCATTTTGAGAATCAGCGTCACGACGCCGGTGGAACCGAGGACGACGATGAAGGCGAACGCGAGCGGCGCGCCGCCAAAGTTTGTCGTCACATCGGCAAGCGCGGTGATCGCCTCGCGCACGAAACGATTGCGCGTGGTAACAATCGCGTGCGCGACCAGCGTGCCGAACACGACACCCAGGAACGCCGTCGCCGCCGACAGTTGGATGCTGTTGCGAAATGATTCGATGAACAGCGGCGTGAGCGCGCGTTCAAAATGATTCAGCGTCAACGCGCCTTTGTCGGTGAAACTGGAGCGCACGAGTGTCAGCACTGGGATGATCTCGAACGCGAGGCCGAACAGGAAGAACGGCAACAGACCCAGCCACACAAGCCACGCTTTTGATTGGCGCGCGTTTCTTTCGCCCCTTGTCAATTTGCCCTATACCTCTATCTGCATTCCATCCACCGCGACGATGATCTCGCCTGAGAACGCGGCGCGGACTTGCGCGACGATGTCCACTTTTAGCGCAGGCGGATACAAGTGGTTGAGTACCACGCGTTTCGCGTTCGCCGCGTGCGCGATGCGGCCAACCGCGTCCGCCGTCATGTGATCGATCGTGGGGTAGCCACGCGGGAACGCGCACTCACACACGAACAGATCCGCGTCGCGCGCGAGGCGCACGAGTTCCGGATTGTCCTTCGCGTCGCCGGTGTAAATGATCGTTTTGTCTTCTGCCTCAATGCGATAGCCGATACTCGACTCGGTATGTCCGGTGTGCGCCGTTTCAATCGTCCACGCGCCGAAAGGAACGCGCGCCGCGCCGAGTTCGTGAATATCCAGCGCGTACGATTGCGGTGCGATGCCCGGATAAGTTTGCATCAACTGCGCGTAGAATCGCCGGGTACCGCGACTGCCGATCAGGTGTACGGGTCGCGTCCGCGTCCAGCCGGGCGTTGAATCATTCGCCTGCAAGAACGTCGCCAAGTCCAGCGTGTGATCGGAATGGAGATGCGTCAGAAAGATGTACTCGAGATCGCGATAACTGACGCCCGCCGCCGCGAGCCGCGCGAGCGTCCCCGGCCCCATGTCGAACAACAATGGCGTCCCGCCGATGCGCACAAGTATCCCAGCGGCGCTACGTTG